>JAJDCW010000122.1 GCA_029260635.1 Phycisphaeraceae bacterium | reverse complement strand
GGGTTCGCGCGGTCGGGGCTCGGTAAAGGCAGGCCAGGCACGTCGGTAGTTGGGGTTCCGCGACTCGTCGTAGCTGTGCGCGAACTCGACACGGCCCATGACACCGCGGGCTATCAATTCCGCGGCAAGGACAACCACCAGGGCGGTGACTAATGCTTTGCTGAGATTAATCCACATCCGTGTATCGCTCCGGCGGGTCGCGTCTTGAATGCGTGCGGGTTGTATCAGACGTGCCTGTCATTGACCAGTTCATGGTATTTGAGTTATTACTGCGGTGATGACACCCAGCCGCGTCGGCAGATTGAACCAGCCCTCGTCGGGGGCATACGTGATGTCGTATCCGTCGACTTGCGGCAGGTACACCGGGCGGTAGGTCGTGTCGTAGACCGGCAGATACACACGCCCCGCCTTGTCGGTGGTCTGGTGGGGGAAGACCAGCACGAGACGCTGATCCAGAGCGGCACCGTCGTCGGTCACCCGGTCGCAGCCTATCTCTATGCGGTCGAGGGTGAGACCTTGAATGGGTTGGCCTTCGGTGTCGGTGTAGCGGACGGCGATGACCTTGGGGGCGAGGTCAAAGGATTTTTGGAAGGCTTTCTCAGCCATCAACGGTTCATTTTGCATCTGACTGATGGTGGCTAGAAGATATTGAGCGTAGAAGTTGTTCTTTGTAAAGTTTTCCTCAACTTGGATGATCTGACGCCAAGCCGGATCTTTGAAACCAACATTTCGTGCGATATCCGCCATTCCTAGAATGAATTTTTCTTCTTTTTCTGAGATCACCAACCCCGGGTCTCGGTAGCGGGGTTTGTTGTAGGTGTATTGAGCGTTGGCGGCGTTGGGTTTGACCAGGGTGACACGGATGACCGCCGGGGCGTACCAGGCCGCGCGGGCAGCCCAGTTGAGTTGGGGCTGGCTGTCCTGAACGTGCTGCTGGACGGAGCGGAGCGAACCCCAGACGATGAAGAACAGCACGACGCAGCCCAGCGCCGATCCGAAGATCAACAGCCGGCCGTCGATGAGGTTGGGCTTGTCGCGGGGGTCCAGGCCAAGGCCCGTTGGGCCATGCCCGGGCTTCGGGTTGGTGGATGGGACGGGCGCGGGGGATTCCGGGTCGTGCATCAGATGAGGTTAAGACCTTTAAGGTGGGCTGTCATCTGTGCGGCGGGGTCGTCGGGTTCGGTGACGTGGCAGGTCTGCCAGCCACAGGCATTGGCAGCCTCTATATTCTCCCCCGAGTCGTCGAAGAAGAGGATCGATTCTCCGGGGATCCCGGTCGCCTGCTCGACGTGAGTATAGATCGGGGCATTGGGTTTGCGTTCCCCGACCAGCTGACTGGCGAAGCGGTAGTCGAGTTTATGAAGCGGCAGCCCGTTATCGTGGGCGGGGTCGGTCATAACCCGCCAATGGTTGTCGTTGGTGTTCGACAGGCAGGCGGTGACGTGGCCCGCGGCCTTGACGCTATCAATCAAGGGAGCGATTCCCGGGAAAGCACCGCACAGCCAGGCGTCGCTCATGGCTCTAGTGCCTTCGGGTGACAGCCCTAGGTGCGGTGCGGCCTGGTTGAAGAACTGCCCGTCTTCCAGCGCGCCGACCTCTTCTAGGTGTACCAGCTTGATGAGTTCTTGGATATCCTTATCGGTGATGGGTTTGGATGGCGTGACATGGGCGCGTTGGCAGGCGTGGTCCCAGCCATCACAAAGGCGGATCAACACCCCGCCGAGGTCGAAACAGATCAGTTGGATATCGCTGGGCATACGGGCACCATACTTTTTAAGGCTGGTTTGTTAACTCTGCTTGCCTTCGATAGCACAGAGCAAGACCGCCGCTGCGAGGCCCAGCCTGGGGTCCAGCACGTTGGCCTTGTCCAGTGAGAAGTCGACGACGAGCTTCATGACAAACGGGTTGAAGTTCTGCTGCATCGTGCAGATGGTCTGCCCATTGACCTCGACGTGGTACTTCTGCGGCATGAAGACCGAGACGAGTTCGATAAATCGGCGTGCCAGGGCCTTGAGCGCCGAGTCTTCGACGATCTTGCCCAGCTCGACGCCCTCGGCGTTGTAGACAAGCCACTGGTCCCGGAGGATCGACTTGAGCCCGGAGCGTTTCAACGCCCCGACGGCCTCGCCGGTGGTGGCGTCTTTGACGGTGTAGGCGGCGGAGAAGTCGATGACCCGGTCGGACGTGATCGTCAAGACCTCGGTGGACAGGGTTTCATCTGTGTACAGACGGATATCTTCCTTGAGTTTGAAACCCTTCATCTTGGAATACATCGCCAGGTTCCCGTCGGGCCCGTAGATGTGAAACCCGGTCGATAGGAAATTGAAGATCTTCTTGCGGACCGTGTACGTGTCGTGGGCGAAGCGTTCGAGTGAGTCCATGGAAGGGTTTCCGGAATGAAGGGAGTTGAGGCGGTGAACCGAGCGGGCGATCGGTAGATAATCCCGGCCAAGGCTTGCGGCCATGACCGGGCAACGGGTGTTTTCTTATTGCCGGATTTGTCCCGTGCCCCGGGCGATCCATTTGTAGGTGGTGAGGTCTTCGGCTCCCATGGGGCCTCGGGCGTGGAGCTTGTCGGTGCTGATGCCGATCTCCGCGCCCAGGCCATACACCCCGCCGTCGGAGAACCGGGTGGAACAGTTCACAAAGGCGTTGGCGGTATCGACTCGTTTAATAAAGGCGTCGGCGGCGTCGAGCTGGCTGGTCACGATCGCATCGGTGTGCTTCGAGCCGTAGATGTTGATGTGTTTGACCGCCTGATCCAGTGAGTCCACGACCCTCATGGCAACGATCATGCCCAGGTATTCTTCGTGCCAGTCATCTTCGGCGGCGGGCTTAGCGCCAGTAAGTTCCTTGCAGGTGTGTTCGCAGCCACGGACCTCAACGCCCTTATCGATCAGCGCCTGACCGATGGTTTTCATGAGCCCACGCTCGGCGGCGTCCTTGTGGATCAGGATCGTCTCGGCCGCGTTGCAGACGCCGGTGCGCTGGGTCTTGGCGTTGATGCAGATATCGACCGCCATCCGGTCGTCGCACTGTGCGTCGATGTAGACGTGGCAGTTACCGGTGTAGTGCTTGATGACAGGGATGTGGGACTGCTCGACGACCGCGCGGATCAGCGACTCGCCACCACGGGGGATGCAGACATCGATCTGTCCCTGCTTGCGGAGCAGTTCGCCGACGGCGGCGCGGTCGGTCGTGGGGACCAACTGCACGGCATGCTCATCGATCCCGGCTTCTTTGAGCCCTGCCTGGACGCAATCTGCTATCGCCTGATTCGAGTGAGCCGCCTCCTTGCCGCCACGCAGGATCACCGCGTTGCCGCTCTTGAGGCACAGCGCCGCCGCGTCGCTGGTCACGTTGGGGCGCGACTCAAAAATGATCAGCACCACGCCGATGGGCACGCGGACTTTTTGCAGCTGTATCCCGTTGGGCAGGACCCGGCCTTCGATGATCTTGCCGACCGGGTCGGTCTGGTCGGCGACCTGCCGGACGGACTCGGCCATGGACTGGATGCGTTTGTCGTCGAGCTTAAGCCGGTCCAGCATCGCGGCCGTCAGGCCGTTGTCCTGCCCGGCCTGGAGGTCCAGCGCGTTGGCCTGCTTCAGGGTGTCGGCCGAGGCGAGCAGCTGGTCGGCGATCTTTCTCAGGGCCTGGTCGCGGACACGCCCCGGCACCGTACAAAGGTTCTGGCTGGCGGCCTGGGCGCTGTCGGCAAGGGCCTGGCAGAGCGCGGCGACGTCGGTAGAGGTAGCGGTGGTGGTGGTCGTCATAGCATGGGTATTGTAGCAACCGAGTGGCCCGGGACTTCAAGCCGCATGGGGTCGTATCTATCCTTCATCATTTGGCACATCTACTATATTCGATATGATTTAAAATTAATCTTTATGCGGTGGGTGTCAATCTGGAAGTTGTCGGAATGGGGAGGTGCTGGGGACACCGAGCGTCGGGGTCCGGGGGCCTGACTATTTCAGGCCCGGGCGACGTGTGTGGGTTACATCTAGAGCAGATTACGTGATTAGGTACACCCATGAACCCCGTCACCCCCGCGCACGCGGGGGGCCACATCCCAGGGTCAGTCAGGATCATGTAGATTTCCGCCTGTGCGGGAATGACGGAAGGTAATCACGCAAAACGCTTTAGGTTTGGGTCCGCATACCGGGTAGGCCCGTGGTGGATATTGAACGGGAGGGCCTTGGGCCGGGTCAATTCTGCTCAGATGGGTCCGTGACTTTGTAGGTAATAAAAGTCTGGTTCGGTAGTGGGGCGATAATAGTCACGCCTTCGGGGACATCGATGTGCAGGACCGCAAAATAGGGTTCCGGCTCCAGGAGGTCGCTGTGCTTGATGGTGATCTGAGCGCGGACCATGTCACGTCCGCCGGGGATCTCTTCTGACATCTGCTGTTCGATCCGGTTGATGATTTCTTCCGGCCCCTTGAGGGTTACGGCCGGGATAAATCGTTCCGTGTCCTCGATCTGGATGGAGTATCTTGTGAGGTCGTCGGAGATGTTCAATTTAACCTGCACACGGTTCAGCGTGATCTCCCGGGTGAGTTTGTCGAGGATGAAGGTCACATCGACGCGGTCTTGATCCAATATGATGTGGGGCTTGTTCTGCAACTCAGGCGGCAGGCTCAACCCAACCGATGCGGTCTTCTGAGTGTCTTCCACGAGCGAGTCGGGGTCGAGCCTGTCCAGGTGGGCGGTGAGCTTGAGGTTCTGACTCCTCACCAGCGCGGCGTCGACGCTCGGCAGCTGGACACGGACTTTGTCCGGGGAGAATGTAGGCTCTTCGGAGGGGACAGACGACAGCTCCAGTTCGCCCGGTTCAACACGCAGCCCCATCTCTACGTACTCGAGCTTCTGCACACGGACGGTCTTCGTGCTGGGGGTGACCTCCTTGACGAAGGCACGCACGTCGGCCAGGTGTGAATTATTCAGGGCGTCCAGCAGGTTGATCGTCTGCTCGTTTTCATACCTGTCGGTCGGGGGCGCCTGTACTTCGACTTCGACGACCTGGCTGCGGGCCCAGTTGGAGATACGTGCCCAGTCGCCGCTTGAGGCCTGGAGGGTGGCAGTGACGCTGGTGGTGCTGTTACCCGGTGTCCCCTCGGGGAGCGTAATCGCCAGGCCGGGGGTTGGGGTGACGAACTCAATCGTGATCTCGCGGTTTTCCGTGAGGATCGTCTCACCCTCGGCGTACAGCCAGATCAGCGCCGTGATCACGGTGACCACGAGCACGGTTTCCAGGCTTTCTAGGAGGGCGCCTTTTTTCATGTTTGGGTCCGGGGAGCCGGGGAAACCGTTGTGGCGGTTACTTGCCGAATTCTCCCTGAATTGCTTTGCCGGCTTCGTCCTGGGTCACAGCGACAGCCTCGGGGTCTTTGGGTGTGATGGTCACGCTACCGAAGCCTTTGCTGAGGATCGGCCGCAGGTCTTCCGCGGATAGGCCACGGGTCAGTTCGCCGCGTTCAGAGATACTGATCGTGCCGGTCTCTTCACTGACAATGAGGATCAGGGCGTCGGTCTCCTGGCTGAGCCCCATGGCCGCGCGGTGGCGCGAGCCCAGTTCCTGGGGGATGTTCTCGCCGTCGGCCAGGGGGAACTGAACACCGGCGGCGACGATCCGGTCGCCCTGGATGACTACGCCCATGTCGTGCAGGGCCGACCCCGGCCAGAAGATCGTGTCCAGCAGCTGCTTGGTGACTTCGGCATCAAGGCGCGTGCCCTGTTCCACAATCCCGCGCAGGCCGACCCGGCGTTCGATCGCGATCAGTGCACCGATCTTGTTCCGTGACAGGTACTGCATCGCGGATATGAGTTCTTCGATCACACGTGCCCGTCGCAGCCCGGTCTGTTTGAAGAGCCGGGCCTCGCCCAGCCGGACCAGGGCCCGACGCAGTTCGGGTTGAAACACGATGATGAGGATCAATGAGATGATCGGCAGGGCCTTGGAGTACAGCAGGTTCAGCCGCTCGAATGCCCCCTCCTGGCTGAACAGCTGGATGGAGAGGACCCCGATGACCAGTATCAGGGCGACCCCCTTAATCACACGGGCCCCGCGCGTGCCCCGCAGAAAGCGGTAGATCACGAGGACCACGATCCAGATCACCGCCAACTCCAGCGCGACTTCCCAAGGCTCTTCCTGGAAGTGTGTCTGGACCCGGGCCAGCAATTCGTAGAGTCGATCAAACTTCAAGAGGCGTGTCCAGGGGTTCGTGCCGGGGGCTGAGGGTGGGGTTTTTCATTATTCTACGCAGGCGCACACATTTATATCGGTAATCCCAGGGCGGTCCGCCGAAAAGTTGCGACCCGGGCAGCGGTTGGTACTGGCCTGCCGATAATCCTGAGTGTTCCCGGGCGTGGGTACGGCGGGTTCGAGGGGTCTTGGCCCCAACCCCGCAATCTCACGGCCCAATTGATATACTCACGAATCTACTATCTGGTTCCCGGAATCGTCTTATGCAGCGGCTCGAACGCCTAAGGTCCAATATCCAGAAGTGCTACATGGGCAACCAGCAGGTGATCGATAAGCTGATCATCTGCCTGCTGGCCAAGGGGCACATGCTGATCGAGGACGTCCCCGGGGTCGGCAAGACGATGCTGGCGACCGCGCTGGCGCGGAGCCTGGACTGCACGATCCAACGGCTGCAGATGACCCCGGACATGCTGCCGTCGGACGTGCTGGGCGTGACGGTCTGGGACCAGCAGAAGAGCGAGTTCGTCTTCAAGCCCGGCCCGATCTTCGCCAATATCCTTCTGGCCGACGAGATCAACCGCACGACCCCCCGGACACAATCGGCCCTACTGGAAGCGATGAACGAATCGCAGGTCTCGATTGATGGGCACACGCACAAGCTGCTGGACCCGTTCATCGTGATCGCGACCCAGAACCCCTTTGAGTTTGAGGGGACCTACTTCCTGCCCGAGAGCCAGTTGGACCGCTTCCTGATGCGAGTCAGTCTGGGCTACCCCAGCCCGCAGGACGAGGCTCGGGTGCTGACGCTGGACCCCTCCCGCAACGAACTGGGCGACCTGCGCCCGGTGCTGACGGCTCAGGAACTGGTCAATCTTCAGACCCAGGTAGAAGAAGTGACGATCGACAAGTCGCTCGTGGATTACATCGTTCAGATCGGCAACGCGACCCGGCGGGACGAGCAGATCCAGACCGGCGTCTCGCCCCGTGGCACGCTCGCTCTGATGCACACGGCCAAGGCGACCGCGATGGTCGGCGGACGGGATTACGTGATCCCCGAAGACATCACCCGCAACGTCGTGCCGGTCTTTGCCCACCGGGTGATCCCCAAGAGCTACTCTCACGACGGCGACGGCATGGTCTCCGCGCGGATCATGCAGCGGCTTCTTGAGACGGTAGCTTCCCCTGTGTGACGCTCCGACACGCCAGCCTCAGCATGGCGTAACCCGCAACAAGCAAGACAACCTGGACCCACCAGGCGGTGGACGCGGAGCGTACGCTCTGTCTGACAATCCACGCATAGAGGTTGCATCCCAGTTCCACTGACGCCAGGAATGAAACCAGGCCAACGGTCTTCCACCCGACGGTGGATGCCCCCGGTTGTCTTGAGCGATAGAGGCCGGCCCCGGCCACCAGCAGATACATCATCGACACGGGTGCCGCGCCGAAGTCCCCTCGTTCACTTAAGCCAAGCATCTCTATGCTGATGACGCTATGCCTCAGTAATAGCAATGGGGCGGCTGCCAGTAACAGGAGCCCGCCGAGCCAAACCAATCCATCAAACGTGGCCCGGTCTGACCAGGGGCTGAGCCTGACGCTTCTGCGAATCATATCGATCGCCCCCCAGATCAGGAGCGTTGACCCGAGTATTTCCACGCCCTCTTCCAGCACCACGCTGAAGGGCACCAGCCCGACCGGCCAGGGGTGGTCGTGTTCGATCATGTCGATCGGTTCGCCCAGGCTCAGGCAGATAAAGCCAATCAGGAGCTTGATCCAGGCCCTGCCGAATAGTCCAGCGTTCTGACGGACCCACCACAGCGATATGCCCGCCAGGCCCGCGAATAAGACAGCAAAGGGCAGCAGGTTCCATAACTTGGATAAAGGCCCGAACTTCGCCACCCGCTCGTGCAGAGACCCTAACTCGTCCAGGCACAGCCCCGCACCCAGGACCGACAGGCACCCCACCGCCCACCGCCCCCGGGAGCCGCGTGGGTGATGCATCGCGACGGTGGCGCAGAGCATGCCGAAGCACAACAGCAGCGCCCCCGACCACCAGTTCCCGACGGTGTACTCCCAGTTTGGTGGCAGCTTGCGGACGTACTTGTTGCCGGTCCACCCGGATTTGACCG
>JAJDCW010000121.1 GCA_029260635.1 Phycisphaeraceae bacterium | reverse complement strand
CGCATACAGCCAACAAGAGGATTGCACCGGCGATGTTGCGTAGAAAGTCCGCGTGTCGGTTGGTGATATATATGTTCATGTTTACGTGATTCCGTGCTTTGGTTAATTCACGGGGTCAAGCCGACGGACTCGCCACGGAATAATGTGCTGCGGCGGGGTTCAAGCGGGTTGGGCTCGTCCCATACTTTGCCGTGGAGGAACCAGCCGAAGCAATGTTCCAGGATCGAGGAGAGGTCTGGAATATCCAGACCGGCGATACCGGGCGTCATGAAGCGGGCGGGCGCTTCGATATTGACCGCGGAGATCGCGATGTCGCGGCCGACCTTCATATCCTGCTCCCAGCACGCTCGTGCGGCGCCAAGGGCCGCGGGGAACGTGGTCCCGACCAGGGCCGTGCCTTTCAGGTCGGAGCTCATCATATGCTCGAGCATCAGCTTGTGTGCGTAGGGGGTTGGGTCGTCGAATGAGGGCGCGGGGTTGTCCCACAGGTCTCCTTGCAAGCCCTCGCGTTTGATCCAGTCTTGCCACAGGCGGATGCGGCGTTCGATCTCGGCGTTTTTTGTGTGCGTCGAGATGCAGTTGATCCGGCGGTGTCCCTGGAGCTTCAGTTGTTTGAATACCTGCCTGATGTGCGCATCGGGGAAGAGCCTGACAGACTTGATGCCGTGATGGCTGAGGTCGATATCGAACGAGACGCACTTGCCGTCGCGCATCGCCTGGACAACCCGTTCGGGGACGTCGCTTGAGCTTGGGATGACGATCGCGCCGTCGGCATGGTTTACGGCGTCCATCACCACGGGGTCGTCCCAGTGTACGTATTGCACCGGGCGCAGTTCCATGCCGTTCTCACGGGTCGCCTGGGCCATGGTCTGTCGAAGCTGTGTAAGGAATGGCGAGGGGTAGGCCGGGTAGAGCATGACGATCTGGGCGACGTTTTCGGCGGCCTTGTATTGCGGGTTGATCTGCACGTTCCCGGCTGCGCCCCGCTTGAGGACGCGTTTGCCGATCAGGGCCTGGACGGCCTTGCGTGCGGTCATGTGGCTGACGCCGGTCTCCGCGGCGATGGTCCGTTCGCCGGGGAAGACATCTAATAGATAGTCACCCTGCTGGATCCGCCGTTCGATGACGGCCATGACCTCGGTGTATTTTGGGTTTCTCGGCACTTTTGGACTTCTTTCCGGTCATTCGCCCTGTCACACGGAACCCGAAACAGCTTTACAAGAATCATCCTGAAAGCGGCTTTGGCGGTCAATCAGGCGACTTCTTGCATTGGCAGCCCAATAAGGGGTTGACTTTCGCCTGCCTGCTGATATTATAACACTAGTGTTATATTTTTCAAGTACGCCTTTGGGACAAAAAGGGCCTCAATCAGGACACCCGACACTTGGAGCAAGCGACATGACGATCCCAGGCCGGACCCATGCTCGTGGTTTTACACTGATCGAACTGTTGGTGGTGATCTCGATCATCGCGTTGCTGGTGGGCATCCTGCTGCCGGCGTTGGGGGCGGCGCGTCGGTCGGCGATGGGCGCCAAGTGCCTTGCGAACCTGCGATCGATGAGCCAGGGGGCCCAGGCTTTTGCGGTCGATCACCAGTACCACATCCCGCTAAGCAGCAGCGACCTGGCGTGGGTGAACTCGATGCCGACCTTCCCGCCGGAGTTACGGGGGAAGATCGCGCCGTACGGCGACCCGAACTATCCGCGTATGAAAGACTGGGCCAGTGCATTGGTGCCGTATCTGGGCGGTGACAACGATGTGCAGTTTGATAAGGCGGACCCGAAGGTGTCGGCGATGTATCGCTGCCCGAGCGACCCGCACGAAGAAGGGCACGAGGTCGTCAGTAACATCAGCGGCTCGAATCAGGGGGTGTTCCTGCCGATCTCGTATGGCGTGAACGCCGACGTGACCACTTGGGACGATGACCCGACGGGTGACGGCAAGGCGTTCTGGATGCCGGCCGGTGGCGGGTCCAATGTTCAGCCGTTGGACGTTGTCGGTGGCGACGCGGTGGCCGGGAGTCTGGACCACGTACGCACCTCGTCGCAAACGATGATCTACGCCGACGGCGGCACGCGCACGAACCCCACCGGTGGGCCCATGCGTCGCGGTTCCGTGCTTATGTACACCGCCAGCACATTCATGAGTAGCGGTGAGGCCGGTACTCTCGACGCGATCTTCGAGACGACATGGTCTCTGGGCAAGCTGCCGATCACCGACAACGACGAGAGCGAAGACCGTCACGGCAGCAACATGAACATGAGCTTCGCCGACGGGCACGCGTCGTCCGAGCAGGCCGGGAACTTTGAGAACATCTATTTATCGCCTCACAAGTAAAGGCGAATTGTCACACGGCGGGCTCGGCATTGAATGTCGAACCGGGTCACGCTGGGAGAAATCGTGGGTGGCATCCGCAAGCACCTACACACCTAATGGAGGGCTAGAGATGATGATGTGGAAAACAGGTTTGGCATCCGTCGCTGCACTGATGATCGCGACACCGACGTACGCCTCGTTTGTCGTGGCCGGCGAGCTACAGACCGAGCAGGGCGACCCCGCGGACTGGGACCCGACCAACAGCTCGCTGATTATGAGCGACCTGAGCGGCGGCATCCACGCGGTC
>JAJDCW010000120.1 GCA_029260635.1 Phycisphaeraceae bacterium | reverse complement strand
GGGCAAGGCTAATGAAACGCACACCGTCCAATCCGAAGCCGATCGACCCGCGCAGCCGCGGCTCGGTCTATATCCTCGTACTCGGCGCGTCGCTGCTGGTCGCGTTGATCGGGGTGTCGTCGCTGATGGCGGTGCGTGTCCAGCGGCGGGCGATCGGCGTGGCGGAGGACGGCGCCTTGGCCCGTGAGCTTGCCAGGACGGCGATCGACCGCGGGCTATGGGAAGCAAAGAACAACCCCCTGACGTGGCGCACGTTTTTCACCGCCGGGACGCTCACGAACGTGCCGCTGGGCGACGGGACGTTCACGCTGGTCGCCGTGGACCCGGTGGATGCGAATCTGCTCAATAACAACTCGGACCCCGTCGTGCTGACCGGCCTCGGCAAGGTCGGCGACGCCCGATACATGCTCGGTGTCACCCTCAACGGCGACGGGACCGTCCAGCCCGGCACGTGGATGCGGGTCGTGAACTAGGCCTCGGCATTGTGAGGCCGAAAGGTTCCAGGAACCTAATACGGGGTCGGGCGAGCTATCGTTTACCGTTTTTGGGGTACGGCTCTGGTCGCCCCTACTCAAAGACCGGATCGAGTTCGGGCGCCCCGCCGGGGAACTCGGCGAAGAAGACCCCGCGGAACCCGTCCGGGTTGAACTCCCAGTGCCAGGGCTCGTGCTGGAACGGGTACCAGCCGAACGCCTCGCCTCGCAGGTGAAGCCACTTGTGGACGGGTGAGGTGCGCATCGCGACAACGGATGACATCGGGCGGGTCGTGATGTTAAAGGTGCCGTCCCCGTCGGCCCTGGGCAGCTCAAAGTCGACAGCCAGACCCAACGAGTGCGACGAGAAGCTCGCTACGGCGAAGCGGTTGCCGGCTCGGGCGGCGCCCGCTTGGGCTTGCTTGGGGTCACGGTGACCGGACTTAATCTTCAAGGTCACGCCGTCGGCCGCTGCGGCCTCACGCATCCGTACGTAGGCCTCCGCCGCGAACCGGTTCAGCTTCCACTTCCCCTCACCGGGGACCGGTTTCCACTGGTCCAGCATGTAGGTCCAGATATCGTCGTTCACGTTGGCTCGCCGGATCACCGCCGTGCGGGACCGGTTGGCACGCCGCTCGGGGCGGACGATATCCAGGGCATCGACCATGATGTCGGCCAGCGCCTCGTTCGGACCCTCGGGGCCGCCGGGGTAGTCGTCGTCGTGCCAGTCGAACTCGCTGAAGTGGACCCGCAGTTCGTAATTCAGCAGGTCCAGCGAGGACGTCGCCGGGTCGTGGATGAAGTCCAGTTCAAGCGCGTCGATCAGCGCCCGGTGCGCATCGGGGACATCCGCCACAAGCATGCGGTCAAAGGCGTCCGAGATAGCCTCCGAGCCTTCCCGGTGGTGCAGGCGTTCGTAGATATAGCCGGGCGTCAGGCGTGTGAGGTGTTGTGAGTTATCCGCCACGTGCTCGATGAACCTGTCGGACCGGCTGCCGCTGTTGAAGACGGCGGGGACGGGCTCGATGGCAGGTGGCTGTGTGGTCTGTGGCTCGGTATCGCCCCGCGTCGAGGTACTCGGGGCTGTGCCGCAGCCAACGGTGAGAAGCGGAAGGATCAGGAGCAACACGGCGTGGGTGATTCGGTTCATGCGTGACTTTCGCTTACGGATAGGAAAATGGATTCCAGGCGGGCCGGGCCGGCCAAGTGACTCGAATCGGCCCATCGCCTGTGCGAGTCTGGCGGGTTAAAGAACTGCTCCTGATGGTACAACAGTACAAGTCCGGGACGCAAAGAGGCCGTAAGCCGACCAAGATAAGGTGCCAGCTTTATAGAAGGGGATAATTGTTCCGGGAACCTTATACGGCTCGCAGCGATAGACATGCTTCTCTTGCATCGGCTACCATGTCCTCCAATGCTGTCATGGTCCACACTCAGGTTCTGGGTCCCCTTCACGTCCCTACACAGGACGGATGAGGATATCCAACGGCAGGCCAAGAGCGTGCATCGACGGATCGATCGGCGTGAAGAATCGATGAACGCGGTGACGCACGGGCTGGGGCTGGTGTGCAGCCTGGCGGCGGCGGTGCTGGTGATTGTTGCGGCGACGGCCCACGGCGGGGCGTGGCAGGTTTCGTCGTGTGCGATCTATGCCGCCACACTGATCGCGGCGTACACCGCTTCGACTTTGTCACACGCGGTGCGTCGGCCGCGCACGCGCCACACGATGCGCATCATCGACCAGGCGGTGATCTTCCTGTTTATCGCCGGGTCGTACACGCCGATCGCGTTGACGCACCTGCGCGAAGGGCCCTGGTGGGTCCTGCACATCCTGATCTGGGGGATCGCACTGCTGGGGTTTATCTCCAAGACGGCGTTTATGCACAAGGTCCGCTCGGGCACGGTATCGACGAAGCTCTACCTGCTGCTGGGCCTGCTGCCGGCGTTCGCTTTCCTGACACTGCCCTGGGGCATGATGTGCTGGCTCTTCGCGGCCGGGCTTTGCTACACCCTGGGGATCGTTTTCTTCCGCTACGACCACCGCGTGCGCTATTTCCACGCCGTCTGGCACATGATGGTCATCGCCGGCAGCGCCTGCCACTTCATGGGCGTGTGGTACTACTGCACGTCGGTGTGATTTAGCGGGTATCCGGGTATCCAAGTCAGATCAGGGGTGTTGGCCGGCGGACGCCGACCTGATACCCTATGGGTGACTTCGTGTATGGACCCCCACGCGGCGCCGGGCCGGCGTGGGGATTATAAAAACCCTCCCGGCGACAAAAAGTCTGATTGATAAGCGCCCCGGTGTTGTTTGCGGCGGCGCGTGTCGTTACACGGAGTCGAATTAACATGGTTGGTTCTATAACGCCCTTGCCGGTGATGCTCGAGGAAGAAGATCGCAAGATCTACGAGAAGCTCGAGGTACCCAAGTCGATGGTGGTGCGCTACGCGTACCAGAAGATGGTCGCCGAGCTCCCCTACAACGGGAGTGACAAGCCCGGCTGCGGGTCCAAGCTGGTGATCCGCACCGCCCGGGGCACCGAGATGGCGGAGATGCTCACGACCACCTGCCCGAACTCCGGCTGCTCCAAGGCGGTCTCCCGCAAGGACATGCTCAAGTACATCGAGAACTCAGGCGGGAAGGACTACCCCTTCACGACCGACGGCAAGGTCCTGCGCGTCGCGACCGTGGCGGACCTGAACGAACAGAACCGGCTGGACAGCAAAAAGCCCGAGGTCCTGATGATGGCCCGGCGGTTTGTCGCCGAGCTTGGCCTGGAGATGAAGCCAATCGAAGTCGAGCACCTGCTGGGTGGCGAGCGGATCATCATCCACTACTCCGCGGAGCAGTGGGTGGACTTCCGCGACCTGGTCAAAAAACTCGCCGGCGAGTTGCAGACCCGGATCGAGATGCACCAGGTCAACGACCGCGAAGAGGCCCGGCTGGTTGCCGATTACGAACGCTGCGGGCAGTACTGCTGCTGCAAGAACTTCCTGAAGGTCCTCAAACCCGTGTCGATGCGCTCGGCGAAGGTGCAGAAGGCGACGCTGGACCCGCAGAAGATCTCCGGGCGGTGTGGCCGGCTGATGTGCTGCCTGCGTTACGAAGACAAGACCTACGAGGAGCTGCGTAAGAAACTGCCACACCGCAAGACCTTGGTGGAGACCGATGACGGCGTCGGGATCGTGTTGAACTCACAGATCCTCACGCAGTTAGTTCTTGTGAAGATCGGGCCGACCGCCCCGGCGGCGTACCCGCTTGAAAGTATCCGGTCCTTAAACAAGGAAGAGTCCGCCGCGTTCCGTAAGGAAGAGCAGGAACGGGCCGAGCAGGCTGAGAAGCAGGCGTATTCGCGGCGACCGAGCGGTGGGTCGCGCTCGTCCAACGGCGGCGACAAGCCGGCCGACAAGCCCCGTCGTGATGACGGCAACGGGGGGCGTCAGCGCTCGCGTCGTCCGGATCGCGATCAGGATAAAGCCGGGGCAGGCCCCGCCGACGGTGCTGACCCGAATAAGACACCCGATGCATCGAACCCGCAAGAGACCGATGGCAAAGGCCCCGAGGCCGGACAACCCGGTGAAGAGGGAACCGGCAAGCGCAAGCGCCGCCGAAGGCGTCGCGGCCGTCGGCGTAAGCCCGGGGGCGGCGAAGGGTCGACCGGTGAAGGTGGCGACGGTGGAGGCGGTAACAATGACGGCGGTGGTAACGGCGGAGGTTCGCCGTCCGGCCCACCACCCGGTGGAGAGGGCAACTAACCAGGTTATTCGTTGCCCGTCCTAATCCCAGTCATCCATCAATGAGATGACCATGATGACCTGCGTGTCGTGCCCCGCGCGCTGCCCGGCCATCAGCGCCTTGCCCAGGTGGTTGGGGATCTCGGGCTGTTCGGGTTCCGCGTCTTTAGCGTCTTGGGTTGTGTCTTGATCCGGGTCAGCTGCTTGCTCGGCTTCGAGCGTATCGCGGCCATCCTCAGGCGTCTTGGCCGAGCCCTCAGTGGCTCCGGTTTCCGATGGGCCTTGAGGGACTCGCAGGTCCACCGGCTCCAACCAGGGCCGATACAGCCCGACCACGACCGCGGTGTTCCGTGTCAACGCCAGCTTCGTGGTCAATTCGGTGAACACATGGCCGTCCAGCTGCTTCTCTAGCGGGCTGCGTGGGACCAGGTCGGCCTTGGGCTTGTAGTGGTGCGGCGTGAGTTCCAGATACGCCTGACCGGTTTCGTCGCGTGTGATCTTGGCAAGCAGCTGGAGCTTGCCGCCTTTGAGCCTCAGGACCTTTGGGCTCTTGGGTGGGTCTGTCAGGTCCACGACCACGGGCTGGATCAGCCTTGGCGTGCTGCGGACCGAAGAGGGGTGCGGCGAACCCAGCAGCTTGGCTCGCGACTCGCCGTGGATGCTGGGCAAACCCTGCGCGAAGAGCGTGGCGTTCTCCGCATCAAGCACGCCGATCCGCAGCCCGTTGATCTGCCACATCCCACGCTTCAGCATCGGCACCGCCGACTCATTGACCGTCGCCCAGCACGGCTCAAGCGAGACCTCCAACGGCAGATCGATCCGGTGGATCAGTGCGCCGACCGGCGAATCCGCGGTCGGTTTAACCGCATCCGCCCCAGCAATACCCTCAGTGTCGGGGTTCACGGTGGGATCAATCTCAAGCTTGGCCTGCGTCGACCCGGCGGGCGGCATCTCACATGCGCTTAGACATACGGATAGACACAGTGCCAGGAGCACATGAATCGTCAGCCAGAATCTATTTGTTTGATTCATCAGCCTTTCAGAACGTCTTCAACGATGTCGAGACCACGGGTTAGTACATCCTCTTCGACGGTCAATGCCGGTGCGATCCGCAGGACGTTGCCTTGACACGCGTTGATCAAAACGCCCCGGTCCATGCAGGCCTTGACCACGTCGCCGCCGCTTTCGAAGCGTCCCCCCGAGGCCGACGGGTCCAGTTCGACACCCAGATACAATCCCTTGCCGCGCACGGCTTTGATTGTCGGGTTACTCTCGGCGAAACGATTGAGTCGGTCGGTGATCTGTTGTCCTAATGTTTTGGCTCGTGGCACGAGTTGGTCACGGTCGAGCACCTCGAAGATCGTAGCCGTGACAGCCATCGACAGGCAGTTGCCGCCGAGCGTGGTGGCGTGGACCGCGTGGCCGTGCGTGCGCCAGTCGTAGAGTTCGGCAAACTTAGGGCTGACATGGGTGACGCCGACCGGCAGCCCGCCGCCGACACCCTTGGCCAGCGTCATCACGTCGGGGGTCACGTTCCAGTGCTGGTGCCCGAAGTATTCGCCGGTGTGCCCGACGCCGGTCCAGACCTCGTCGAAGATCAGGACCAGGTCGTGCTTGTCGCATAATTCACGCAGGCCCGCGAGGTAGCCGTCATCGGGGACATTCACGCCGCCCTCGCCCTGGATCGGCTCGACCAGCACCGCGATCGTTTCATCGTCGATCGCTGACTCGACAGCCGAGAGGTCGTTGAACTTTACATGCACGTGCCCGGGGCCAAGCGGGCCGAACCCTTCATAAACCTTAGGTTGCCCGGTGGCTTCCATCGCGCCGAACGTTCGGCCGTGGAAGCTGCCGAGTGTCGAGATAACCCTGTACCGGCCACCGGTGGAGTTGCCCTTGTTCTTCTGGCCGTGCAGCCGCGCGAGTTTCAAGGCGCCGACATTCGCATCCGCGCCGCTGTGGCAGAAGAAGCTGCGCCCCGCGAAGCCGAACCGGCTGATCGCCTCGGCGGCGCGGGTCTGCGGCTCGGTGTGAAAAAGATTGCCGACGTGCCAGAGTTTTTGAGCCTGGTCATTGACCGTCGCGACGAGGTCCGGGTGGCAGTGCCCCAGCACCGACGCGCCGAAGCCCGCGAACAGGTCCAGGTATTCCTTCCCGGACGCGTCTACAAGCGTCGAGCCCTCGCCGCGGATCATCGCGACCGGGTAGCGCGCGTAGTTGACCGACATCGCGCGGTCGTGCCTATCGATGATCTGTTGTGTCAATGTGTCCGGACTGGTTTCGGTGTTAGACAAGGGGTAAGTCTCCGAGGCTTGTGGGTTGCATGGTAACAGAGGTTGGTGAGGCGCAAAAGAGAACCCCCGGCATCGGAGCGTGCCGGGGGTTCGGATTGATCATCGTTAGCCCTGGGTTGCTACGTCGCCGCAGTGCCCCAGGGTGTCAGTCGATCAGACCATTTCCTTGAGGTTCTTCAGCGGGCGGACACGAACGGTCTTGCTCGCGGGCTTGGCTTTGAACATCATCTCTTCGCCGGTGAAGGGGTTGATGCCCTTGCGTGCCTTGGTGGCTGGCTTCTTCTTCACAACCATCTTGCACAGGCCCGGCATGGTGAACATGCCATTGGCGCGTAGGCTCTTCTTGATGATCGGCTGAAGCTCTTCGAACACGGCGGCGACATCGCGCTTGGCCAGTTCGGTCTTCTCAGCGATCGTGCTGAAGACTTCGCTCTTGGTTGGAGCCTTCTTGACGGCGGCGGCTTTCTTGCGGGTGGTTTTCTTCTTAGCCATGGTGCTCTCCTAGCGGTTTGGGGTTGCTTCATCCTTGAAATGGAGCCAACCCGTGGTTACTTTCACCCCTGCGGGGTAGAACGGATATCGCGTTTTGTACGCTATTTTCTATACTTTTCAACTCTGATTCCCGAATTGTGGGTAAGTTTTCCCTTATTTTTAGGGGGACGGCGTCAAAAATCGCTGTATTTTCCCTGCCAAATCACTCCGATTTCGGCCCGATCCGCGCCGGACCGGGGGTCGAATGGTGGGGCTGTTTTTGGCCGTGATTGCCAATTTGGCAGGGGGATAAATCTTACGCGGGGTCATGGCAGGTCGGGCTCACGCGAGGGGGTTTTTCGACCCGATAAGGGGGTATTGGGGTGGCATCAGGTTTGCTTTATTGTCAGGTGTCGTCAGGCGGTGCGCCGGTTTCACGGGTCATCCACGATGGGTCCTGTCTCCCCTCGCCTGTAATAAAAGCTTTATATATCATCAGATACTGCATCTGTGAATTACGAGGAAACTAAATATGTCCAAGATTATCGGTATCGACCTGGGCACGACCAACTCTGTCGTCGCCATCATGGAAGCCGGTCAGCCCAAGGTGCTGATCAACAGCTCCGGCAACCGCGTGACCCCCTCGATCGTCGCATTCACCGACAAGGGCGAGCGTCTGGTCGGCCAACCCGCGAAGCACCAGCAGGTGACCAATCCAAAAAATACGGTCTTCTCCATCAAGCGATTTATGGGTCGGCGTCACAATGAAGTGCAGTCCGAAGAAAAATTAGTGCCCTATGTGGTCGACGGGGGCAGCGACGAGCTGGTCAAGGTCAAGGTCCGGGACAAGGACTACACCCCCCAGGAGATCAGTGCGATGATCCTGGCGGACCTGAAAAAGACCGCGGAGGACTACCTCGGCGAGTCGGTTGATCGGGCCGTCATCACCGTCCCGGCCTATTTCAACGACTCCCAGCGGACCGCGACCAAGGAGGCCGGTGAGATCGCGGGCCTGAAGGTCGAGCGTATCATCAACGAGCCGACCGCCGCCGCGCTGGCGTATGGCCTTGATAAGAAAGCCAACGAGAAGATCGTGGTCTTCGACCTGGGTGGTGGTACGTTCGACGTCTCCATCCTCGACATCGGCGAAGGCGTCTTCGAAGTGCTCGCGTCCAACGGCGACGGACACCTCGGCGGCGACGACTGGGACCAGTGCCTGATCGATTACCTCGCCGACGAGTTTAAGAAGATCGAAGGCATCGATCTGCGTCAGGACGCGATGGCGTTGCAGCGTTTGAAGGAAGCCGCCGAGAAGGCAAAGCAGGAGCTTTCCACCGCGCAGGAAACCACGGTCAACCTCCCATTCATCACCGCGACGCAGGAAGGGCCAAAGCACCTTCAGATCACGATCACCCGCGCCAAGTTCCAGCAGGTCAGTGCTGATCTGTTCAACCGGATCACGGGTCCCGTGAAGCAGGCGCTCAAGGACGCCAAGCTATCCCCGTCGGACATTAATGAAGTGGTTCTTGTCGGCGGATCGACCCGCATGCCCAAGGTGCAGGAGATCGCCAAAGAAGTCTTCGGCAAGGACCCCAATAAGAGCATCAACCCCGACGAGGTGGTCGCCATCGGTGCCGCCATCCAGGGCGCGGTCCTGCAGGGCGACGTCAAAGACATCCTGCTGCTGGACGTCACCCCGCTGTCCCTGGGCATCGAGACGATGGGCGGTGTGAACACTAAGCTCATCGAGAAGAACACCACGATCCCCACCAGCAAGAAGGAAACCTTCTCGACCGCCAGCGACAACCAGACCGAGGTCACGATCCATGTGTTGCAGGGCGAGCGGGAATTCGCTTCCGACAACCGGACGCTCGGCCGATTCAATCTGGCGGACATCCCCCCGGCCCCGCGTGGCATGCCGCAGATCGAGGTCGAGTTCAACATCGATGCTAACGGCATCATCAGCGTGACCGCGACCGACAAGGCAACCAATAAGAGCCAGAACATCGAGATCAAGGGCTCTTCGGGCCTGTCCGAGGACGAGATCGATCAGATGAAGAAGGACGCCGAGGCCCACGAGGACGACGACCGCAAGCGTCGCGAGCTGGTCGATGCACGCAACACCGCCGACAACGCGGTCTACCAGACCCGCAAGCAGTTGGAAGAGCACGGCGACAAGGTCAGCTCCGATATCCGTGGCAACATCGAGTCCGCGGTGAGCAACCTGGAAAGCAAGCTCAAGGCCGACGACGCCGCCGCGATCACCGCTGCCCTTGATGAACTGAACAAGCAGGCCCAGGAGTTGGGCAAGGCCGTGTACGAGGCCTCAGCAGCAGAAGCCGGTCAAGACGCAGGCGGGGCCGGCGCCCAGACAGGCGACGAAGCCGGCCAGTCCAGCGACGACGTGATCGACGCCGAGTACGAGGTCAAAGAGTAATCCCCGGCCGATCGGCTAACCGTTCTTGATTCCCCCCCCTAGGATCCCGCAGACACGTTCTGCGGGATTTTTTTTGCGGGTATAAATACGAATGATTGCGGAAACTGCATCGACTTATTTTGTTTATCCACGTGAACCGAACCACTGCACGTCTGTGCCGGGCAGCGCGTCGGTTAATCGTTCTGCCATACACCTTAGCATCTGATCCGATATCGCCGTGACATATAGCTCCAACGGCGGCCTGGCAACGGTGTAGAGTTGTACGGCCTTGATCCGGCATCTTTGCTCGATTAAATCACGGAGGCGTTGGAGATAGGCGTCGAACTCGACTTCCGGGACGGCCGTGTCGTGTAGCTGAGCGAACATCGACTGGATCACGATCGGCCGACGCCGTCCACAGGCCAGGATGTTGTCGAGGATTGTTTGAAAAGGTACCGCCGACCGATCGACCTGCTTGTAATACCCCTCCGTTCCCGCATCGAGCTTGGCCCAGACCTCGCCTTGATTAGCATCCATCAGTTGGATGGCCGACTCGACGCGCGCCCGCCCAAGCAGGGTGGCGTTCGTGATCAGGATGATCTTCGTGTCTTCCAGCCCTAGCGACCGCTTGAGTTCTGCGACGATCCTGACCGCTTCGGGGAACACTTTGGCGGCGGTGGGTTCGCCGTCGCCTGAGAACGCGATATCGTTCAGGCGCTTCAGCGCCGGGTCGATATTCGAGAACCTTGGGTCCTGCCATAACCCTCCGGACCTAACAGCGACAAGGAGTGTAGATAACTCGGTCCGTAGTTGATCCAAGTCTACCGGCCGCGGTCTTGGGTATTCGGCCTTATCGACCTGGCAGTAGACGCAATCGAAGTTACAGATCGTGTCGGGGTTGAGGTTGATGCCGACAGACAGGCCCCGGCTGCGTCGGCTCACCACGGGGTACACATACTCGAAGGCTTCCCAGTGTCGGCTGTGCTCAGAGTAGGGCTGACTTGTCGTCCCTGTTTGCCGGACTTTGCCGCTATCCATCATTGGCCCCGTTGTAATCCGCCCGGTGAATCATAGCCGCTTATTTTCGGGTCGGGAAGGCTTAGAAGCAAAGTGGGCGCAAAAAAACCGGGCGCCGTGGGAGCAGCGCCCGGT
>JAJDCW010000119.1 GCA_029260635.1 Phycisphaeraceae bacterium | reverse complement strand
GCCGATCTGCGCGAACACGAAGAGACGTGCCCGGCCTTGTGGGTCGGTCAGCCGGTAGATCGAGGGGCAGTTGTGTGTCTGCGTCCACGACGCGGGTGTCGGCAGCATATTACTCCAGGTCAACCCGGCGTCATCACTACGCTTCAAGGGTCCGCAGGGCCCGCCATGATCAACCGACCAGACGCAGTACAACGTGCGTTTGTCCGGCATCAGCAGCGTGGTCGGGTGTCCCTGATATGTCTTTTCCGTGCCCTGTGCGATCACAACGTGACGGTCAGTCTGGCCGGAAAGGTCCAGGACCTTCGGGCCGGCATCCTTTTGCTCGGCATTCACGGGTCCAACAAGACCACAAATAAACAGGAACACCGACAACGAGACGATCAATCGCATATCAATACCTCAGCTGTCATCAGGGTTTTGTCGGAGGTCCGCAGCTACGGGGCGATCCATTGCCGCAACGCGATCCCATCGCGGAGCGTATCATATTGGCCGCGGGCGACTCGACAGGCACCCAATGCGGGCTGTCCGGCGACCGCATGAGTTTGTGTTTTGCGCTCAGGTCGAACTCGACGTTTTCGTAGTTACCCCCACCGCCGGAGAGCATCCGCTGGCCCTCGGGCGTGTACTTCTCGAGCCAGGCAACAAAGCCGCCGTTACGCTGCACTTCCTCCAGCGTCATGCCGTCATAGGACGCGGCGCACCCGCTGCACGAAAAGATGCGTGCAATCACTCCGGCCGGTTCGTCGGAATCCTGTTGGGTGGGCGAAATGATCGGTGGTATCAGGCCGGCGGAATCGATGAAGACGCAGTTGTTTGCTTCATCGAAATAGTACACCTGTCGTGTGTCCTTTCTGTCACCGCCGGACCGCCAGAACGCCCCCACCACCACGACTACAAGCAGGACGAGGACCACAAGGTACTTCAGGGCCGACATCATTTTTTCCGCATTATCACTGGCCATCGGACCGTTACCTCCACTTTCAGCCGTTACCCGGCACGGGTTGCTCAATTTGAGTATGTGGGCCCTTCTTATCCTGTGTAAGGACGGTCAGTTCACGGATGTTAGCCGTGCCGGGCAACACGCGGCTTAAGATGTATCCGCACACAAAGCAGACGCCGATCCCGATCACCGAATAGAGGAAGAAGTGGATCTCGGTATGCTGTTTGACGACGTAGAGCGAAACCGCCCCGATCAACGCACCCGCCAGGGTGCCTGTGCCGTTGGCGCGTACGGTGAAAAGACCCAGCAGGAACAGCCCCGCCAACACACCCGCCAGCAGGCCCATGATCTCGAGAAAGACGTCCCATACAGAAACCACAAAGGTGGATGCCATCAGCAAGGCGATCGCTGTGCCAAACGCGCCGAGCAGGATCGTAAGCGTTCGTGCCAGCCGCAGCCTGCTCTTTTCGTCGGACGTGGGAACGAAGCGTTTGTAGACGTCGGTGACCGCCACGGTCGCGACGCTGTGTATCGAGCTGTCGAGGCTGGACATCGCGGCGGCAAATATCGCGGCGATGATCAGGCCGCTTATGCCCATCGGAAGTTCCTGTGAAACAAACAGCGGCACCATCGCGTCGGCGCCGATACCGGGCGTGACCTGCCCGGGGTGCGACTTGTAGAAAACGTACAACGCGGTTCCCATCAGGAACACGATCAGTGCCCAGGGGATCGACACCGCGACGTCGCCCCACAACGCGCGTGCGGCCTGCTTCTCATCCGTGGTGGTTAGGTAACGCTGGATCACGGACTGGTCCGCCGAGACGCCGGCGAACCGGCTGAATACACTGCCCAGCAGGATGACCCAGACGGCGCTTGTCGTGATATCCCAGCTGGGATTCATAAATCGGAACTTGTCATCTTCGATCGCGGTGGCAAACATGCCCGTCACGCCGCCGTCGGCGTGCGCCACAGCGACGATAACACACAGCAGGGCCCCACACAGAAGCAGCATCGCCTGTAGCACGTCTGTCCATATCACCGCTTCCATCCCACCCGCCGTGGTGTACGCGGTTGCCAGCACACCCATGATCAACACGCAGGCGTAGATCGGGAAGCCTGTCACCACCGAGAGAACAAGCGCCGGCAGGTACAGCACGACCGCCATCCGCCCGATCTGTAACAGGCTGAACACCAGGGCCGCGAAGAGGCGTACCCAAACGTTAAACCTCGCTTCAAGGTATTCATAGGCGCTGGTCACGTTCAGTTTTCGGAAGAACGGTATGTATACGCGCGTCACAATCGGGACGATCACGAACCAGCTGAGTACGCCGATGAAATAGATCCAGTCGGTCGCAAACGTCTTGGCGGGCACGGCGATAAAGCCGATCGAACTGACCTGGGTCGCCATGAGGCTAAGCGACGCGGCCCACCAGGGGATTCGACGCCCCGCAAGAAAAAAATCGTCCGTCGTCCGCTCGCCACGGCTGAAATACCAGCCCACGGCGACGAGCAGCAGTAGATAAGAGCCTAACGCGATGTAATCAAGCCAGAAGAACCTGGGCTGCACCCTGGCCCCCTCGATACGGTACAGACCCGTCGTGCCTGATCCGTCGGAACACAACAACAGGGGTTCGCGTGACGGGCGCACAACGCGCGTCACCGACGCAAGCTGTGACGACTCAATCGGGGCCCAGTTGTCCATCACCGTGTGATAGATATAGCTTTGTCGCGACCCATCGACGCTGCCGATGACCAGCAGGTGGTGTGATCCCATGGCGGTGACCTGTTCAACCCGCATCGGTACGGGCACGGGTTCCCGTTCCCACCAGTTATTGCTAACGCTGTCATACTCGTACAAATAGCCCGAGCCCGTCTGGACATTGTCCGCGAACAGGTAGAGGTGCTTCCGCTCGCCGCCGGCCTGTGGGACCAGCGCGCGGACAAGTTCGATCCCACCTGGCAACTCGGCGCCGGCGGACCAGCCGTGTTCACCGGGGCCGGCCACTCGCATAAAAAAGCCAAACCCGGCCTCATCGCCCGGCGTTGAACCAATCACGTAAACCTTGTCGCCCATGTGTGCCGCGACCGGATCAGACAATGCCTCCGGCAATGCGGGCCGGTTAGAAACCTGAACATGATGTGGAACGCCCGGGCTTGATCCGAAGCTCAGGACGCCAACCCTATCCGACCAGCCGTCCGCATCACGCCCCCCCACCACGACTAACGCATCATCAAACGTAACGGCGGCGGCATCTTGAACCGACCACCCGATATCATCTTCATGTTCCAGTTTGCCGGAGCCCGCATCAATTGCCCGGAAATGACCTTCTGCACCGCCTGCAACCAGTATCAACCGACCCTCGACATACGCCACCAGCGCCAGATCATTATCTATATCCGTTTCACCGATCCGGCTCCAATTCAACGGCCCGTCGGCATAGTCCGCACTCACAGATACAGCGAGGAACAACTGAATGATCAAGGCTATACAAAGCAATACGGGTTTGGGCATCACGGTGTTTGGTTGGGTTGGATTTTGAAGCTATAAATAGAAGCGTTCGTCGCCACGATCTGCACACGCAACTCACGACCAGGCGGCACGTCCTGGCGATCCCGCCATGTGACCGTGTGTTTTACCGAGTCACCGCTGATAGGCGCACAATCCGCAAGGCTGTAACCCGGCAGAGCCCTGCCTGTTTTATCAAGCAGTGCCACACGCACTTCACCATCGACGGCATCGGTATTGATCGAAAGTATGCCTTCAGGCAGTACTAAAAGCACCGTGGTCAGTTCACCCCCCGATTGCCCGGCGTCCCGGGAAACAAACCCGTCTAAGCGCCACTTCGCCAGGCCGATCGTTGCACGTTTCTCGGGGATCTTTCCGCCGTGGGTAGTGCTCAACGCCGTGTAGTAGTACCAGACCTCGTCACCGACGATCACTGGAATGTTCGAGACATTCATGATGCACCCCGCATCATAGCCGTGCGGGCCGGTCGGGATCACCGGCGAACGGTCCTCCGCCCGCTGCCACGTCAGGCCGTCGCGGCTGTGTACCAACTCCGCCTCGATCGGCCCCTCGTACTTGGACTGCAAAGGGTCCTTATCCTCATAGATCTTAGTGATCTTGAACACGGGAAGCAGGCCCAGATACTGCGAGCCGTAACGGAAGCCGGACATCGAGTAGAATTCTGTCCGCTGCTCTTCATTTTCAAGCCAGGCGTCATCAATGGAGTCCGGCTCGATGATGATTTTCATCGGGGACCAGTTAACGAAATCCTCGCTCGTGGTCACCGCGACCAGGCGTTTCTGCTTAACGCTCTTGGGGTAGTGCTTGGGCAGGTACGGACGGATGTATGCGTAATAGAGACCCGTCTCGGGATCACGAATCGCATTGACCAGTTCCGAACCGAAGCCGATCAAAGGCTCCTGCTCGTACTGATGCCAATCAAGACCGTCGGCGGAATAGAATCCGACGAAACCGTGGTGGCCCGTGTTATCCAGCAGCTTGTATTTCTTTGCAGGGTCGGGTGAGTCTGGGTCGAGCACGACACACGCCAGGTTGCTACCGGTCAGGAGTAGATTGGTTTTACGGCCGTTGTGTTCGTTGTAATCCAGTTCGGGCTTGGTCCAATGGACGCCGTCCTCAGACTCGGCATACGCCAGCCCCCCGCCAGAATACCACAATCGGAAGCAGCCGATCTCCGGGTTGTGTTCGACGGTGCCGTACAGATAGACG
>JAJDCW010000118.1 GCA_029260635.1 Phycisphaeraceae bacterium | reverse complement strand
GGGATTCGGGGGGGCTTATAGTCGGTTCCGCGGCCTCCGCCTTAGGCGGACCGGTGGGGAGTTATCGTCAGGGGAACGGCAGGCCGTTCAGGGTCGTGATCATCTGGTAGTGAGCGACCAACGCCGACAGGGCCGCCTGGATGATGTAGTAGCTGGGGATCGCGATGGCACCCAGCAGCAACGCCCATTCGAGTGTCGTCCCGCCGCGCTGGTTGCGGGCGAACTGACGCAGCCTGCTTCGCAACCGGGGGAGCCGTGAGAGCCGGATTAGGCGGAGTGCTGAGGGCATCATAACTATTTTACGATCGGTCAGGGTCTTAATCCATCCCTAAAATCGGTTTTATCAGGTCGCTGACCAGCTCCAGATGCTGCCCGCTGAGCCGGTCGCCCAGGGCAGAACGCTCACCGGTCCAGACCAATTGCACCTGTTTGCCGGGATTGCCGCTCTCATCGGCCTTCAGCACGAATAGATCACGCAGGGTGTACTGCCCGGCGTCGCTGACCCGGTCGACCTCGCTGATCTGGGTCACCACTCGCCGCCCGCCGATGTGTCGGCTCATATGCACGACCAGATCCACAGCCGAAGCGATCTGGCTCCGCAACGCGAACAAGGGCAGATCGACCTCGCTCATCATGGCCATAGTCTCAAGCCGGCTGAGCGTGTCCGCCGGGCTGTTGGCGTGCAGCGTCCCCATCGACCCGCCATGGCCCGAGGTCATCGCCTGGATCATGTCCAGTGCTTCCCCGCCGCGCACCTCGCCGATGATGATCCGGTCGGGGCGAAGCCGCAGGCTCGACTTGAACAGCTCGCGGATCGTCACCTCGCCCCGCCCGTAACGGTCCGGCTGCTGCGCTTCCAACGAGATCAGGTGGCTCTTCTGCAGCTGCAACTCGGCGGAGTCTTCGATGACCACGATACGCTGGTCGTTGGGGATGAAGCTCGATAGCGCGTTGAGCAGGCTGGTCTTGCCCGAACTCGTGCCGCCCGCGACAAGCATGTTCTGCTCGGCATTCACCGCGAGGCTGAGGAAGTCGCGCGCCTGCGCGGTGAGTGTGCCCAACTCGATCAGCCAGTCGATGTCCAGCACCATCGGGCTGAACTTGCGGATGGCGACGCTCGTCCCGTTGCGTGCGCAGGGTGCCTTGGCGACGTGGACGCGCGAGCCGTCGGGCAGACGTGAATCGACCAACGGCTGATCGTCACTGAGTGATCGACCGGTGAACTGCAGGATGTTGTTGATCGCGGCTTCGTAGGCCTCCTCGTCCGCGAAGCGGGCGTCGGTCTTGACAACCTTCCCATCCTTTTCGATGTAGATGTCGTCGGACCGGTTGATCATGACCTCGGTCACGCCGGAGTCATCCAAGTACGCCTTGATCGGCGCCAGGTAGTGCTCGACGGTCCTGACGAATAATTCGTGGGAGGGCATACGGGTAGTTTAGCAGGTCACTACGTGAGGGGATGGGCGAGAGGGGATCGCTAAGCCGTAAGCGGCTTTTTCTGCCGGTAGGGCGATGGAGTTCAGCGATCAGATCGCCTCGGCAAACCGCTGGGGGCGTTCGTAGCGGACCGCGACGTGCTGGGTCTCGCCGTGGCCCAGGCTGCGGACGATCGTGGCCTCGACGAACTCCTCAGACACCAGCATCCCACGTGTGGGGTTGTTGAGGATGCCGATCTGCACCTTCTGGCCCTTGGTCAACATCCGGGGGTGGTCCAGCATGAGCAGGGCCCCGCCATCGGACACGTCCTGGGTGGTCCCGGGGATATACTTGCCCGCGGACTGCTCGCACTTGAGCTTGACCTGGTGGTTGGCGTGGATCCGTGGGTCTCGGCGTCGTTCGGGTGTGGTCATGGTTGGGTTTTCGCTGGGACATAAAGTCTGTAGTGTCTGTATCGGTTACACCTGCGCCGATCCTGTAGCGGCTTGAGTCGCGTACACGCAAATCAGAGGCAGGGTCCGATAGTTATTCCAATCCAAGGGAATGAGGGATGGCAGAGGCTCCGACGCTGATTACCGTGACGATGAACACCGCGATCGACCGCGTGCTGATCGTGCCCGGATTCAAAGCCGGGTCCCATCTCCGGGCCGAGGTGGTCAGCCACAGCCCGGCGGGCAAGGGGGTCAACGTCGCAAGGGCTCTGGCACGGTTAGGCCAGCCCGTCACCGCCACCGGATTCGTCGGAAAGAGCGAGGCGGAACAGTTCGCTACGTCCCTGCAATCGAGCGAAAATTCCGGCCGAATCAAGTACCAACTGATCCCCGTGCCCGGCCGGACCCGTGAGAACATCACGATCGTCGATCCCGACACGCACACGGATACACACCTTCGGACCCGGGGCTACACGGTGTCGCCGGCAGACCTCTCCCAACTCTCGACCCGGATCAGTCAACACAGCCGGACGGGTGTGATTGTTATTTTCACCGGATCACTGCCGACAGGCATGGACGACGGTGCCCTGATTGAATTGATCACGACCGCGCAACAAGCAGGTGCCCGGGTCGTGCTCGACCTGAATGGCCAGACACTCGCAGCCGTGTTGAGTTCATTAACTCAACCGGCCTGGATGGTCAGCCCGAACCGCACGGAGTTTGCCGAGGCGGTGGGCCTGGATGCAGAGGCTAGTGAGGATGCGCTACTCACGGCCGCGCGTCGGGTCAGCCAACAAGCGGGGTGGATGCTCGTGAGCCTGGGCGGTGACGGTGCATTGATTGTTACAGAATCCGGCACGTTTAAAGGCCGGTGTCATATTCAAGCCGACCGGGTCATCAACACGGTCAGCGCGGGCGACTGCCTGCTTGCCGGTGTGCTCGACGCACGGCAGCGCGGGCTCTCGCCACAGGTTGCGCTCAGTCAAGGCCTGGCCGTCGCCACCGCGAGCACCTTCCACCACAGCCCCGCCCGGTTCGAGCAGCGCGACGTTGACGATCTATTGCAAACGATTTCCGTAGAGACCTTGTGAGTGGGAGCGGCCTAAGCTGAAAGATGGCAGCCATCACCGTCGACGTAACAACATCAGCCCGCCGACGGCCAGGACGGCTAATGAACCCGGCTCGGGGATGCGGTTAGCCGTGCCGGGAGGCGTGCCGGCATTCCAGAAGCTTAGCACTTCGTTCAGATCATCGATCCCGACGAACCCGTCACCCGACGGATCGGCCAGCGGGTTGCCGGGGGGGACGTTCTGGTTCCAACTGCCCAGGATGATGTTCAGGTCATCGATCCCGACGAACCCGTCACCATTAAGGTCCGCACAGCATCCGGTCGAAGCTACGGTTTCCAGTATTACATTATCGAAATCGACTTCGAGGTTGGCGCCTGGGAACAGTGGATCAACCTGATTGAGGTTGACCAGCCGGATCTGATATTCGTTCACGGGAATCGAGCCGGTGCTGAAAAAGACCTGGGTGGTGGCGAACTCGCCCTCGGGGATCAAGCCCGCCAGTGAGTTGTTGTCCTGCCCGATCACGACCCCGTCGGCCAGGACGTCGATGCGGTAGCCCGGGAAGCCGTCGAGGTCGAAGAACTGGCCGCTGACCGCGGTGCCCGATGCGATGTTGCCGATATCCACGGAGAGTAAGTATTCCGAGTTTTGCGGCAGGGCTTCGGGGAGCGTTTGCTGCATGCCGTATTCCCCCTGTCCACCGCTGCCGAAGAAGTTAAACGCGATACCGACACGCTGGCCTTCCGAAGCGCCGTTGGTGAAATTGGTCGGCGGGTTGGGTGTCAGCGTCCCGATGTAATAGGTCGGTCCGTCGCCGCCATCCGTGATGTTGCCGGGGTCGTAGAGGTCCCAGCCGTTCAGCGGGCCGAAGGTGAACTCATTGGACTGCGATTCGCCGGTAATGTCCTCGAAGCTCGGGTTGGTCAGCGTGATGGCCTGCGCCTGACTCACGGAGAGTACAACCGTCGCGAACGCGATGAAACAGAGCGATGGCTTGTGGGCGGTTGTTAATATCATTTGTTTCATAGGGTTTTCTCTGGCCAAATTGTACCACACGAACCTACGATTCAACCCAACAATACCCGTGTTTAAACAAACAACGCCGCCCGTGGCGGGGCGGCGTTGCCGTTTGGATTAATGATGACAGGGAATCTTAGGCGGCGCTGCGTTTGTTGGTCCGACGTTTCCGCCCGACGGTCCGCTGGTCGTGAGTCATGCGTCGTTCGGGCTCGGCCTGCATCGCCTCGGCCAGCTCGCATGGGTCGTTCGCCCAGAGGTCGGCACCGATCTCCTCGGCCAGGCCGTCGGCCCGGTTGAAGATCCCGCCGCCGACGATGACCTGCACGTGTTCGTTCGCGCCGATCTCGTGCATCCGGTCGATCAGTACACGGGTCGCGGGCACAGTCGAGGACACCGCACCGAAGATCACGAGCTTGTCGGCCTTGATCTCGGTGAGCTGTTCGACGACCTCGTCGTTGGCGATCCCGCCGCCCGCGTAGAACACGGTGTAGCCGTCCGCTTCCAACAGATCGGCCGCCATTTGCGCCGAGATCTCTTCGGACTGCTCGGCCCCGCTGACGATCAGCACCTTCGTGCCGCGCCGGGTCTGCTGTTCCAGCCGGATCTGCATCTGGTCCACGAGCTGACGTAGCAGCCGGGTCGCGAAGTTGTACGCTAATGGCGAGAGCTGGTCGTTGCGGTGCAGGTTCTGGAACTGCTCCAGGGCAGGCCAGAACAGGTGGCTGAGGATCCGCGTGGCGGGGGTGTCCGCCTGCAGGGCCTGGTCCACGATGTCGCGGGCGGCCTGGCGGTCGCCGCTGATGAGGCTGGTAAAGAATCGTTCTTGAAGGACGTTGCGTCGACTCGCCATTCGGGCTCTCCAACATAAAAGGGCATTAAGCCGCTGCGGGTTTCGGCAGCACGTCCTTGTGGCTGCATGGGTCAGTTGTCACATCCCGCTGCGGCTGGCAAGGTTTGGGTCCATATCCGGTGAACCCCAAACCAGCCGTTGGCGGCGACTGGGTATTCATCGGAATCAAGACGGATATTCTCCAATGGTTCGTTCGTGTGGCAGTGATCGGACCGAGGGTATTAAAATCCTTTTAAACAATGACTTACGCGGCTGCCGCGACCCGATAAACTCACGCCGACGCCTCCTGACAGCTCTGTAGGCCCGAATTTCGAGGTTATGGGACGGTATTAAGTCAACGATATGATCCGCCGAGAGGCAAGCCCGGAGGTGAAAATTGCCGGATGAGCTAATATCGGGGATCAAAACACCCGGTTCGTTCGTCTATGCTTAGTAAGAGGACGCCCGGCTTATGGGCGAAGCGAGGACATGATGATAAGAACACAACCCCTGATCGTGCGATGGATACTCCCGGCGGTGATGCTGCTGGCGGCCGTCGCGGGCTGCTCGACCAACCCGGCGACCGGCGAGAAGCAATTGAACTGGGTCAGCGCCGATCGTGAAAAGTCGATCGGCGCCGAGGCCGCCCCGCAGTTCGTCAAGCAGTACGGCGGGGATATCCCATCCGCATCCATCCAGAAATACGTCAGCGACCTGGGCCACCGCCTGGCAGAGATCAGCGAACGGCCGGACCTGGACTGGGAATTCCACGCGGTCGACTCCGCCGTCATCAACGCCTTCGCGCTGCCCGGCGGCAAGGTCTTTATCACACGCGGCCTGATGGAAGAACTACGCAGCGAAGCCCAACTCGCCGGTGTACTCGGCCACGAGGTCGGGCACGTCACCGCGCAGCATATCGGACAGCAGATGACCCGCGCGATGATTATCACCGGGGCCGGCGTCGCGATCGGCGTGGCCGGCCAACAATCCGATGAAGACTGGATGACCGTCCTGGGCGTCGGCACGAGCGTCGGCGGCGGGCTCTACCTATTAAGTTACGGCCGAAACCAGGAGACCCAGTCCGACGAGCTGGGCGTCCGATACATGACCCGCCTGGGCTACAACCCCATCGGGCAGGTGCAGGTGATGAAGGTCTTGAAGCGCGCAAGCGGTGGGGGTGGTGCCGGCATGGAATTCCTTGCGACCCACCCGTACCCCGACACACGGATCAAACACCTCAACGAGGTCATCAAAGAACAGTACCCCGACTACAAAGACCCTCAGAAGTACCGCGTCTACCGCGACCGGTATCAGAGCACGGTGTTGGATGAGCTCAAACGCCTGCCCAAAGCAACGCACGACCCGCAGGCTCAGGCGGACGGGTAACGGGGTTTAGGGTCTTGGGTCCAGGGTCTGGTCAGACCTGTCGGGATAAACCTTTTATCCCCACGGCGGAGGCGGCTTCAGCCGACGTCACCAAATAACTGAACCCCTAAGATCGAAGACAAAACTTCGACTACAATCCCCCGCTTCATGCCCACCGAGACTCAAACGCCCGCCTGGACCGACGCCGACCTCTCGGCCAACCCGCACGCCAACGCCGACAAGGCCAAGCGTGTCGAGCGGATGTTCGCCTCGATCGCCCACGCCTACGACCTGAACAACCGCCTGCACTCGATGTGGCGCGACCAGGCCTGGCGCCGCGCCGCGGTGAAGATGGTGGAGCTCAAACCGAGTGACCGGGTGCTGGACGTTGCCTGCGGGACCGGTGATCTGGCGATCGCGTTTGCCGAAGCCTTGTACCCCCAAGCCCTGCCGGGTGTTCCTGGTCAGGTTACCGGCATCGACTTCACACTCCCGATGTTGACTCGTGCGTACGACAAGTGGTACTCGCACGGCATCGTAGAACATTATCACGATGACCCGGACACCAATCCCGGGGCCGAGGGGTTTATCCAATGGTGTCAGGGCGATGCCATGTATTTGCCCATTCCAGATAAAAGCGTCGACGTTGTCAGTATCGCGTTTGGTATCCGCAACGTCGCCGACCCCGCCGCCGCGATGCGCGAGTTCTACCGCGTGCTTCGGCCAGGCGGCCGTGTGATTATTTTAGAGTTCAGCACGCCGACCAATCCGGTCATCCGCTTCTTCGACCGGGTCTACCGCGAGCGCGTCATGCCCATCACCGCGAGCCTGATCGCCCGGGACAAGAGCGGCGCCTACAAGTACCTGCCCAAGAGCGTCAGCACCTTCATCGACCGGGCCGGGATGGTCGAATCGATGCGGGCCGTAGGCTTCACCGACCCGACGATCAAGACGCTCACGTTCGGCGTCGCGGTGTGCTACCGTGGGGTCAAGGTCTAGGGACCGTGGGCCGGGGATCAGGGATCGGTTCGGATTCCCACTCGGCGGTTTAGCGGGCGATCGCAGATCGCCGTGCAAATAAATCGAGTGACAACAGAGCCGCTGTGTCCTCACGGCGGACCACCCCTGGGGGTCGGACTCCACCACCGCTCTGATGGACGTAGTTGCTGTAAATCTCCGCCACCGCTAAACTGCCCGGCTAAACGCTGCGGGGCGTAGCTCAGCTTGGTAGAGCGTTCGTCTGGGGGGCGAAAGGTCGTCGGTTCGAATCCGGCCGCCCCGATTTAGTAGAAAATGACATTTAGAATGGCTGGCAGGGGCTGTGATACGAAATCAACTACCCGTAATCACTGAGGCCATATGTTACCGGGTATTCAATTCTCTCAGTTTGCTTTAATATCAATAATCATCATTGTTTTTTTGAGCATTGGTTGCGATGAGCAGCAGCCAGCAAGTGATCGGGAACTCAAAGTGATGGTTCATCAAGGTGCGTACGGGACTTGTTGCAAGGAATTGCAAGAGGTTATGGAGTTTCCGCCGGAATCATTTTTTAGAGTTGAGGAAAACGGTGTTTTATACTTGGCTATCGGACAAGTACGGACTAATGAAGGGCCCGGCTATTTCGATCAAGCCGTAATATTCTGTCCGTTCTGTGGCAAACAGCTACAGACAAAAGATGATATTAAGAGGAAGGCCGGTAAAGAATAATCTTTACCGTGAGTTTACATTTACTTAAGCAAAGCTAACGCATTAGTGGCTTTCCCGCCTACTTCCCCCAATGCGTGACCTGGCTTGTGAAGGCGTCGTCGGCGCTCTGCACGGCCGCGGCGATCGGGAGCAGTTCGCGGATG
>JAJDCW010000117.1 GCA_029260635.1 Phycisphaeraceae bacterium | reverse complement strand
ATGCCCCGCATCACCGAATTGATTGACCGTGAGGATGGGGACCGTGTTATTGCGTCAATTGAATCGATTGGCAGACCAACAGTGTATGTGCGTGGGGAACTCATCGTCCTGGTTACATATAATTATGGGGATGCTCAAGAGGTGATCACCCTTGACCGCTCAACTGGACGCATCATCAATCGGTGGGCGCTGCCGTGGACGGCCGGGTATAGCGCCGACCGCATGGATCTCACCGGCGAGCACCTCGTTCTGATCGCTCGCCCACTGCCCGTCACCCCTACACCGAAGATATTTAATACCTCCACCGGGAAGATCAAGCACCTAAGGGGGCCGGATCACGATAAATATTGCTACATCTTTCTAAGCGACGACTGGTTCATCGACATGTTCGCGAACACACCCTGACGCTTATGGCTTATTCGGGCCTACATGACGCTGTAAACCTTTGTCGCCATCGTCTTGAGTTTGTTAAAGCAGTCGTCCCGCGAGTGTCCGCTGGCGAACACCGTGCAGACCGCGGCGCCTTTTTGTAATGCTTTGCCGGCCTCCGGCACGTCCGCGACCTCGTGATCGCTGAATAGTTCGTAAAGGTCCGGCACCGCGCCCGCGAGCTTGGCGTACACCACCGCCTTGCCCTGCACGGAAGAGCGGGGGGGCTTGTTTTTTCGTGAGCCGTCGTTCGGGTTCAGCGCGTGTGTCCCCGTGATCTTCTCGACGATCTCGATGCTCGCGGTGTATCGCGGGTTCACCTCGACCGGCCAGAGGTTGCCCTTGAAATCCATCACCATGTCTACGCCGAACACCCCACGCAGGTCGAACCGCTGGGTCAGCACGACGCCCAGGTGCGACATCACCTCGCGCGTCTTTTCTGAAACCTGTAACGGCCCGATCGAGCCGCAATACGCGAACTCGCTGGCCCCGAAGCACGGCTCGCCGATCAGCTGCTCGGTCGCGCCGAGCAACACCGACGACCAGCCGTCGCAGGTGAACACCGCGCTGACGGGCATCCCGGTGACGTGTTGCTGGAGGTAGTGGGTCGCGTCGATCGGTTCCCCGGGGCGATACCATCGGATACCCTGCCCGCCGTAGGAGTCGCGTGGTTTCAGCAGGTACCGCGTCTTGCCGAATGACCCGAACGCCAGCCGCCAGAGCCTGCGCAGGAACGACACCGTCGTCAGCGTCTGGCACCGCCTAAGCCCAGGCGACTTGGGGATCGTCGCCAGCGCGCTTGGCCAGCGCACCCTGCGCACCGCTTCGGGGGGCGAGGACAGGAATGTGTGCTCGAACCCAATCGCCTTGAGCAGGTCCGCCTCCCCGTCCAGACCGCCGGCCAGCAAAACCTTCGCGTCCGCCGGCGCCGCTTCGATCAGGTGGAGGATCGTCTGGGGGAAGTGATCGGGCTCGACGACACGCACGCTTGACCCTGCAACCGCCCGCAGGTCCCGGTCCCCGCGTTTATCGATACACCACGGCGTGTACCCCGCCGCCACCGCCGACTTCGCCGCCGCACGGACCGAGCTGCCAAGGATGATTAAAGGATCACTCATCGGGACATGATAATTGTTTCTGGATCAGGTACACGGCTGTCAGCACAATCAGAGCAAGGACACCAATGCCCAGTACGCAAAGCCCGATGCCCAGCGCCCGGGACCAGATGGCCATGTGATAAATTGATGAGGACGATTGTGCGGGTGTCGGGTCCTGGTAGGGGACGTTCACCATGACCACGCCATACATCATACCGATGCTAATCAGCATGATGCCTATGACGATGATGCCTAGAGGGATAAACTTTTGTGTCATCCTGAAAACTTACGTCTCCATCTCAGCGTCCGGTGCTTCTTCGGTGGAACTTTCCGCCGCCGCGAGCATCTGTGCCTTCTTATTCGTGTCCCACGACTCGCCGTAGCGGAAGAGGATCAGGTGGCACTTCTTGCAGCGGTAGGCCTCCATCCGGTTGGGGCGCATCACCGCGTGGGTCCCGGGGACATCCTCCGCCATCCCGCCGGAGCCGCCGGGTTTTCGCCCCTTGACCCAGTGCATCCCGTGGGACACCGGCAGCAACCCCTCTTCCATCAACGCATTGCATTCAGAACACCGCATGTGAAGTCCCCTTGTGTTGACCCGCCCGTGATGGCGTACGCCCCTTATTGTCACCCCCCGGCCGCCGCACGCAAGAGCGGGTACACTAAGGCCTAAAATAGTATTAAATCATCTTGTTTTTGACCCGCCGGGACGATAAACTGCTTTAGTGGTGGTTGATCTGAGGGGAATCCGGGGAGCCCGGGTGTTCCGGAGTGACTCGCTTACACCATCTAAACATGGGGGCCTGAGACATGTTGAGCATCGCCCGCAACGCCTTCACGTTCACCGTGCTGTGCCTGCTTTCGTCCAGCCTGGCATTCGGATCGGTTATCAGTGGAGACGCGGACGGGCCGCAAGGCGAAGGCTGCTTCAATTGCGGCTTTATTGGTATCCACGAATTGAACATCGTGTTGGGTGCCTGGAATCAATTCGTCCCGCCCGCCGATCCACTTGCCGACTGGTCCGGCGACGGGTACGTCGGGATCGACGACCTCAGTGCAGTCTTGTCCGAGTGGAACGCCGGCACACCGCCGGGCAGGATTGGCGTCGGCTGCGGTGTCGATCACAACTGTGACGGCTTTGTCGGCATCACGGAGTTGAATCTTGTGCTGGGTGATTGGAATTCTCCTGTACCACCGGCCAACCCATTGGCTGACCATTCCGACGACGCTTACATCGGGATCGACGACCTCAACGCGGTCCTGTCCAACTGGAACGCCGGCACACCGCCGGGCGAACTTTTTGGGTGTTTAAATGATCTCGGAAGCGACGGGTGTGGTGGTGACGGCTTTGTCGGCATCGATGATCTGAACCTGGTCTTGGGTAATTGGAACTTCAACGTCCCACCTGCCAACCCAGGGGCAGACCATTCCGGGCCGGGCTATATCGGCATCGATGACCTGAACTGGGTCTTGTCGAACTGGAACGCCGGCACGCCACCCACCACGAACGCGGTCCCCGAACCCGCCGGGCTTGCCTTGCTAGGTCTTGGGTCAATGATATTGTTACGACAACGCGGCGAATCTTCGTGATGCAGGTGAATCGCTTGGTCTTGGATCTTGATGACTGCTGGTAAACCGAGGAGGTCAGGCATGGAACCCGCAACGCGCCGCTGGATAGTTCTGGCTATCGCCGCAGTTCTA
>JAJDCW010000116.1 GCA_029260635.1 Phycisphaeraceae bacterium | reverse complement strand
GGGGGGCAGAGGTGGGGCGTGGGTTGCCGGGGGATTTCAGTGAGTATCTGGAGGTGGTGAGCCCGAAGATGTGGCCGGGGTTCAGGCGGGCATGGCAGCGGAAGGTGAACGCTGGGGCGGTCGCTGGGGCGGTACAGAAATCTCTTGGCGAGCGCGTGCCGGGTGAGCGGCGGATCGCGATTACGACGCTGCCGATCACGGCGGACCTGGTGGGTCGGCTGGATGTCGATCGGTGGGTTTACTACTGCGTGGACGACTTCTCTGTCTGGCCCGGGCTTGATAGCTCGGTGATGCAAGTGATGGAGCGGGAGCTGGTCGGGAAGGTGGATGATGTGGTGGCGGTGTCTGAGACGCTGCGGGGGCGGATCGCGGGGATGGGGCGTGAGGCAGAGTTGTTGACGCATGGGATTGATCGGGGGCATTGGGGGGGAGTGGGATCAGGAGCGGGAGTGCTAAGCCGCGAGCGGCTTGTGGAGGGTGGGCGTGTGCCGGGGTGGTGGCCGAAAGTAGCCGGGCCGGTGGCGCTGTTCTGGGGGTTGATCGATCAGCGGTTGGATGTCCAGTGGTGCCAGGCGTTGGCTGCTGCGTTGGGTGTACGCGATGGTTGCCTTGTGTTGGCGGGGCCTGAGCAGAACGCGGACGATGCGGTGCGTTGTTTAGAAAACACGGTATTCCCCGGTGCGATCGGGTATGACGATCTGCCAGCGTTGGCGGCGCTGGCGGACGTGCTGGTGATGCCTTACGTGGATGCGGCGGTGACGCGTGCGATGCAGCCGTTGAAGCTGAAGGAATACCTGGCGACGGATCGGCCGGTGGTGGTACGCGATTTGCCTGCGACAGCGGGCTGGTCGGATTGTTGTGATGTGGTGGGGGAAGTAGGTGGGTTTGTGGAGGCATGTATCGAGCGTGCTGCGTCAGGTTTGTTGGGTGAGCAGGCAATGGCTCGTAAGAAGCGTCTGGCTCTTGAGGATTGGGCGGACAAATCACGGGCGTTTTCAGACGTCTGGTCCGGGGTAGAGGTCAGGCCGGTGAGGAGCGCCGCGTGACAGATAAACGGGAAGACAAGATGAATATGGATTCACGGGGCGTCAGTAAGACGGTCGGCCGAACGGCTGGATTGTTGCTTGCGCTGCCGAGCCTGGTTATGTATTGGCTGTGGTCGTTGGTGCTCGATAAGCAGAGAGCGTTTGCATTGAGTAGCGAACACCTTGCCAAACGTGCGGGGATGCTTGGGGTTTATACCCGGCAGGCGTTTTACCGCTACACGACGGGGGGCGTGGGGCGGGACGTGTGTATTGGATTTATGACTGTCTTCAGCAAGCCGGCGTTGCGGATCGGTCAGCGGGTCTATATCGGGCGGTTCTGCTCGGTCGGTTGGGCGGTGTTGCAGGACGACGTGATGCTGGCGGACGGCGTGCAGGTGTTGTCGGGTCGTCATCAGCACGGGACGCGGGAACTGGAGAATACGGGGGGGCGTGGATCGCAACTGATCCGGGATAACAAGCAGCAATACCGTTGCGTCACGATCGGCCGGGGAGCCTGGATCGGCGCGGGTGCGGTGGTGATGGCAGACGTGGGCGCGGGCGCGGTGGTGGCGGCGGGTGCGGTGGTGGTGAATCCGGTGGCGGCGGGAGTACGTGTCGGGGGTGTGCCGGCGAAAACGCTTGGGTCTGATAGATACACGTCTGGAGCTACACAAACACGGGCGGCGTGATCGGTGGCCGCGTGATGCGGCGGTCCCACGTTCGGGAGAACGTGGGCTTCTGGGGATATTTCTACAGAGAATGACAGGTCCGATAGCACATCTATATAGAAATAGATGCGGGGGCACTCAATGCTGCGTGTAGAGCGCCGATAGTAGAGACATGCGCTGATGCGTAAAGCAGTTATCGTCCGTTTTGAATTCAGGGAAAGCCGATCATGGCCTTGACGCAGGTCATTCATCACATCGACGACGCGCTGGCGAAGGAGCTGCGCGGTTTTCTGGCAAGCCTGCCTGAGGATGCGGGGGCCTGTGGCGAGCATGACCCGGGCTGGTTGACGGTGCTGCGCGATGCACTGGGGCATCGGACGATGTCGATCGTCGCGCGCGAAGGAGTCGCGAGGCCGGGGGCGCGTCCGGGGTTGCATCCGGGGGGCCGGCTGGTGGGATATCTTCCGTTGGCGCTGGTGAGCAGTCACCTGTTTGGTCGGTACCTTGTGAGCCTGCCCTACCTGAACCGGGCGGGGGTCGTTGCAATTGATTCAACGGTGCGCGACGCATTGATCGACGCCGCGTCTGAGTTGGCAGACCAGCTCAAGGTGCAGTACCTGGAACTGCGTCATCAGGGTGAGGGGATCAAACACGCCTGCATCACACAGAACCGGACCGACAAGGTTCATATGCGGATGGCGCTGCCGGGCGAGGTTGAAGATTTATGGTCGGGATACAACGCCAAGGTGCGTAACCAGGTCCGTAAGGGGGACAAGGCCGGGCTGACGATCGCGTTTGGTGGTACGGAGTTATTGGATGGGTTTTATGGCGTGTTCTCCACCAACATGCGTGACCTGGGGACACCGGTATATCCGAGGCATCTATTCAACTCGGTTCTGGAGACTTTCGGCGAGGGCGCCGAGTTAGCGGTGGTGTGTCACGAGGGGCGAGCGGTGGCGGGGGCGTTGCTGTTGCACAACCATGTGGGTGGCCGACGGGAGAGTACGGTGCCGTCGGCGAGCAGCCTGCGGGACGCCAAGCACACGAACGCGAACATGTGGATGTATCATGAGCTCTTGAAGCGGTCGGTGTCGCGGGGGGCGGGCGTCTTTGATTTCGGGCGGTCCTCGCCGGACTCGGGGACCTACCGGTTCAAAAAACAGTGGGGGGCGGCCCCATCGCCGGCGACATGGCAGTATTATCTACGGGCGGGTGATGTCGCGGCGGTTAGGCCGGATAACCCCAGGTATCAGCGACGGATCGCGACGTGGCAGAAGCTGCCGGTGTGGGTCACACGTCTTGTCGGGCCTGCAATCGTGAAAGGCATCCCTTGAGTAATGTAGAGAAACCCAAACCCGATCCGGTTTCGCCGGGTACGAACGCCTCCGGTGGCGGGCGGCTGTGGGTCGGCGTGATCGTGTCAACGGCGCTGATCGCGCTGGCGTGGTACGGGACCTTCGAGCGTGTGTGGGTCCAATGGTTCCCGTCCTGGTGGCGGCGCGACACGCCGCTGCTGGATCGGCTGTCGGGGGGCGACTCGTATTACACTCACGGCCCACTGGTGCCGGTAGTTTCACTGGCGATCGCGTTTTACATCTACATGCGCGTGGGTACCCCGACGAAGCGAACGAAGCAATCGACACTGCTGGGCTGGGCGGTGTTCGGGTTTTTCCTGATGGCGCACCTGCTGTTTACGTTCGCCAGCGTGACGTTCGCGTCCGGGTTTTCGCTGCTGGGCGTGTTGATGGGGCTGGTGATGATCTGGGGCGGCTGGCCGTTGGTGCGTGCGTATGCGTTGCCGATCGCGTTGCTGTTCTTCATGGTCCCGCTGCCTTTAGCGTGGATCGACGGGATCAACTTTGAGTTGAAGCTGTTCGCCAGCAAGGCGGCGCTATGGATTGCGACACACTTTTTCAGCGTCCCCGCGGTGGTGGACGGGAGCTACGTGCTGCTGAGCCCAGGCGCCGACGGCCTGCCCAAGACGCTGGTGATCGAGAACGTCTGCGGTGGGCTGCGGAGCATCATCGCGCTAACGTTCTTCGCGGCCCTGTTCGCTGCGCTGTGCAGGGCGACGGGCGCGTGGCGGTGGTTCCTGTTGTTGATGTCGTTCCCGGTGGCGATCGCGAGCAACGTGGCGCGGATCACCGGGCTGATCGTGGTGGCACACCACCTGGGGACGGATGCGGCGGGCGAGGGCGGCTGGTTCCACGACCTCTCGGGCATCCTCGTATTCGCATTGGCGCTGGCGTTGATGTTCCTGATCGAGTCTGGCGTGTTGCTGATCGGACGACTGCTGAAGCGGAACTGGCTTGACGATCGGCTCATGGGCTACCTCAACACAATCCAGGGCGACCAGCAGGCGGTGGCCCGCACGGGGCACCCGGGCGTGCTGGTTGTGCTGGTCCTGTCCGCGGGCCTGTGCTTGTACTGGTCTAACCAGCCGGAGCGCGAGGCGATGGGCGGGGTCGCCAAGCAGTCCCTGCCGACCGAGGTGGCGCTAGAGGATACAACCTATACCAGCGTCGACCTCGCGCTTGAAGACAAGGTGCTGGCGATCCTGGAAACGGATGACTATGTGTACCGCCGATTTGTCAATGAGAAAGGTTCTGACGGCCGGGGTTTCGACCTGCTGATCGTCTTCAGCAAGAACAACCGGCGTGGCACGCACTCCCCGGAGTTGTGCATCCAGGGCAGCGGCGAGAAGATCGTTTCCAAGGGGCCGGTAGCGCTAAGCTCGGTGCTGAAGAACAACCAGTCGTTCGGTATGCGTGAGGTCGTCAGCCAGGACGGCAGGCAGATGGTGTATTACCTCTATGTTTTTAAGACCGGGGACAGCTACACCACGAACTACACGAAACAGCAGGCGTCGATCCTGATCAACGGCCTGCTGCGCCGTGAGGCCGTCGGCGCACTGATACGTCTGACCGTTTCGGTGCAGGATGATGACCTCGAGGCGGCGCGTCAGCTTGCCAAGGACGCGGCGTCGAGGCTGATGCCTATTATTGATGAGAAACTGCCTTGATTTGCACGGTGTTCCGAACAGTGCCGGGCCACGCCCGGCGGGAGTTAGCAGGACGATGATGACGCGCGACAGGAAACGAGGTCTGGCGATGAAGATCAAAACAATGGGGCTGCTGCTGATTGTGTTTTGCACACTGCTGAGCGGGTGTGGCGAGAGTGTGGACATGAAGCTGGAGCAGGCACGGATCGCGATGGCGAATGATCGGCCGGATACGGCGCTGCGCCTGATCGACCAGGTACTCGCCAGCGACCCGACGAACCGGGAGGCCTTGCTGATCCAGGCGACCGCACATATCCAACAGGGGAGCCTGGGTCCGGCGAAATTGATTCTGGATCGTTTGGAGAAGGGCGATACACGGGACCCACAAGTCAGCCGGGTAACGCTTGACTGGTCGTTGGGGATGATTGAGTCGGCGTTGAGTAACCCCGACTTCGTCAACTCGCCGGAAGACCTCACCAATTACGACACGGCCCGGCAGGTCGCGGATGAACAGCTCGCGTACCTGGAGGACCTGGGAGAAACAGACAGCCGGATCAGGTTCAGCCAGGCGCTGCTGCTGCGTCACGACCTGAGAAGGGCACGCGGCTTGATTAAACAGACCCAGTCACGGATCAATGACCTGGGGCCCGACGCGCTGACCAATGAGGTTGACGACCAATCAAACGATGAGGCCTCGACAGAGACTTATGGGCAGAGGCTGACCTCGCTGGAGGCTGATGTTGTAGCGTTGCAAGACCAACTGCTTGCCGGCCTGGCGTTGCTCGTCGCCGAGGACCCCCGGCATGTAGATGCCGCGGAATTGTACATCTGGATGATGATCGACCAGGGGCTGTGGGATCGGCTGCTCGACCAGGTGCGTGCATTCAGTGAGACCACGGACCTGCCTGTCGCGATCGCGGACCAGGCCGTAAAGGTACTTCTGGGCGTGCCCGAGTTGCCACTGGAGCCTGCGGATAGGATCGAATTGGGGTGGGCGATCCTGAGGCAGACGCCGACAGCCGAGGCGGAATCAGCCATGAGACAGACCGCCAGTGCGCGGTTGTTTATTCTGTCTGACGAGGTCGAGAAGGCCCTGCCGGTACTGAGCAAGCTGATAGAAGAAAAATCGTCAAACCCAGACGTATTTGAGATGTATGCCCGCGCCTTGTACGCCACGGAAAATTATGAGAAATGCCGTGAAATCCTTGAGCAGATGTTCCCGGTCATGGAGTCGGTCGCCCGGATACAGTTGTTGTATGGCCGGACGCTTTGGCGGTTAGGCGAAGTCGGTGAAGCGCGGCAGGCCCTGCGCAGAGCGTGCCAACTGGACCCCGGCGATAAAGTGGCCGCGGCTGCTTTCGCGGACGTGATGACCCAGCAGGGATTCATCGGCGCCAGCGGTGAAGATATCGAGGCGTATTACCAACTGGACCCGACCAATCCCAAGGCCGTGTACATGAAACTCCAGCACGCCGCCGTGACCGGGGACCGGCAGCAGACGGCCATGCTGCTTGGTGAGATCGAATCGAGACCCGAACACTCGGACGCCGAAGTAGAGCTTCTATATCTGGGCAACGACCTGCTCGAGCGCCACAACGCGGCCATTGACTGGGCGCGTGTGCTGATCGAACGTAACCCCGACGCGTTGAGTGCGTGGACACGGCTGGCCTCGACACAACTGAAACAGGGTGACGAGTCGGGGTTGGCGGACACGCTTGCCATGATCGCCAGTAAGTTCCCCGATGCGCCGGACTCGAATATCCTGATCGGCGAGCTGTACATCCAACTGCGTCAGTATGAGCGTGCGGTGGCGGCGCTGGGGGCGGCGGTTGAAGAGGACGGCAGCAATCGTGATGCCCGGCTGATACTCGCACGGGCACTTTCGGCGAGCGGGAGGTTCAACACCGCATTAACCCATATCAAAGCCGCCCTCGAAACGACGCCCGGTGATACCGAAACGCTTGGGCTGGGATCAAGGATCGCCTATGCGGCGGGGGACGCCGAACTGGCGGATTCGTATCTGAATCAGATCGACCCGGCCAAGGTGGACCTCAATAAAGACCCGGCGCTGGCGGCGCGTATCTATCTGAGCCGGGGCGAGATGGAGGCCGCGGAAAAAATCTGCACCGACGCCATCACCGCCGGGAACTTCTCACCGCTGCTCCGGCTTGTCCTGGCGGGGATCTATCAGGAGAGTGGGGATAAGGCCCGGGCGGAGGAACACCTCGTTGCCCTGGTCCGCCACTTCCCAACCAGCACCGAAACCTATTCCTGGCTGAGTCAGTTCTACGCCAGAACGGATCAGGTAGAACGGGGGTCCGCAAAACTACAAGAGCTCGAGGCCTATAACCAGCCGTTGGCGATGCTGGCCCGGGCGGGCTTGCTGAAGTCAGTCGACCGGGTGGATGAAGCGATCGCGGTGCTGGACCCGTTGCTGACGAAACTGGTCCGTGAAGGTGGGCCGATGGCGGCGTCGGTCGCGGACATGATGTCGGCGTTGTACAAGGAGGTCGGCGACGAAGCATCGGCGGACGCGGTTTACGAACGGTTGTATTCCGAGTCGGTGGCGGGCGCACCGGCGGTGATCAGCGGCCTGCTGGAGACCTGGGACAGCGACAGCCCCGCGAGGCGTCTGGCGAACCTTGACTCGGCCGCGGCACGGGTGTCGGCGAAAGATACGGACGTGTTGATCGAGTTGAGTCGGCGTTACGCGATGGCCGGCCGGGCCGACCAGTCGTTGCAGGTGATCCAACGGGGGCTATCGGCGACACCGGACAGCGAGGCGCTGCTCGGCGTCAAAGCCGGGGTGCTGGTCATGCTCGGGCGTACGTCCGAGGCGGTGGAGGCTTACCGGCAGGTCCTCGAGCGGTTGCCCGAGGACGACGTGGTGCGCGTGCGTTTTGCGCGTGCACTGGCCGAGGACGGTCAGCGACCAGAGGCGGAGGCGGAACTGATGACGCTGATCCGTGCCGGCGGCCCGACGGGCCAGGCGGCCCGGGCGGCGCTCCTGGAAATCTACCAGCAGTTGGGCCTTCACAGGCGTGTCGAGACGATGGCCAATGCGCTGCTCGACAAGATACCGGTCGGCGAAGACGCGTCACTTGACCGTGTGATCGGTATGTCGCTGATTGCGCAGGGCAGGCACGATGAAGCCCAGCACCGGCTGGCGGGTATACCGGAGCAATCGGCGTATTTCCCAACCGCCCAGGTGATGCTGGCGCAGAGCGAGGGCGAGGCGGGCGACACACAGGCCGCTATGGCCCGGATCGCCGGCCATATGAAAGATGCGGTTTTGGCAAGGCGGATCGCCCCGGTGCTGCTCGAGCTTGATATGAGTTCCCCGTTGAACCTTTCACTGTTGAATCGCGCAGACGTAGAGATCGATATCGAAGCGCTGCCTTACGACCAGGCGCTCCGCTGGCTGGCGCTCCGTATGAAGCTGACGGATCAGCGTGGCGACTGGGCGTTGGCGCAGTCCACGCTGGATCGCGTCGCGCGGATTGATCAGAACGATGATTCGGTGACGTCACTGATGATCGTGTTGCAGTACGTGCAGGGCCAGTCACAGGCCGGGGCCGACACACTCCTTCAGTCGCCCCGGCTTGAAGGATCGGCGACGGGCTCGCTGCTGGCGTTCGGGCTGGGTGTGAAAGCCACCGAGGCCGGCCGGGTACACCCGATGGTGTCGGTCTTGAAGGCTGTCGTGGAGGGGGACCGTGAGGCGATGGCCGAGTCGGCGTCGGCCTACAACGGTGTGCGGACCTTATTCACGGATGACCTGCTGAATAATACAGACGCGGGCGGGACGTCGGGCGACCGGGCAGCATCGTGTCGCGACCTGGCGATGGCGACCGCGGCCATGGAAGGCAGGATGCCGGGGCTCGGTGCATCGCTTTGTGCATCGGCGATTCAGAAGGACCCGCAGAATATCGCGGCCTACGCCCTGCATGCAGCGGCGTTGATCGAGCGGGGGGAAAGTACAGCCGAACTGACCGAGCGGTCGCGTTCGGTAGCGCCACAGGGCTCACTGGTCCTGATGCTCGACGCCATGAACTTCGTCTCGGCCGGTGAACACGACAGCGCGATCGAACCCCTGACCATATTGATCCAGCGGCACCCGGACAACCCGCACCTGGCGTATCAGGTGGCGCAGGAACTGAACGTCGCGGGTCGGCAGGACGAGGCCGCGGCCGCATTGAAACCTATCGCGGAGGGCAAAGGGCCGTACCGTCTGGCGGCGATGAACGACCTGGCGTATCTGATGTCGGATCAGAGTCAAAGCGGTTCGGATGAGGCGGTCGCCATAGCGCGAAAGGTGTTGCGCGAATTGCCGTCCAGCCCGCCGGTGCTGGATACAGCCGGTTGGGTTGAGCACCAGCGTGGACGGCACAAACCCGCGTTGAAGCTGATGGCACGCGCGATCATGTCGCTGTCGGATGTGCCCGAGGCTCATTACCACATCGGATCGGTGTACCACGCTTTGGGCGAGGACCGCTGGGCACGCTATCACCTCGAGCAGGCCGCGTCGGGTGAGGCCGGTGAACGCGGCGTAGCGGAAGCCGCGGCGCTGCTGGCTGAGCTGGGTGATGAGCTGGGTGTGTAGTAAGCGGTTGATAACTTGTGCGATATCTTATTGCGCCAGGCCCACGTTCTGAGAACGTGGGCTTCGGGTATAAATATTGTCAAATTGAATTTCTGAATAACCGGCGCAGTGTGCTGTCAGCGGGGATTGCGGGGGTTGCTGCTTGAGGCGACTTCGGGCATCAGGGGGGTGGTCGCGGTGGCGAGGGTCAGGGGGATGGTCAGGTGGAAGGTCGCTCCTTTACCGGGCAATGAGTCGAGGGTGATCTCGCCTTGCAGCAGTTCGGCGAGCTCCTGGCTGATGGTGAGCCCCAGGCCCGTGCCGCCGTGCTCTTTTGTGACACCCGGGTCCAGTTGCACAAACTTCTCGAAGATGCGCTCCTTGTCGTCGTCGTGGATGCCCGGGCCGGTGTCGATAACGCTGATGCGGATATGTGTCGGGTCGGTGTCGCTGTCCGGCTCGTCTGGCAGCAGGAGGGTCCGAACGGTGACGGTGCCTTTGGGCGGGGTGAACTTGATCGCGTTAGCGATGAAGTTGAAAAGCACCTGCTGGAGCTTGCCGGCGTCGGTGTGTACGGGCGGGAGGTTGGGCTGGGTCTTCTGGCGCAGGACGATGTTCTGCTTCTCGGCCAGCGGCTTGATCAGGTTTAGCAGGCCCTCGAGGGTGTCGGCGATGCTGACCGGACCGACGCGCAGCTCCATCCGGCCGGCCTCGATCTTGGCCAGGTCCAGAAGGTCGTTGATCAGGTCCAGCAGTCGTCGGCTGGAGGTAATGATATTGGCCGCGTAGCGCCGACGCTTCTCGTCTTTCGGGTCGTTCTTGCCCGCGAGAGCTTCACCCAGGACTTCCGCGAACCCGATGATTGAGTTCAGCGGGGTGCGCAGCTCGTGAGACACATTCGCGAGGAACTCGCCCTTGATCTTGTTGGCCTCGTAGAGCGCGACGTTGGACTCGGCCAGCTCACCGAGCTTCAGGTCGAGGCTTTTGTTGATCGAGCTGAGCTGGTCCTGGTTACTCTTGAGGTTCTCGAGCATGGTGTTAAACATGTCCGAGAGGTTCTGGAACTCATCTCCGGTGTTGATGTCGGAGCGGATATTCAAGTTGCCTTGCGAGACCTTGGCGGCGTAGTCGTGCAGCAGACGGACCGGCGAGAGGATGATGCGTGTGGTGATGAACCAGAAAGTGGCGATGGCGAGCAGGCCCGAGACCAGGCCGGCGGTGACGAGGTAGATGATGTTCAGCGTGTGCTGCTTGGGCGCGTCTTCATCACGCAGGTGGATCAGCAGGACCATCTCCAGCGGGTCGGTCAACGCGGATGAGCCGACGGCCGGATCGAACCCACCGGCCAGCCCGCCTTGAATACGAGCGAGGTCTGACTTACGGATCGCGCGGGCGTAACGGTAATAGGTCTCACCCCGGGCATCGACATCGGGTTTGAACAGTTCCCAACTCGCGGGCCGTGTCTGGAACAGTTCGACGGCTTCCGCGAAGAAGGGGCTGTTGGCCGCCTGGTAGCTGAACTGTTCTTCTTTGACCAGGGCGACGGCCTTAGAGACACCGGGGGGCAGCCCGGCGGCGTCCTGCTGGATCTGGTTCAGCTCCCCGCCGAACTTGATCTCGTCGGCGAGCCACCACTGCGCGAAATCCTGCGCACGCTGGTTCGGCCCGCGTTGCACCAGGTCCTGCATGCGCAGGGCCACGACGGTCAGGGCCGCGGAAAGGATCAGCACAACGGCCGCGCCAAACATCAACTGGCACTTGCTCGCGAGACTGATCCGGACGCGCTTGGACATGGCGGTATTCTAACCGCTTACGGCGGGTTCCATAAATAAGGGCTGATCTACTAAGATAAAAGCCCACGCTCTTAGGACGCGGGCTTCTGTGGTTGTTTCTGATATTCAATAGATCGCGTTACCCCGGTGGCAGGTCGCTGATGTCGATGCCCGAGTCGTTCCTGGCATCCATCGGGACCTTGTGGCCACGGTTCAAGGCGGGGCGTTTGCTGGAGTTGCCGCGTGGCATGGCGATGACACCGGTGCGTGCCAGCTCGACGATGCCATAAGGTCTTGCGAGTTCGGCGAAGGCCTCGACCTTTTCTTCCGTGCCGGACAGCTCGATCATCAACTGGTCTTCGCTGACATCGACAACCTTGGCACGGAAGACCTTGGCGAGTTCGATGAGTTCATTTCGGTGGTGCCGGCTGCCGGGGGCTTTGCCTGTGGTGGTGATCTGGATGAGCATCAGGTCACGTTCGACGAAGTCGACCTCGGAGTAGTCCACGACCTTCACGACGGGGACCAGCTTCTGCAACTGCTTGCGGACCTGTTCGAGGACGGCGGCGTCGCCGTTGACCACGATGGTCATGCGTGACAGCTCGGGGTTCTCGGTCCGGCCGACGACCAGGGAGTCGATATTGAATCCACGGGCGGCGAACATACCGGCGACCTGGGAAAGCACGCCGGGCTCGTTGGTCACGAGGGCGGCGATCACGTTACGCATGATGGGGGCTTGGTTACTCATAATCCGGCATCATAGAGGGGGTTGCTGAATAGCCCAAATCGGCCGTCTCGCCGGGTCGGGTGTCAGGTTAATGAATCATCGGATGAAGCTATATCTGTGGAAAACATGTGGGTTATATCAGTTTCAGCCCGGTTGACGCACTACCACCCTGTTCTGTGATCCATGTCAACAGTCCCATCAGGGACTGCCCGGGGGGCAACCACTAAGGATATCTGCTTACCGGGCATTCACTTATAGCATCTCAAATCAAACCCAAACAAGTCAATTGATCTCGCGGTGGCATCCGCTGAGGATGCGGGGCCGGCAAGTAACCCACAATGTGGAAAATGGCCATGATTATCTTTAAGACTTGGTAAATATGTGATTTAAGATAGCGAGAATTCGCCGGGTAGACGACTTTAATCAATGAATAAAGCGCATGTCGTCGAAGTTGGGGATCGCTCGCCAGCCGTTCTTCTTGACCGGGTAGGGGGCTGGGAAATACACGAAGAAGGCCCGCCCCATCATGAGCTTGCCGGGGACGATGCCGTCCCGTGTTTCATCGTCCAGGTTCTTGTTGAAATATTCCTGACGCACCCACAGGGCGCTGGGATCGACACCGTTGGCCGCCACATCGGGCTTCCAGAATCGGCCATCATCGCTCAGCGGGTTATTGTCGCCGATGCAGAAGTACTCGTCGTCGTGGATCTGCATCGGGAGGATGTTATTGGTCATGACTTTGCCCCTGGCGTCGCGGACCAACCCGCCCCGTGCCTCTCTGCCGCGATTGCTGCTTGCGTAATAGATATCGCGGTCCAGTTCTACCCGGTGGAGGGTTGCCGGGCCGCCATCGACCTGGATGGAGATGCTGGGCAGGCTCAGCGGGCGTGGACGGTTGACGAGTTCTTCGGAGGTCAGGCTGTCGGCGTAGCGGTACATCAACTCCCGTTTGCCATCGATCCAGATGCTCAGTTCCTGATCGACGGACCAGAACTCGATCGGCGTGGTGCGGCCGGGCTTCATGGCGGGGCCCTGGTAGCTCATCAGTTCCAGTGATTTGCCCGTTGCGGGGTCGATGGTGGTCAGTGACAGTTGGCCGTCGGCGGCGATCGTCGCGGTGACGGTCTGTGTCTCGCTGGTGAGGCGTGTCTGAGTCGAGAGGCTGATCGAGCGGGTGTCAATTCCCGGCTGCAGGGCGACGGCCAGGCGGATGTCTTCGATGTCGTCGCCGTACATACCCGTTTCGTACTGGTTGTAGGCGTAGATGCTGGGGATGGACAGGTGTGGACCTGCGTAGAAGTTGAACTTGATCTGCCCCGATTCACCGCCCTTGAAGACGTAGCTCCGCCGGTTTTCGATGTCCCAGTCACCCGACTCCACGATCCATGGCGTGGACCAGCGGTTGCCGGGGCTGCGTTCCCCCGGGCCCTTGAGATCGCCCTGGTCACGCGGGATGTACTGGCTGTAATACAGCGGTTGCCAGACGGCCCGCTGGACCTTGGGCGTGTTGCTCTTGCGGGCGATGTTCCAGGTGGTCTCGCCCTCTTTCTGGAAATAGACGTTGCCGTCCAGCAGGCTGATCGATTCGTTGGGCAGGCCGACCAGGCGTTTGATGAAGTTCGTGTCGGGCACGTGTGGGGCCTTGAAGACCACGACATCCCACCGGCGGGGCTCGCTGATGGTGTAGATGTACTTATGGACCAGGATGCGGTCGCCGGGCAGGGGCCTGGCGTCCTCGGCCATGTCGATGTCGAACCGACACATCGGGCAGACGGCCCCGTTCAGCCAGCGGCTGGGCTCCTCGGGGTTGAAGTTGATGTTGAACCGGTAGCCGCACTGGTCGCACTCGGCCCGGTGGTGGGCACCCAGCAGGGTCGGGGCCATGGACCCGGTGGGGATCACGAAAGCCTCGACGACGTAGGCCCTGAAAACAAAGGCGAGGATAAAGGCGATGATGATGGACTCGAACGTCTCTTTGATCGTCTCGTCTGGGGTGGGCTGAGCTGTCGCGGTGTTGGTTTGCTTCACAGGTGGGCTGGCCCTACTCTTTGTGCTTAATGCTGGCAAAATGCCGTCTGGCGGTCGGGACCGGCCCCGATCGTGTGGCGGATTGTAGCGGCAACCGCCGTGTGTTGCCGACGTTGGACCCTGCTTACGCCTGTTTCTCCAAGGAGAACCGCGGGGCCGGCAGGGGATGAAACCGAATTAATCCGGGGGCATCCGTGGGGCATCCGGGGGGCCGGGGGAGGCCCGTGAAAATGGATTCATCGGGCACAGCGGCTAGAGACCTTTACGAGTAATCACAGACCCATGTTCAGCGCCCAATTCTTCGTCAGCATTGTCCTGATCGCCGTCGTCCAGCACATGATCCTGGGGGCCTGCGCCTACCTGATCTTCCTGGAGCGTAAGGTCGCGGCCTGGACGCAGGACCGTGTCGGCCCCAACCGGACCAACTTCTCGTTCGGGCAGGACAACATCTGGAAGAAGCTGAGGCTGAACTTTATGAACACCGCCTTCTTCTTCGGCCTCGGGCAGGCCCTGGCGGATGGCATCAAGCTGCTGGTCAAAGAAGACTACACCCCCCCGCACGTCGACAAGATCCTGTTCTGCCTGGCGCCCGTGCTGGTGGTCGTCCCGGCGATCGTCGGCTGGGCCGTGGTGCCCTGGGGCGGGGTTTATGACTTCCCCGGACTCACGCTATTCGACTACGAAATCGCGGAGGCCGGGCGGACCATCGTCACCGTGGCCCCGATCAGCATCGGCGTGATCTTCATGCTGGCGGTGTCGTCGCTTGGCGTCTACGGCGTGGTGATCGCCGCCTACGCATCCAACAACAAGTACTCCTTCCTGGGCGGCCTGCGGGCGACGGCCCAGATGCTCAGCTACGAGATCCCCATGGGCGTCTGCGTCCTGGTCGCGATCCTCTGCTTCCGCAGCAGCGACACGACCGTGATCGTTGCACAACAGGCCGGCGGCGCCTGGGGGATCATGGCCCACCCGCTGCTGGCGATCATCTTCTTTATCTGTGTCCTCGCAGAGACCAACCGTGCGCCGTTCGACCTGGCGGAAGCCGAGCAGGAACTGGTCGGCGGTTTCCACACCGAGTACAGCTCGATGAAGTGGGCGCTGTTCTTCCTCGCGGAATACATGCACATGATCGCCGGGTCGGCGTTCTTCACGATCCTGTTCCTGGGTGGCTGGGACATCGCACCGATGTTCACGACGATGTCCGGGATGAGCCTGCTGCCGGAAGTCGCGGGCGCGGCCGGTCAGCCCTGGTGGCTGGCGCTGCTGATCGTGTTCATCAAGTTCAACGTGTTTGTTGGGAAGATCACGCTGCTGCTGTTCATCATGATGTGGATCAGGTGGACGCTGCCACGTTTCCGCTTCGACCAGCTGATGAAGCTGGCGTGGCGCGGGCTGATCCCGATCACGCTGGCGGTGATGGTGGGCACGGGCCTGCTGGTCTACATGAAATTTGATATCGCCAACTACTGGTGGATGTACACGCTGCTGAACGTGATAGTCGCTGTCGGCGCCGCGGCCATCGCGCCGTATATGCCCGGCAAGAGCACCAACCGGCGTATCCCGATGGCGGGTTCACGCTTCTACCCCCCGGAAGCGGCGGACGCGACCAAGGCGGCGCAGGCCACGATCTGAACCCGGTCTTTTCCAAGTGATTATTTGCCTTTGGCTGGCCGACCGAGCCCGATTATCGGGTCGGGTGGTTTTTCATTGACAAGCGCAGGCTGATCCGGATGATAGTGGGTCGGATTCCAAGGCCCCCGTCTGGGGCCGACCACGTGTTCATTCTGGACGAGGCTTGAAAAGGGTGGTTTGATGATCAAGTTCCGATGCGGTGATTGCGGGCAGAAGATGGGGGTGCCCGAGAAGTACGCCGGGCGTGCGGTGAAGTGCACGAAGTGTGGCGTCGGGGTGAAGGTCCCCGAACCGGAACCGGCGGAGCCGCCTGAGTTGGACGCCTCCGAACTCGTGCCACTGGACTCGGCCGATGAACCGTTTGACGACTACGACCTCCATGATTCCTTCGCCGAGGACGGCGGGCAGTCCGGTGGGATGGACGGCCTTGACGCGCTGGCTGAGCTTGGGGGTGACCCGTCGGCCCCGCCCGTGGCAGCGACTCCGGCCGAGGGCGGCGGCAACTGCGGCAAGTGTGGTGCCCCGGTCGGCCCGCAGGCCGTGATCTGCGTACAGTGCGGGAACAACCTGAAACTCGGCGTCAACGTCAAGACCATCGCCAAAGCCAAAGCAACCGCGGGCTTTGCCGGCAAGACGATGTACGCGCTGATCGGCGGCGCCGTCGTCGCCTGCATAGCCGGTGGCATCTGGGGCGGGATCGTGATCGCCACCGGTTACGAGATCGGCTGGATCGCCTGGGGTATCGGCTTGCTCGTTGGTTTTGCGGTTGCGGCGATGGCGCAGAAGCAGGACGCGGTCATCGGCGTCTCTGCGGCTTGCCTGGCGCTGCTTGGTTTGATTGTGGGGAAGGTGGTTATCCTGCAATGGATCTTGTCGCCTGGAAACATGATGTCTGAGCTTGGGTTTGAGTTTGATGACCCCGAGGTCTTTGCCAGCATGTATATGGAAAAGATGGCGGAAGATCGGCTGTACGAGCCGGCGCTACAGGCGCAGGTCGATCAGGTGGATGAAGACGAATACTACAGCGATGAACTGGATGAGCAGTTATTCGAGGCCGCAATGACCTATACCGCTTCGATGCCAGAAGGTGAAAAGCAGGCTTATATAGAAGATACTGGTCAGGAAATGGTTGATGCGGTGATGGGTGAGTACTCGTTCACGACACTTTTAAAGATGTCGTTCACACTCTGGGACGGGCTCTGGTTTTTTCTGGCGATAGGCACCGCGTTTAAAGTGGGCAACGGGGGATGGGGCGATGACTGACGTTTTGGCTGGCGTCACTCCCCCTCGTTTTTGTCCTGGCGGTAGAGGTCCAGGTAGAACTCGAGCAGGTCTTTGCCGTGCATGCTCTTGGTGCGTGTGTGCTGGAAGCCGACGTGGTCGAACAGGCCGACGGCGGCGTCGCGCTCGAAGCGGGTGTCCAGGCGGACCTTGAGATACCCGTGGTGCTTGCAGTGAGCGATCGCGTATTCCAGGAGGGTCGAGGCGATGCCGGTGGTCTGCTGATGATCGGGACTGACACGCAGCCGGCGTATCTCGGCGGTGTGCGGCTCGTCGCTGGCCACGCCGATCATCGCGATCACATGCCCATCCATCTCGGCGACCCAGAAGTGGTGGCGGTCGTTATCGAAATAGGCCTCGTGCATATTGTCGATGTCGGCCCCGGAGTCGTTCGGCGCGATCTGACCGGCGAGCAGGCCCTGGTCATACAGGTGCGAGACCGCCTGCTGGTCTCTGGCCTCAAACGACCGGACGTGTAGTCCGGGGACCGTGTTTTCATGGGGATGTTCCGACATCGTGACTGGGTCTTACCCTATTTGGGACATCCGGGGCTATCCGGGGGTTATCCGATGAATCTGTCGCCTTTAGTGTAGCCCATTTTAACATCATGCGGTGACTAGTTTGGCGGGATAGTCAGGAATTTCAGGTCGTCTTTCTCGGTATCCAAGACCGCCACGGTGTAGCGGTGAGCTCGGCAAAGCGCGCCGGGGTTGATCACACGGGTTGATCCCGATCGTGTGTCGGCGGCCTGATGGGTATGGCCGTGACAGAGGTAGGTCGGGTCGTCGGCCAGGGTACGGGCCATGACCCGGTGCTCGTGGCCGTGGCAGAAGACCAGTTTGCCGGGGTTCAGGTCCAGCGTGCCTACGGGGTGATCGACCCGGATGCCCAGGCTTGCCGCGTAATCGCTTAAAGGCCCGGTATCCCAGTCGCAATTGCCGAAAACCAGCCGGGCGGGCATGGTTTGATTAGTATCGGAGTCCTGGACCAACAACTCGTCGATGACCTCGACCGAGCCGATATCGCCCAGGTGGATGAGAAGATCGACTCCCTCGGCGAGCAGGGCCTGAACGCCAAGCCGGGTGATGGCGGCACGACCGTGTGAGTCAGACAGCAGACCAATCCTTGGCAATGCAAAATCCCTGAAAAAACCTACCAGCACAAGCCGCCAATTGGAGTGTACCTGACGGGTCCGTCTGGGCAAAGCCGGACGGGTAACGGGGGCATCTTTTTTTCAGTTTCCGCCTAAGCGGCTATGCTTTCGGCCTGCTGGTCTAGTATCGAACCCCAAGGGACGGACGCAATGACGGATATTCTGGCACAGATCGTGGCGGATAAAAAGCTGGAGATCGCGGCCTCCCAGGAGGCATTAGCTCTGGCTGAGGTCAAGGCCCAAGCCGCCGACACCCCGCCGCCGAGGAATTTCTACGCAGCCGTGACCCGGCCCAAGGGGGAACTGCGCGTGATCGCCGAGGTCAAGAAGGCCAGCCCGTCCGCCGGCGTGATCCGCGAGGACTTTGACCCGGTCGCGATCGCCAAGGCCTACCACGAAGCCGGGGCCGCGGCGATCAGCTGCCTGACCGATGAGAAGTATTTCCAGGGGTCGCTGAGCTACATCGCGCAGATCAAGGACGCGGTCCCGTTGCCCGTGCTGCGCAAGGACTTCATCATCGACGCGTACCAGATCTACCAGGCCCGCGCGGCCGGGGCGGACGCGGTGCTGCTGATCGCGGAATGTCTCGGCGAGCCGCAGATGATTGACCTGTTGATCCTGGCGACCGAACTGAAGATGACGGTGCTCCTGGAAGTCCACGACTACGAGAGCCTGATCCAGGTCAAGAGCCACGTCGGCTTCCCCCACCCCGGCTACCAGTTACTCGGCATCAACAACCGCAACCTCAAAGAGATGACCACCGACCTCGGCCACACGCTGAAGCTACTCAAGGACGTGCCGAACAAGGATATCCTCGTCAGCGAGTCCGGCATCCGCACGCACGAAGATATCAAACGTCTGGCTGACGCGGGGGTGCATCGGGTGCTGGTGGGTGAACACTTGATGCGGCAGCCGGATGTGGGGGCGGCGTTGCGGAAGTTGATGGGTGCGTAGGCGATTACATATCGCTATATGTTCTTGAAGACTCCGCCAGAAAGTAAAACGCTACATAACAGAGTCCAATCGCTATGGCGATCCAATTGGATGGCTTTGTCGCTTCGGGTCGCTTAGCAGCCCACCTTAGCATAGCTAAGGCCGCAAAAACGATATTCAGGCACGCGGCGAAGATTACAAGATATAGAACTGCAGAAGCCGTATCCCCTGGCAGCGAGAAGAATCCTATCACGGTGATAAATGCGATCACATTTATTGTGTGAAGGATTCGATATGTCATGGATTGTCTTTGCAACCAGATAGTTTATTAAATTATATCCCGCCATCCTGGCGGGCATGCGTATCGCCAACATTCACCACCAACCCGTCATACGACAAAAACACATTCTCTGGCAGGGTCGGTTGGACATCTGCGTGTTTGATGTCGTGGGCGATGTGGGTGAGGTAGGCCTGCTTGGGTTGGATGCATTCGATCTGCTCCAGAGCCTGCTCAATGGTCAGATGGGTCGGATGGTGCCGGAAGCGTAGGCCGTCGATAACCAGGACATCTAGGTTTTGCAGCAAGGGGTAGCTTTCGGGGGGGAAAGAAGACACATCGGTGCAGTAGGCGATGGACTTGCCGGCGAAGTCGATATGGAAGCCGAGGATCGGGAGTCGGCCGTGCATCAGGCGGATCGGGGTCCACGTCGCGCCGAAAAAGTCCAGCGTCTGGTTAGGTTCGATCTCGTGGGCGATCAGGGTGGGGATGAACGAGGGGTTGATGTTGTTCTCGGGGGTGAAGACGTAGGGGAACATCTTCCGAAGCGACGCGAGTACCATCGGCTCGGCGTGGATGTCGATGGCGGTCTTCATCACCGCGTTAAAACGCCGCAGGTCGTCCAGGCCAAAGATGTGGTCGGCGTGGGCGTGGGTGTAGAGTACGCCGTCGATCCGGCTGATCCCTTGGGAAATCACCTGCTGCCGCATGTCCGGGGCGGTGTCGATCAGGAATTGGCGGGGCGGGGCATCTGATTCATGCCCAGAATAGCGGATCAGCACGCTTGGCCGGGTGCGTGTGTCTCTCGGATCGTCGGAGGTGCAGACCGCGCAATCGCAGCCGATCATGGGGACCCCGGCGCTGGTGCCGGTGCCAAGCAAGACGAGTCCGAGCTACATGGGGGGATTCTAGGGGATCGGCGGCACTCTCGCCGCTGACGAACGGGGGGCGGGTATGGGGCGCAGGTGATCTTGCCATGGGGGTGGAGGGTGGCGCGTTCGATCTTGAGTCAGATATACTGTTGACAGTG
>JAJDCW010000115.1 GCA_029260635.1 Phycisphaeraceae bacterium | reverse complement strand
GTGTGATGTTGTCTACCGGACGACGCGGGCGGCGGGCGTGACTCAATATTGAGCACGCAGCCTGCCCCGACGTGTTTAGCGTGCTATGATCGTGTTCTATGAGTCCGCCGAGATCCAGCAGCCAGAAGTACAAGACCTACCGAGCCGATTTTTCGCAGCGTCTGACGCATGGCGACCATAAGCCGAGCAAAGCCGGGGCCGGCACCACCGGGATCGGCCCGGACGGTGTCCCGCGTGGTCAGCAGTTGGGCAAGCGGCGCAACCGGGGGTTTCTCACCCTGTTTAATAAGTTTGTTGAGTTGCTGCGAGGCCATCGGGTCGCGTTGGCGTTGGCGGTGCTGACGCTGAGCATCTCGACGCTCGTGGACCTGATCCCGCCGCTCGTATCAAAGATCGCGATCGATAACGTGATCGACGGCACGGAATTCGGGGACGGGTTTATCGGCCGGATCGGTTCGTCGTTGCCCTGGTCGGGTGAACCCAAAAAACTGCTGCTGTTCCTGTTCTTCGCGGTGGTGCTGATCAATGTCGGGTCGATCCTTGTGCGCGTCTGGGGACGCTGGCAGGCGACACGGATCACGCACCGTGTCCGCGTCGAGATGCGCAGGCGCGTTTTTAACCACGCGATCCGCCTGCCGCTGCACCGGGTGTTTTCGCTGAAGTCAGGCGGTGCGTCGAGCATCATCCGTGAAGACGCGGGGGGTGTCGGCGAGCTGGTATTCTCGATGATGTATAACCCGGCCGGGGCGGTGATCCAGCTCGTGGGCGTGCTGCTGATCCTGGCGATGACCGAGTGGCGCCTGTTGATAGGGGCGGTGATCCTGCTGCCTGTGGTGTTCCTGACACACCGGATGTGGATCGGGCGTATCAGGCCCTTATGGCGTGACATCCGCGCGACACGTTCACATATTGACAGCCGGGTCACGGAAGCTTTCGGTGGCGTGCGCGTGGTGCGGACGTTTGGCCGGGAGCGGACCGAGGGCACGAACTTCGCCACCGACACGCACTTCATGACCCGGCAGGAGCTGCTGGGCTGGTGGTGGAACCGGGCGATCGATATCGTCTGGCGGATGCTGATCCCCGTCGCGCTGGCGGGCGTGTTGTGCTACGCCGGGGCGCGGATCATCGACGACCGCGCCGCGGTGGCGGCGGGGACACTCCTGCCGCACCAGGCGTTGACCGTCGGCGACCTGTTCATGTTCCTCTGGTACCTGGCGAGTCTGTTGCAGCCGTTGGCGTTGTTGGCGTCCAGTGCCGCGGGTTTGCAGACCTCATTAGCGGGTCTGGACCGCGTGCTTGACCTGATGGAAGAGCCGCTGGAGAGCCCAACAACACCGGGTGCCGTGGCGGTGGAACCCGACACGGTCAACGGCCGGATCGAGATGGCGGGCGTCACGTTTGCTTATCCCAAGTCCGTTGCGCCTGCGTTAGAAGACATCAGCTTCACGGCGGAGCCCGGGCACGTCGTCGCGCTGGTCGGCCCAAGCGGCGCGGGCAAGACCACGCTGTGCAACCTCATCGCCCGTTTCTACGACCCAACCACCGGCACCGTCAGCCTCGACGGCAAAGACCTGCGCGGCGTGCGCGTCGATAGCTACCGTGCGCTGCTGGCGATCGTCGAGCAGGACATCTTCCTCTTTGACGGCACGGTGGCGGACAATATCTCTTACGGCAGACGCGGGGCGACACCGGACCAGATCGCCGATGCGGCGAGACTCGCAAACGCCCACGAGTTCATCGAAACGCTGCCCAGGGGCTACAGCACCTGGATCGGCGAGCGCGGTGTAAAGCTCTCAGGCGGGCAGCGTCAGCGCCTGGCGATTGCCCGGGCACTGCTCGCGGAACCGCGTATCCTGATACTTGACGAGGCCACAAGTAATCTGGATACCGAGAGCGAACGCCTGATCCAGGCGAGCCTGCGTAACCTCATGGCCGACCGGACCAGCTTTGTCATCGCGCACCGGCTCAGCACGATCGCTCACGCCGACCAGATCCTGGTCATGGACAAGGGACGGATCATCGAGCGGGGCCGACACGAAGTCCTGATCGAACGAAGCGGGCGGTACCGGCAGATGGTGCGGGTCCAGACGCATCCCCAGGAACTGCTGGACGATCCCGACGAAGACGATGTGGCTGACGAAGAGGTCGCCGAGGCGGCGCAGTCGTGACAGGCAGGAAGCAGTCAACCCGTGCGCCGCATAAACTCGCGCTCTACCGTCGGGCCGTTCAGCACCCCGAGGCCGAGGCCTCATTCCTCTACCGCACTTACCGCCACTACAACCGCAACACCCCCCCACTGCTTCTGCGTGAGGACTTTGCCGGCACGGCCGCGGTCGCGTCGGCGTGGGTCGGGATGGATGACGAACACCAGGCGATGGCTGTCGATTCACACGGCCCGACCACGCGCTGGGCCCAACGTGAAATCAACAAGCAACTCGGCGATCGGGCCAACGATCTGCACATCGTTCAAGCAGACGTGTTGGACGTGACCGGGCCGAGGGTCGATCTCTCCTGTGCCCTGAACTTCAGCACGTTCATCTACCACGATCGGGCGGGTCTCAAGCAGTACTTCAAGTCCGCGCGGCGGGGGCTTCGGCCTGACGGCCTGCTGGTGATTGATGCCTACGGAGGCCCCGGAGCCATGCAGACCGGCATCCAATCCCGCACCGTCTCCCCCGAAACCGAACTGGACCCCGGCCACGAGCCCTGCCCCCGCCTGCCGGGCTTCCTATATGAGTGGGAACAGCGGCATTTCGACCCGATCACCCACCATACGGAGTGCAGGATCCACTTCGATCTGGACAGCGGTAAACGGATCGACAGCGCCTTTATTTACCGCTGGCGGCTCTGGACCCTGCCGGAATTGGTTGAACTGATGCTGGAAGCTGGATTTAAAACAGCTCAGGCATGGTGTGACACCTACGACCCTAAGGCCGAGACCAGCGATGGCGTCTACCGACCCATCAAAAAAATGCCCGCACGGGCGGACTGGATCGCCTACATCATCGGCGTGAAATAGCCCAATTCCGGGTCAGTTTTCGGGGATTATTGAGGACACCGCAGAGGGGTTCCGCCTTGCGTAAACCCTCTATCCAGCATACATTATTGGACCGCTAATTAATGGACTTCGGTGTTCACGGTCCAGGAGCATTAAAATATGTTGATCCTCATTGTTGCCGAGGGCCCGGACAAGGGCCGGATATACGAGTGGGCCGATGACCAGACGGTGATCGTCGGTCGCGAGAGCAAGGACGTCCGCCTCAGCGACGGCAAAGCCTCGCGGCAACACGCACGATTCAAGTGCGAAGGCGGTAAGTGGTACGTCCGCGACCTCGCGTCCCGCCACGGCACCCTGGTCAACAGGGTCCGCGTCAGCGGCAAGACCCCCCTGGCCGACGGCGACCGTGTCCAGATCGCACAGACACAATTAGTCGTCGCGCGCATCCCAGCCGAACAGGCCGAACGCGCCGCGCTGATGGGTGAGCACGCGAACCACTACCCTGCTATACCGAACCAGACGGGCTACCGTAAATTTATACCGAGCGCATCGACGGCCGCCGCGCTGACCGCAGCCGTCATCGCCGTGGGGTGCAGCGGTTGGTTGACCCTGTCTTTAACCGGTGCCTACCAGGAACTTCAGGGCAACATCCTCGCTTCGCAGTCCGACCTGACGACGAACATCACCGACGCACAGCGTGTCGCTACCGAGGCGCAGACCCAGGCCACACAGGCGCAGCTGGCGATGGCGGACCGGACCGATGAAGTGCTCAGCGAGGTCCAGGCACTGGGCGCATCCAGCACGCCCGTCCTCAACGAGATCCTCGCCTCGATCCAGGATCAGGACGGCGACACCGAACAGCTCGACGAGATTCGACAGGCGTTGATCGACCTGCAGAACACCAGCCAGCCGGCGCTGGACGCGATCCTGGCACGGGTCGAGTCGCAGTCGTCGCAGTGGATGACGCTGGCCGAGGTCCGTGACGTGATGGTGCGTCAGCAGGAAGAGACGGCGAATTTGCTGCCGGAGCTTCAGGCCTTGGCGGTGGCGACGCGCGACAACGAGCAGTCACTGGCGACCCTGCGTGAGACCATCGAGAAGGTGCAGGCAAGGCCGGACCTGGATGCGAAAATTCTGGACCAGCTGGAAGCGACCGTCGCTGAATTGCGTGCCCGGCCGACCACCGACCAGATCGCCCGGGGTGTCCGTCAGGCCCTGGCCAAAGAACAGAACAAGACCGACTCGCTGCTCCGCAAGATCGAGACGCGGCTGGCTGACAGCTCTTCACCCGAGGCGCAGGATCTGATCGCCCCGCTGCGTGAAGCGCTCGCCGCACAGACCCAGGCGACCGAGCAGCTGGTCAATCAGGCGTTCGACCAGCAGCGTACACAGTCCGTTACGCAGCTCGCCGAGATCAAGACCTTCATCCAGTCGCAGTCCGGTGAGTCCGCGACCGCGCTGCGTGACGTCGTAAATCAACTGGACAGCCAGAGCGACCTCGAATCCTTGCTGGCGTCTGTTCAAGAGATCAAGGCCGGCTCCATCGATGAAGAGTCGATGGCGTTGCTGCGTGATCTGACCACGAAGCTGGAAACCGCCCCGACAACCGAACAACTGGCGAGCGCTGTGGCCGAGGTCGTCGCCGGTCAGCTTAGTACGACCCACCCGCTGCTTGAAGAGATTGCGGGGGCTCTGGACGACTCCGCCGAACAGACCCAGGCCGGGCAGGCATTGCTCGAACAGGTCCGCCTCGCCCTGGTCGCTCAGCAGGAAAACGACGTACGGCTTGACCAGATCTACGACCTGCTGGCCGCGACGGAAGGTGGCTCGGACAGCGATGCCCTCAAGCAGGTACTACGCGAAATCCGAACCAAGTCGATCGCCGGGATGGATGAACTGCGTTCCACGATCCGTCGTGAGGTTCAGGCCGGGCTGACCGAACAACGGCTGGCAACTGCCCGCGACCTCCGCCCCGCGCCCACGGTCGCGCTGACACTGCCGGATGAGGTCGAGCCTGTGGAAGTGCCGCTGACCACAGACCCGGTCAACACCGTCACGCCCGGCGCGGATGCCATAGCCATGGCGAGCCCGCAGGACAAGGACACCTTCCGTGTGCAGCAGGAACCGACCAAACGTGACGAACTGACCGAGGTCGAGCAGGCCTACCGCCTGGCATTCCAGACCGGCAAACCTATCACGCTCGGCGGTGGCTCGATCGATCCGAAGACCGGCAAAGTCAAACCCGGCCGAACCCTCGACCCGTCGGCAGCTAAGGCCGCCGGCATCACCGACTGGCGCGACTGGTACCTGATGGACGACTTTGCCGAACGCATGCGTCTTCAACAGCAGGCGGTCAAGTACCACAACGCCCGCAACGACGAGAACCGCGTCTTCGGCATCCCATCCGGCGCACCCAAGGCGATCGAGAGCATCGTCCCCAGCCGCCGCGACGGCAACGGCGGGTAAACCAACGGCCGATACAGGGGGCACCTCAACCTACGACTCATCCCATAAACACCGCACACCACGTGCGGTGTTTTCTATTGATGTGTATGACACGACTCTGAATCGTAGTCCCACGACTTAAAGCGTCTTGAATGATGACCTTCCGTCATTCCCGCGCAGGCGGGAATCCAAATGATCTTATCTGACCTAAACATGGACCCCCGCGTGCGCGGGGGTGACGGGGTTCACGGGTGCAAGTAATCACGCAATCTGCACTAAATCATTTTTAACCAGGCTCCGTCTCAAAAGGCATCGTTGGGATCAATAACGCCGGGTCTGAGCGCAGCGAAGGCCCGGGTAAGGACTTTTGCGACGGAGCCTAAAACTGATCTTTATCTGATCGTTACACTAAGACCCGTGGCATGATCGGTGAGGCTGACATCTTCGATCGTGGGAGAGTACTCCCTTGATCGGAGAGCGGCAACGGGGCCGCCCTAATCGGCAAGGCCTGAGAGCGTCGCGGCGCCGATGGCGGCGGCGAAGTTGTCTGACTGACCGACGCTGAGCGTCCAGTCGGTGGGGGCTGCTTTGGTGATGTTGTCGTTCGCCATGGACTTGATCTGCTCGAACGCGGGGCTGAAGATCTCGACGGTCCCGCCCATCAGGACGAAGTGGTCGGGGCGGTATAACGCCAGCAAGACGCGGATGCCCTGAGCCAGCGCTTTGAGTGCGCGCTTCATGGTGGGGTGCTCGAAGCGGTCCGGTGAATCAAACGGGACGCCATCCGCTTCGAGCGTGCGGAAACCGATGTAGGCCTCGAGCGCCCCCCGGCCCGCGCCGGGTGTGGTTGGCGCATCGGGGTCGCCGCCGCTGACATCCATGTGGCCGAAGTGCCCGCTGGTGCCGCGCGTGATGATGACGGGTTTGCCATCATCCAGGACCGCCCCACCGACGCCTGTGCCCAACGACAGGTAGAGGGTTCGGCCGGGCATGGGGTTGCGTCGGTGCTCGCAGGCCGCCGCGGAGTTCGCGTCCGTCGCGCCGATGGCGGGGACGTTTAGTTTAAGTGTTTCTTGAATCCAGTCGGGGATACACACGCCGGCCAGTGATGGCACGTTCGCCGCCATTTCCAGCACG
>JAJDCW010000114.1 GCA_029260635.1 Phycisphaeraceae bacterium | reverse complement strand
CAGCGGCCAACGCCGCCACCGGAGTCAGCGATGAAGATCAAAACGGACGAAATCACCGCGGTCATCAAGCAGGAGGTCGAGCGTTACTCGACGGAGCTGGAGGTCTCGCAGATCGGGACGGTTGTCGAGGTTGGCGACGGTATCGCGCGGATCTACGGCCTGGGTGAAGCGATGGCCGGCGAGATGCTGGAGTTTCAGATCGGCGACGGCAAGAGCGTCCGCGGCCAAGTGATGAACCTGGAGCAGGACATCGTCGGTGCGGTCATCTTCGGCGATTACCTTGATATTAAAGAAGGCATGAGCGTGCGTTCGACCGGCGAGCTGCTGGTGGCACCCGCGGGTGACGCGCTGCTTGGCCGAGTGGTGAACGCACTGGGCGAGCCGATCGACGGCAAAGGGCCTATCCAGACCGACCAGATGCGTAAGGTGGACATCATCGCCCCGGGCATCGCGGAGCGTCAGCCCGTGACCCAGCCGATGCAGACGGGTATTAAAGCGGTGGACTCGATGATCCCGGTCGGCCGTGGCCAGCGTGAGCTGATCATCGGCGACCGTAAGACCGGCAAGACCGCGGTGGCGATCGACACGATCATCAACCAGAAGAAGTATCTGGGGACCGAAGACGAGATGATCTGCATCTATGTCGCGGTCGGGCAGAAGGATTCGACGGTGGCGTCGGTGGTCGAGGCGTTGCGTGAGGTGGGCGCGATGGATTACACCATCGTCGTGAACGCCGGCGCGAGTGAGCCTGCCCCGATGCAGTACATCGCCCCGTACACCGGCTGCGCGATGGGCGAGCACTTCATGTGGCAGGGCAAGCACGTGCTGTGTGTGTATGACGACTTATCCAAGCAGGCGGCCTCGTACCGTCAGCTCTCGCTGCTGCTTCGCCGTCCCCCCGGGCGTGAGGCTTATCCCGGCGACGTGTTCTACCTGCACTCCCGCCTGCTGGAGCGTGCGACGAAGCTGTCGGATGAGAACGGCGGCGGCTCGCTGACGGCGTTGCCGATCATCGAGACGCAGGAGGGCGACGTGTCGGCGTACATCCCGACGAACGTGATCTCGATTACCGACGGGCAGATCTACCTGGAGCCCGAGCTGTTCTTCGCCGGTGTGCGTCCCGCGATCAACGTGGGCATCAGCGTGTCGCGCGTAGGCGGCAACGCCCAGATCAAGGCGATGAAGCAGGTCGCCGGTACCTTGCGGCTCGACCTGGCCTCGTTCCGTGAGCTTGAAGCGTTCTCGCAACTGGGCACGGACCTCGATAAGGCGACTCAGCACCAACTGGACCGCGGTGCCCGGATGGTCGAGCTGCTCAAGCAGCCGCAGTTCGTGCCGATGGACGTGATCGACCAGGTGATCCAGATCTACGCCGGCTCGATCGGTGTGCTGGATAATCTGACGATCGATCAGGTGCAGCCATTCAGCACGGCGTTGATTGAGCACTACGCGGGTCCGGCCAAGGCGGTGCGTGACAAGCTGGCGACGGCCAAGGCATTGGACGATTCGCTCAAGGAAGAAATCAAGCAGTCGACCGCCGACTTCAAGGCCGGCTGGGTCGCGGCGAACCCGTCCGCCTGATGAGGCGGCGCGGGTCCGAGGGCCTGTCACGGGCTTACAAGCGGTTTGTAGCTGCTGCCACTAGCTAAAACGGCTTGGAGGCCTTAGAATCAGGTTCTCCAAGCCTTTTTTATATCTACAAACAAGTGGGGTTCATCCTAACATGCCCGTGGAAGAGCAAGTCATGAGTAAGACAGCCAAACTGGACCTGGGCGATAAAACGATCGACCTTCCGATCATCGTGGGCAGTGAAAACGAGCACGCGATCGACATCAGCAAGCTCCGGACCGAGACCGGGTACATCACGCTGGACAACGGCTTCGGGAATACCGGGGCATGCAAGTCGGCGGTGACTTACATCGATGGCGAGAAGGGCATCCTGCGGTACCGTGGCTACCCGATCGAGACGCTGGCCAAGAACAGCACGTTCCTGGAGGTGTCCTGGCTGCTGATCTTTGGTGAGTTGCCCAGGGCCGGCCAGGTCGACGAGCTGGCGGAAGAGATCCGCAAGCACTCGCTGCTGCACCAGGACATGCGCCACCACTTCGAGGGCTTCCCCGCGACGGCGCACCCGATGGCGGTGCTCAGCGCCATGATCAACGCCAGCAGCTGCTACCACCCCGAGCTGCTTGAGGTCAAGAAGATCGAAGAGTCGTCGCTGAGCATGGTCGCGATGCTGATGGCGAAGGTCTCGACGATCGCCGCGTTCAGCTACAAGAAATCGATCGGCGAGCCGCAGCGGTACCCGGACCCGTCGCTTGATTACTGCAACAACTTCCTGCACTGCATGTTCAGCAAGCCCTACGGCCGTTACACGGCCTCACCCGAGGTGGTCCGTGCGTTGGACCTGTTCCTGATGCTGCACGCGGACCACGAGCAGAACTGCTCGACCTCGACGGCGCGTGTCGTCGGGTCCAGCGAGGCGAACCTGTTTGCCTCGATGTCGGCTGCGGTGTGTGCACTCTGGGGCCCGCTGCACGGCGGGGCGAACCAGCGCTGCATCGAGATGCTCGAGAAGATCCACCGCGATGGCATGGACGTCAAGCAGGTGGTCGAGCGTGTGAAGAACCGTGAATTCAAGCTGATGGGCTTCGGCCACCGGGTCTACAAGAGCAGCGACCCGCGTGCGACGATCCTGAAAGAAGCCTGCGACGACCTGCTCAAGGCGTTGGGTGTGAACGACCCGCTGCTGCCGATCGCGCAGGAGCTCGAGGAGGTCGCCCGGAACGACGACTACTTCCTGTCGCGTAACCTGTACCCGAACGTGGACTTCTATTCGGGGATCATCCTCCGGACGATCGGTATCCCGGTGGAGATGTTCACGGTGATGTTCTCGATCGGTCGGATGCCCGGCTGGATCGCCCACTGGAAGGAACAGCACGAGAACCCCAACGGCCGGATCGCCCGGCCAAGGCAGGTCTACACCGGTGCGACCGAGCGCGATTACGTCGCGCTGGAGAGCCGACCGTAAGTTAAGCGCTGAAATCTGAAAATGACCAAGGCCCGTGTCCGTCGGACGCGGGCCTTTTTATTTGTCGGGAGGTGTTGCCAGCCGTGTTCCCGGGAACGGTCCCCCGGCAAAGACGGTGGCTGAGGGGTAGGGCGCTGCCGGCGTGGTCAGTTCGTTTCGGCGGGTTTGGTTTTCTTCCTGGTCAGGCGGTCCAGACCCAGGAGGTGTTTGATGGTTTTGCAGATGATCCACAGGTCCATCTTCCAGTTCATGTTCTCGACATACTCGATGTCGTAGCGGATCCATTCCTGGAAATCCAGGCCGTCTTGGCGGCTGCGCATGACCTGCCAGAGCCCCGTGATCC
>JAJDCW010000113.1 GCA_029260635.1 Phycisphaeraceae bacterium | reverse complement strand
TGTTCTCTACATATATCTCTTGCATTCTCACACCCGTGGGGTTATATAATAGTAGTCGGGAATTACATCCAGAGGAGAGAAAGACCATCTGTACCAGGTCCGTACCCCCTCATACATTGCGTCCTTTGAGTAGCCCTTTCATAGGCTGGTTTGGTTTTTTACTACACGTTTAGGAGGAGAGAGACATGAAGAAAGCAATTGCAGGACTTGGATGCGCCGCACTTTTTGCGGCGGCAACCTCGGCGCAGGCCGTGGTCATCGTCCAAGACGACTTTGAAAGCTACGCCGATACCGCTGCCATGCAGGTGGTATGGAGCGCCGCCGGTGCTGGCTCGCTCGACACGGTCGTGGGCAACCCCGGGAACTCACTGCTGTTCCCCGGTGGTGTTCAGAACCAGCAGACGATCGCTACGCTTCAGGCTTCTGCGGCAGCCCCCATTGTCTACACCGTAGACATCTACGACGACGGCACCAGCGCCAATAAGCGGACCACCGCCGGCCTGCGTAGCGCCAGTGTCGCCAACCTGATCGAGATGGGGATGTACAACAGCCCTTCGCATTACGCGGTCCGCGCCGTGCTGCCCGGCCCAAGCTGGGTTGCCTTCGACAACATCGTCGATGACCTTGGTGATCCACTGAATGGTGACGGCCTGAACGTACCCGTCGTCGGCTGGCATACCTTCCAGGTCACCCTGGATGGCACGAACGCCACCTTCACCCTCGACCTGAACGGTGATGGCAACATTAACGCGACCGCGGTTCTCGCAGCCGCCTGGCACGCCAACGGCATCGACACCGTCCGCTTGGGCACGGGTCTGAGTTCCGCTGGTGGCAGCGCCAACTTCGACAACGTCCTGCTCGAGCAGGTTCCTGAGCCCGCCAGCCTGGCTCTGATGGGCCTCGGCGGCATCGCCATGCTGCGTCGTCGCTAAATCTGCGTGACGTCAGTTACAACTAAATACCCACGCCACCCCGGCCAGCAGGTCGGGGTGGTTTTTTATACGTTGTTCTTGCAATGTTCTCAGGGTGATTCGCCCCGTGCCGCGGCCTCGAGTTCGGCGTCGTCCAGCGGCTCATTGGTCAGCACCACGATCACGGGGCTGGTGAGGTAGGTCTGAGCCATCCGGGTGAGTGTGTTCGCGTCTGTGTCGGCCACGGCCTTGAGGAACTTCGCCGACCCGGGGTCGTTAAGGCCATACATCTCGTCGAGCGCGTTGAGCATGGCCCGGTCGGTCAGGCTCTGCTTGCCGAAGAACTCGCGGGTCAGGACCTTGGCCTTGGCCCGGTCGATGTCGGCCTGATTGAACTCGCCCGCCCTGGCACGCTCGACCACCGACATGGTCCGTGTCAGCGCCTCGACCGCCTGGGGAGCGGAGGTATTAAACAGCACCGCGGTGTAGCCCGGGACGATCCCCGACCAGGCGGACGCCCCCACGGAGTACACCAGGCCGGGCCCACGGCCGCGCAGTTCCTGCTCCAGCCAGCCTGCGGGGAAGTCGCTCATCACGTTGGTCAGTACATTCAGCGCGGGGTAGTCCGCGTCGGCGCGCTTCACGCCCGGGCCGAAGCCCAGGTAGAACGCGGTGGCCGGTTTGGTGGTGAGGACCTGCACGATCCGCGCCTCGGGCTCGGCCGGGTCCAGCGGCTCGAACGGTTTTTGGGGATCGGAAGGCAGTTTGGCAAACGCCTTCTGCGCTGCCTCGTAAACCTTCTGCGGGTCCACATCGCCGACCACGGACAGCACCGCCTGCGATGCGCCGAGATGATCCAGGTGGTAGTTGCGCAGGTCGTCGACCGTCAGTGTTTCGACCACCTCACGCCGACCCTGCGCCACGGTCGACCAGGGGTGATGCCCGAAGTACTCGTCACGGAACGCCGAACGCAGCTCGCCGATCCATGTCTCGCCCTCGCGGTCGATCGAGGCGAGCAGGCGGGGGCGCAGCTTCTCCCACTCGGCCGGGTCGAACTCGGGATCAATTACGATGTCCGCAAGCATATCCATCAGCACGGGCCAGTCCTGGCTCAGCGAGGTGGCTTGCGCGTAAGCGGTGTTATTGCCGGCGGTCGCGGTAAGGGTCGCGCCCAGGTCTTCCACGGCCTCCGAGATCTGGTCGGAGGTCCGTGTCCCGGTGCCGCGTGTCAGCATGCTGGCAACGGCGTTAGCAACGCCTTCCCGCCCGGGCTCGTCGGCGAGCAGGCCGCCGGTCCAGTAGAACTGCACCGCCACCGCGGGCACCACCGTCGTGCGCTGCACGATCAGTTTCAGCCCGTTATCCAGTGTGTATGTCTTTGGAGCATCGACCTCGATCCCGCCCGCGGTGTCTGGCGAGGACGACAGGTTCGCGTTAAGCCGACGTATCAACGCATCGTTGTCCAACACGACGCCACGACGCTCCAGGGTCATCGGATCGATCGGCGGGGCCTGGCGTTTGGTCAGCGCCGGGTCGGGGGCCTGGCCTTCTTCGCGGGGAAGCAACTGGATCGTGATCAGCCGATCATCAGTGAGGTATTTTTGCGCGACCGCCTGCAAACGCTCCGGTGTCAGCGACTGGACCGCCTGGGCATATCGCTTCAGGTAGCCCGGCTCGCCCAGCGAGATCACCTCCCAGGCCAGCGTCGACGCGACACCCTCTGCGGTCTGGTTATTCTGGGCTATGTCAGCAAGCACTTTTCGTTTGGCGCGGTCAAGCTCTGCTACAGACACCGGTTCGTCACGCAGCTTCGCGACCTCGGCGAGGACCTCGGCCTTGAGTTCATCCAGCGACGCCAATCGATCCCTCGGCTCCGCGGTGACGGCGAAATAACCCTCCGTCCAGACCGAACTGGAGTTGTAGGCGCTGATCGTCGTTGCCAGCTGCTTCTCATCTCGGATGCCGCGGTTCAGCCGGCTGGACTCGCCCTGGCCGAGCACCATCGACAAGACATCCAGCTCGTAGTCGCCTTCTTCGCCCAGCTTCGTCCCGGGCCAGATCACCCGGAGTTTGGGGATCTCGATCTCCGCGTGCCCCGTGATGCTGCGCGGCTCCGCGATAGGGGGCTCGATCGGCAGGCTTACCTCCGGCAACTGCCCGGCGGGGACATCGGACCACAGAGCCGCGACCCGATCGACCACCACCTGCTTATCGATGTCGCCGACCACCAGGAAGACCATGTTGTTCGGGACGTACATCCGTTTGTAGAAGTCGTGGATCTCGTCGCGGGAGATGGTCATGAAGTCGTCGAGGTAGCCGATGATCGGGTCACGGGCCGGGTGGGCCTGGTAGCGCACGCGCTGGGTGAGCTTCCAGAGCACGATGTCTGGCCGGCTGTTCCGCATCTCCATCTCGCGCTGGATCACGGTGCGCTCGCGTGCGTATTCCGTCTCGTTGATCTGAGCGTTCTGCATCCAGTCGGAGACCAGATCGATCGCGTCGTCGGTGTGTTCGCTGACGGTGTTGACGTAGTAGCGGACGTTGTCCAACCCGGTGGCGGCGTTGGTCTGCGCGCCGATCCGACCGAGCGCCGCGTTGGAATCCTGCTCGCTTCGGTTCGAGGTCGTGCCGCCGGCCAGCAGGTGCTCAAGGAAGTGGCTCAGCCCCGCGCCGACGTGCTCCTGCTCGAAGATCGACCCGGTCTTCACCCAGGCCTGCGCCGTGACCACCGGTGACGTGGGCAGCTCCTGCGCGACCACGACCATCCGGTTGGGCAACTCAACTATCAAACGGTCCGAGCGTTCATCCAGCACCGCGTACTCCCTGGTGAGTGTGTTGTTGTGGTTGTCTTCGGCCGGGCTTGATTCGTCGGCCGGACTTGGGTGGGTGCAGCCGGGGGCCCCGATCACCCACACCATGCCTAGACAGGCGGTGAACCCAAGCAGGCCGGTCCGGCCCCGATCACGGATAGAAGACTTTATCTGCACCCTGTTCCCTTTCATTGACCTGCCTGATGCCACTGGAATGCCCCGTGTCCTATTTATCGGCGGATCAAGGCCCTTCCCGTTACGACCGATACAAACCTTACCAATGCGCCGGAGCCCCCGCCATGACCCAGGCTACCCAGCCTCAGACCCCATTCCCGCACGCCTCGTTGACCTCGCTGCAGGACCGCGAGGCCGAGCACTTTAATCAGCACTACACCCAGGAGGCTGCCTGTGGGATCACCGCGCTGACCGACTTCGACAGGGTCCGCTATTCGGCCCCCAGCGCCAGGACCATCTTCCCCCGGGAATACTTCTACCACCTGCTGGCCCCGCTGAAGGGCAAGCAGACGCTCGAGATCGCCGCGGGCAATGGGATCGATGCCAGCCTCTGCGCCCACAACGGCGCCGAGGTTCACGCCTATGACCTGTCTGAAAAATCTATCGACTTGGTCAACCAGCGAGCCCAGGTCAACGGCGTCGCCCACCGGGTCAGTACGCAGGCAACAGGCGACTTCAATAACGCCTTCCCCGGCGAAACCTTCGACGCGATCCTGGGCTACGCGGCGCTGCACCACCTGCCCGACCTGGACCAACTCAGCCAACAGGTCTACGACCGCCTGAACCCCGGCGGCGTCGCCGTCTTTGCCGAACCCGTCGTCAACTCACAGGTGCTGGACCGCCTGCGCAAGCTGGTCCCGTATTCGATCCACGAGATGACCGAGGACGAGGTCCCGATGGATGACAAACGGATCGCCGAGTTTGCCAAACCCTTCGACAGGATGGTGCGTCGTGAGTTCCAGCTCACCAGCCGGCTCTGGCCGATCTTCCCGAACAACTGGCCCTTGGCCGTGGCGCTGCACAAACTCGACAGCGGCCTGCTGAGGCTCCCGTTTATGCGCCGCTTCGCGACCGTGGTTGTGTTTGGGGTTTATAAGAAAAGCTAGAAAACTGGAAAACTGGAAATTGATACCGATTAAGCGGGTTAGATTATCATGGGTAATCGGGCTTGATCCGAATTGTGTCTGATTTCCAGTTTTTCAGCTTTTCCCAATTTAGCGTCTCGCTGTTGAGGCCGTCCAGCTTTTCCTGTTTTTCCCCTATTGCTACAATGCCGCCCCCGGATTACCCCCGGCCCCGCCCGCCAGCATAGCTCAGTGGTAGAGCAGTTCTTTCGTAAAGAACAGGTCGCGAGTTCAAATCTCGCTGCTGGCTTTGGGGAAAAGCTGGAAAGCTGGAAATGAGAAAAGCTGAAAATCGATCCCGGTGGCAGTGTATACGGCGGTATAATTTCCAGTTTTTCAGCTTTCAGAATTTCCAGTATTTTCCTAGCCCCAGCCACCGTAGCTCAATTGGCAGAGCAGCGGTTTTGTAAACCGCAGGTTGCCGGTTCGATTCCGGCCGGTGGCTTTTTAACTGATGTATGAGTAAAGGTTTAAATTATTTTCCCCTCGCCCTGCACGGGCCGGCTCATCGTTGATTCAGCACACGCCCCTCATCAATTTGCCCCCGGAAGCACTTCCGTTGGCTTCACGCTGGCAGGGGTGCTTTTATCCGGCCTCAGGCCCATCAGCGGGCTCCCGGGCCGACTTATATCGAAATAGTCGGTCATAACGGCCCGGAATCCACCCAGAAGCCCAGGCAGGGTGATTATCCGGGCATTTCAGACACATTTTCAGGCTCATTCTTCGTTTTTCTTGACATTCCCGCACACGCTGTTATATAATTCATAGGTCGAGGCCCGGGGTGTCGATAACTACCCTGTCCGGGGACGTTTTGACGGCTTATAGTAAAAACGACGGGCTGAGCCTCAGACGCCTTACCCCGGGCTCACCCACCGATACGGTTTAAGGCCAAGGATCACAAGGACACCACGATGCCACGCACCACCCACCGGCCAAGCAAACCCAACGCCTTCACCCTCATCGAGCTGCTCGTGGTGATCTCCATCATCGCGCTGCTCGTCGGCATCCTCCTGCCGGCACTCGGCGCCGCGCGGAGGACAGCGCAGAACGCTCAGTGCCTGAGCAACCAACGACAGGTCGGCATCGCGATCGCGGCCTACGCCACGGATAACAATGACTACGTCACGCCGTGGCGTGCATTTGATCCTAAGCCGCCTAAGACCCACCCTGCATGGGGTGCTACGAGTGCGTTTATTGGTGACTGGCTCTGGACCAGTATGATTGTTGTCGGCGGCTACGGCGCTGAACGCGATATGTTCAAGTGCCCGTCTTTCCCCGAGGCAGACGATAATTCCGATATCAGTATCCGTACCGCAGACCTGGATGACCCGGGTCAATCGCCAAACTGGCAGAATGCTGATTATGGCATCAACTGCGCCTTTTATGCGGCAAAGCGCGATCTGGCCGGCACCGTATATGACCGATACGCGCTGGGAATTCGTCAATCAGACATGTTAAGGTCGTCAGAACAATTAGCGGTGATTGATACCTTCGTAGCCAACTTCGATCCTGAATCACCCATATATAATCCTGCCGGTCGTCAACGTGGCCTATACTATGTATTTGGTAGCACGATCGGCCAGGAACAGCCTCACGCCCGCCACAATAAAGCGACAAATATTCTTTGGGGGGATGGTCACTGTTCATCGTTTGCGATCGCAGACAAATTCAAACCCTGGGAAGACCTCGGTGCTCATGACACAGACCCTGCTGTCGATGGCAAGCCCAATATCTGGAACACGGTCGAGTATAAATAAGCAGTTGGTGCTCATTTAAAGTGTATCTCGTATGCACTTTACACGTATGACCTGGAAACACTGCCTCTAACCGGGCGGTGTTTTTATTTTGCTGCAAATTGCGAGAGTTTGCTTGCTAAGGGCGTATATGGTTATATAATTAAGTGGACGTGGTCCAGTAGGCTACCGGGGTAAGTGTGTGTTGTGTGGGGCGTTTCGAGCTGATCTGCTCATCCGCCGGTTGTTGTAAGTCCTGTCTTGTTTTCATACATTTGAGGTCTTCTCGTGCATAACCAGAAAACCAATCTTTCCGGCTTCACCCTGATCGAACTGCTGGTGGTGATCTCGATCATCGCGTTGCTGGTGGGGATTCTGTTGCCGGCGTTGGGGGCGGCGCGTAAGACGGCGCAGGACGCGGTGTGTATGAGTAACGAAAGGCAGGTCGGGATCGCGATCATGGCGTACGGGACGGATAACACCGACTACGTCGTGCATTACGCTTACCGAGAAGGGACCGCTGCCAATACCTGGGGTGCTGGCACCGCCCAGGTCCACTGGACCAGCCTGATCACGATCGGCGGCTACGGGTCGACCCGGGACATGTTCGTGTGCCCGATCTTTAACGAGGCCGAGGAGGGCGTCCACAGCATCCGACAGGCGGACATGGAGGATTACGCGGGCTACCGCTGGCGGAACAGTGATTACGGGATCAACTGGTACACACTGGCCGGCCGAGTCGCGCTCGAAGCCGACTCCAACCCGGTCGCCAAGTGGCAGCAGTCCAGTCGCTTTGGGGCGGTGCTGAATCCGACCGAAACTCTTCTGGTTGCGGACACGTGGTTCGAGTTATTCAAGGACAACCCGCCAAGTCAACGAGGCCAGGGTGTGATCGGTGGATTCCCCACGGTCTGGGGCGGGCCGCACGGCCGCCACAACAACCAGAAATGCAACATCCTCTGGGCGGACGGCCACGTGGAAGGCATGCCCTTCCCAAGCCTGCTCATGGGTGCCAACGCGACGGCACGTGCGGAAGGCCCCTGGGGCGAGAATCAGTTGGGTGTGTTCACCTACTCCACGTATTCGCGGGGCCTGGACAACCCAAACCGCTGGGACCTTGAGTAGGCGTTACCTCAAGCATCCGCCTGCGGCCCATAGGCCCGCAGCTATCAAAGGCGAGATACGAATCTACAAGGGGCAAGGGATGTCGGTGGCCTGTCACCGCCGCCAGAAGCGCCAGCCGGCGTGTTCTTTTTCTACTTCATCGATCAGGTAGTCCCACTGGAACGCCGGGCCGGGGTCGGTCTTGCGCTGGGTGACGTGGTAGTGGCCGATCAGCCCCTGGAAGTCGGCGAACTGTTGTTCGGTGAGGACGCCGGGGATGTGCTCGCCGTGCTCGTCACGGGGGTAGTCCAGTTTCATCTTGGGGAAGACCTTTGTCAGGGCCGCGGTGAGCTTGACCAGGGCCTTGTACTGCTCGGGTGTGAGGTCGTACTGGTGCAGTTCGCTTCCGTTGATCGTGCCGACGACCAGGTCCGGGCGGATCGGGCCTGACTTGAAGTTGGGTGTGAGGTCGCCACCGTCGCCGCGCGACTCGGGGATGGTCAGCTCGACGCTGCCGTCCTCGTGGGTCTTGTACCACTTCTTGAGCGTGTCGAGCTTGTCGGCGGGGTACGCACCCATGTTGGCGATCTCGATGCCGACCGATCGGTTATTTGCGATGCCCGCGTGCCAGGCGCGCTCCTTAAGGTCCAGCGTCTGGTAGATCGTCCCGTCCACGTCGAGCATGAAGTGGACGCTGAGCGTGCGGTGGTCGTGCAGGATGTTGAAGCACTGCCGGCTGGTGCCGCAGACGTCGTAGTGGATGACGAACTGGTCGACGGTGTCCTGCAGCAGGTCCAGGGGCCAGCCTCCGCCCTTGATCTGCTCGACGACCTCCGGCGGGAAGTGAGCGCCCTTGTAACGCAGGCTGTACCGGTTCGGGGAGTCGACCTCCTCTTTAGTGACTTCCCAGAGCGACGCGTCGTAAGGCACGAAGCGTTTCTCGATGCGGTAGGCGTCGTAGCCGTCGGGGTCCATCCAGAGGACCACGGGCGTGCCGGTGTGGAAGAACTGCCCGGCCACGACGATCTCATCACCGGTGCGTTTGGCGTGCTTGCCCGCTGTGGGTTTGGCGATCCCGCAACCCACCAGGGCGGTAGCCGTGACGGCGAGGAGGATAACGGACAGGGCGGTTCGGATTGATGATCGGGACATGGGTAAACTCCTTGCCGGTAGGGCATTCGGATTATTGCGAAATAATCCGGTTGAAGCAACCCCGATACCGGCCAAAGAGAATCGATCGAGATCGCATCGGCGCCAACCACAGTGGTCGTGTTTAGCCGCAGCGGCCACACGGCGGACTTCCGGGCGTGTGACCGGCCGGACTAAACCGTGTGGCCGTACATTACGGATGGATTGGGTTGGCATCAGCCCAACGCGGAGGTGATCTTGTCGGCGAGTGTTTCCGCGGCCTCGGGATCGATCTGCCCGGCCGGCCAGTGGATACCCAGGCCCGAGCCGGGGGAGCCGGGGGACTTACTATCGGGTGCGCGGGTGGGGTCGGGTTTTGGGATCAGGTGGAAGTGGACGTGCATCACGACCTGCCCGGCCACCTCGCCGTTGTTCTGCAGGATGTTGTAAGCACCCGTCCCCGTCGCGGCCGACACGGCCCGGGCGAGCCTGGGCAGCACCGCCCCGATCGCCGCCGCGACTTCGTCGGCCATCTCGCCCAACTGTACCGCGTGAGCTTTGGGGATGACCAGCACGTGCCCCTCAGACAACGGCCCGACGTCCAGAAACGCCAGCACCCGGCCGTCTTCGTAAAGCTTATAACAGGGGATATCGCCCGCGATGATCTTGCAGAATATACAGTTGGGGTCCATACGTACACGTCCCATCGGCCGCGTGGATACGCCCGGTTGATACAGGCACCCCCGGATCGTTAATCGATATCACCCATCGGGTTGTCCGCCTGCCGGTAGGTGACCGACATGTTTTTGTCTGGGTCGGGGCCGGTCCCGTCACCGGGCGTGAAGATGTCGTCTACATCGTTGTGGTAGCTGGCGATCCGGGTCGCGACCGTCGGCTCCGTGCTGAACTCGACGCTCAGGTCGCCGCGGCCGATCGAGCCGGTCCACTTCCCCTCGGAGCTGTCATCGTGCATGCTCAAGTAGCTGTCCGGGACGCCCGGCGTGGGCAGGATCGAACCGGAGATCCCCAGCCGATCGGTGACGACCGGCGCCAGCGCGTTCTGTTCGTTCCGCCACTCCTCCCGGCGGTAGCGGTCGTTGGCGTTGGGATTCACGCTGGCGTCATTGATCTGCGTCATCGCGTAGGAGTAGTTGTCGGTGGTGACCCGGCCGGTCGTCCAGACGTCTTTGCTTTCCTGCGGGCTGACCACGCCGTCGCCGGTCGTATAGTTCCCGTCCAGCAGTATCCAGTGCCGGGCCTCGGCGGTCTGCCCGGGGCCGCTGTTGCCGGTGGTGGCTACCGAGTTCTGGGTAAAGCTGAACCCATCAAACCCCGGGAAGAAGCCCCGCCGGCTCTCGCTGGCCTGGATCATCGACTGGATGATCCCGCGCACGCGGGTATTGCTTTCCGTCTGCTTGGCGTGACGCCTGACCGCCCCGATCGCCGGGAACAGCAGCCCGACCATGACCGCGATGATCGCGATGGCCACCAGGAGTTCGATGATTGTGAATGCTTTATGTTTGTGCATGGCTTGGTCCTTCCGTCGTCCGGGGCTCCGCGTCGTGGTGCGTTACCGGCCGGTCTATCCTCTAAGGATGGTACGACGCCCGGGGCGTCTGCGTCTACTGTAACCGGACGTAGCCGATCACCCGGGGTGTGTCACTGTTATCTTCCATCGATCCACGGTCGAACACCGCGATAAACTGGGCCGTCTCGGCCGGGGGACCGAACTGCGGGTCATTCGGGTCGATGCCATCATATCCCCGGACCACCGCGTAGACCACGAAGCGGTCGCTGCGGACGCTGAAGGTCTGCCCGAGCATCTGGAACCGGGCCACCCGCTGCTCGTTGTCGTTTCCGGGGTCCACGGGGTTGGCCCTG
>JAJDCW010000112.1 GCA_029260635.1 Phycisphaeraceae bacterium | reverse complement strand
AAAAACTTCAAGCTCGTCGCCGTCGAGTACAGAGGTGGCCGCGCCCCCGGCGGTGACAATGGCTAGGGAGTTGATCCGCCAAGGCAAAGCGTCTGCGGCGTTGGTCACGTCCAATTCGCCCCCGTTAAGATTGATCCTGTGGCCGTAGCTGTCGTCGGCGGAAGCGTCGTTCAGGTTGATGTCCAGCAACGCCCCGTTACCGATCGTCGTGATATTGGTGGCGGTCTGGCTTGCGTCCAGGTCGAAGTTCGCGTCGTTGATGGTGACCGTGGCCCCGTCCAGCAGCGTGACGCTCGCGGCGATGCCGGTCATCAGGAACTCGGCGGCGGCGTTGATGGTTGTGGTGTTATTAAAGAAGATTTCGTTGGAGTTGGCGATCGTCCCGCCGTTGGCGACAAAATCCGCGTTGAACTGGAGCCGATCGATGTCCGCGGTGTCCAGCGTGATCGTGCCACCATTGTTCATAGTGAACTGAGACCCGCTGATCTCGGCGATACCGCCGACGGTGCCGACAAATAGCCCCGTGGTATTGACATTGATTTCACCAAACCCAAGACGCCATATATTATCCGTCGTGAACTCCGCTCCACCGCCCAGGTTCATCGTCCCGCTGAAATCGTCGTTATTAATGTTCCCGCCGATGATAGAAAGCGTATCGTTGCGGTTGATATTGACGACCCCGGCCTCGTTATCGCCGTCCAGGTCGATGAAGGCGTCTGCGTCGGTCGCGTTGAGTGTCAGCGTCCCCGCGAAGCTGCCGAAGATCCCGCCCCCGTTGTTCGCGGCCAGCGTCCCGCTGTTCTCGAAGACCTGAACCCCGACCGCGACGGACTGCTGCAGGTCCACGAAGCCGTACCCCGAGAAGAGTCCGCCGGAATTGATCTCCAACTGATCACCCGCAATATTGCCATCAACTTCTAGCCTGGCGTTCGTCAGCGTGACCGTGCCGCCCGAGTTGATAATCAATTCATTGGTGTCGAACGAGTCGAAAGCGATGCCCGAGTTGTGTGGGTTCACGATCAACGTGCTGCCCGACCCGCCGACCGTCGTGATACCGTTGACGATCAGTTCGTTCCCGTTGGTGTCTACGTCGGCCCCATTGCTGAGAGTCAGGGACCCGATCTGTGACGTGATGTCGTAGATCGTCGTATCGTTCGCTGCGGCCGCGAGATTACCAATGAAGATGTCGTCGGGGTTAACGACCGCTCCATCCGGGCTCCAGTTGCCGAACGTCGACCAGTTCTTGTCGGCCGACCCGCCCGAGTCGTCCCAGCTCCGCACGATCGCCCCTACCGGCGCGGCGCAGCCCAACGCCATCGACAAAACTGCGAACCTCAACCCATATCGAAAAGAAACCTGCCGGCGATCCATCGTGCGGTCATTCATGTCTCTGCTCCTGATCTGTGTAAATAGCTCAATTGTCAACGGCATTAGGCCACATGGCCACCCCGACCGCGGTCATCGCCTTGCGATATCACCGGTCCCGGCCCCCCCTGACCTTCCTTCTGTCTGTATGTAAACACACACGCCCGCGTGCACGGCTCTCCGCGCCGCGCACAAGCGTGATAGCTGCTGTATTAGTTGGACCAAGGGAGTAACGATACGACAGGATAAGTCTGCGTCGTGATATATATCACACGATAACGCCACCGCCCCCCTGACCTGCACTGTTGTCATGTTCCACCGTCCCTCAATGATAGGGGCGGCCGATCGCCGCCTTGAGTAAGGGCACAGTATGAAGCAAAGCGTTCTAGATTACAAGAACTATTTCATAATATTACGCACAAAAAATATAATACGGATTGATGTCTTGAAATCTGAACTACGCATGTTGTAAAAAAATGAGCATGAAGTAACGGGCGCCAGCACCCAAAGAGCCAGAACAGCCTGTGTCGTAACTATACTGCACGTCACATACTTTGCAGCGGGGTAATTAGCTTAAGTGATACTTCACGTGAAACGCTTGCGTAACGTGATCATCAGTCCCAACATCACCAGACCCGAAGCGGGTTCAGGAACGCTAGATCCACCCTGTGCTGTCGGCGGCGTCCCCGCGTTCCAGTTGCCAAGCACGGCGTTCAGGTCGTCGATCCCGACGAAGCCGTCACCGGATGGGTCTGCCAACGGATTCGCGGGCGGGACGTTCTGGTTCCAGTTACCCAGCACGATATTCAGGTCGTTGATGCCGACGAAGCCGTCGCCGTCCAGGTCGCCTTGAAGTAGCGAATCGACTTCCAGGAACAGCGTCGAGCCGCCGGGGTTTAGTGTCCACTGCAGGCCCTGACCGGAGATGTCCGGGAGGTTCAACGTATCGAACGTGCCGCCGAAGCCGCCGTTGGCGAAGAGGAAGCCGAAGCTGTTGCCGGCGTTGGGGACGAAGCCGTTGATCAGTGACACGTCGAGTGTGCCGTCGATCATGGCGGTCCCGTCGATCTCGAGCCGGTCAAAGTCATCACCGGGTGTCAGCCCGCCGATCTCGATGGTCAGGGTGTTGGTGTCGGCCAGGACGACGTCGCCCTCGAAGGCGACCGTGGCCGGGCTGTCGCCGGGGCTGAACCCGCCTGCGAAGGTGGAAGTGCCGGGCCCGAAGAACCCGCCGCCGCCGTTGACCGCGTCGTTGAAGGTGATGTCACCGACGACCGTCAGGTCCGAACCGGTCGGGTTGCTGACGGTCCCGTTGATCGTCTTGCCACCGCCGGTGTCGATGATGACCAGGTCGCCGTTGTTGGTCAGCCCGCCTGAGCTGAAGTCGCCGATGATCGTAAGTTCAGCCAAAGCATCTACGGTCGCGAGGTTGGTGATGTTCACCGTTTGGTTGAGTTGGACAGTCATGACATCGCCGAAGATCCCACCCGCGCCGACGGTGAGGTTGTCGGTGGTCAGGTTGAACGTGCCGGCATCAAAATCGAGCATCGACGTGTCGTTGTTGAAGACCGAGCCGACGGACAGCGTGCCGCCGTTGAGCCGGACCGGGGCGCTGAGAACGGCCTGGTCGGTGACGACCAGGTGCTTGTTCGCCGACAGTGTCGGCACGCCGGGGCCGAGCAGGTCGTCCAGCGTTTCGCTGTTGAGCGTCGCGCCGGCGGTGTAGCGGAACGTGCCGCTGGTGAACGTGAAGTCAGGTTGCGGGGCCTCGGGCGGGTCTTCCAGGTCGAACGT
>JAJDCW010000111.1 GCA_029260635.1 Phycisphaeraceae bacterium | reverse complement strand
TACCCAGCACCTCGTTCAGGTCGTCAATGCCGACAAATCCGTCGCCGCTTGGGTCGGCCGAGGGGTCTGCGGGTGGGACGTTCTGGTTCCAGTTGGCCAGGACGATATTCAGGTCGTTGATGCCGACGAAACCGTCGCCGTCGAGGTCACCCGGGATAATCGTGAACAATGCGTCGAGCTGGTCGTCCGAGAGGTTGGCGTTGAGGTGCAGGACAAACGCGTCGAACTCGGCGAGCTGTTCTCGCCGACCGAAGCGGAACTCCAGCGGGACTCCGATGTGTGAAGCACCGACGAGAAAGGTCTGGCCCTTGATCCAGTCGAACTGGCCGTCCTGAGACAGGCCTTGGTTGACGTCCGGGTCGGTGTTGAAGTCGTCGGGCAGGAACATGCTGTCCGTGCCGCTGGAGAACCCGCGTGCGCGGTAGTAGGCGGTGTAGAGGCCTTCCTGCGTGAACTCGATATCGTAGATCGCGAGCGTATCGTGCGGGCTGGACCCGAGGTCGACCCGGCTGCCCGAGGGTGCGCGGAGGGCCTCGTCCCCCAGGGCATCGGTTGTGCTGAACACGCTCCAGACCAGGCCGTTGCCGTTGGGGTCGGATAGCGCGCTGAAGTCTTCCGCCTGGATCACGCAACCGCCTGCGAAGCAACCCGGCCCGCCGCCGGTCGGTGGTGGTGGTGGCGTGCCGAGCCAGTCCGGCCCGACATCGCCTTCGACAAGGGGCTTACGCACGATCGTGGCGGTTGAAAACTCGTCCGCGCCCACATCAAAGATGCCGATGCGCGCCTGCCCGTCCATGTCGTCGGTGAGCACGCCGCTGTAGTTGCCGCTGCCGCTGTTGACGGTCGGGCTGCCCGACCCGGGCCGCCACAGGCCGTCGGCACCGAGTGTGAGTTGCGGGTCTACCACGGTGATGCCGGAGGCACCGGCCTTGGGGCCGAGGCCGCCGCCAAAGACGATGTTGCCCTCCCACGTCCAACCGGAGCCCTCCTGGCCCTCGAAGATCGTTGGGCCGTTAGAACGGAATAGGTTGTTGGCGATCGTGACGTCCTCGGGCAGCAGGTTCTGCTGCTCTCCGCTAGGCGGGTCGTTGAATAGATAATCGAACGTGACCATGGTGCCCTGTGAATTCACGACCGTGTTGTGCGCGATCAGCGCGTTCTTTACCTGGAAGTATCGATTGAGAGGCGAGTTCACGACACCCGCGGTCAGCGAGATCACGCCGTCGGCCCGGTCGTCCAGGTTGGCGAAGTAGTTGTTGATGATGGTGTGGTCTTCCCCGATGACACGCACGCCGCCCGAGCCGTTCTTGTCGTGACCCAGGAAGAAATTGCCCTCGACGGTGGCGTTGTTGCCGTGGCGGAGCGTGAGTGTCCCTTTTGAATCGGAGAAGGTGTTGTAGCGGTAGGTATTGCCGCCGGTCTTGTTCGAAATGATCTCGATCTCACCGTCGGTACGCTCGAACAGGTTATTCTCGACGATGACGTTGGAGTTGCTCATCGAATAGGTGCTGGTGCCGATGCGTATCGTCTCCCAGCCGTTGTCGGGGCCTTCCGGGCGGTCGGCGAAGTGGTTCGAGTCGATCCGGTGGTTGCTGGTCGTGCCGTCGGACCAGTCCACGACGGTGACGCCGGAGTGGTTCTGATTCTTGAAGTAGTTGTGATCGACGCGGTTGTTGTCCCCGTAGAGCGACACCCAGAAGTACCGGGTGTTGATGCTGGCCGGGTTGTAATCGACGATCGCCGAGTTGGTCAGCCGGGAGTTGGTGGCGTTGCCGCTGTTGCCACGGAACTCGACGACGTTGCCGGAGCTTAAGGCACCACCTTCAAAGTTGAGCCCGTCGGCGACCAGCCAGTCGCCGGAGATACTCAGCTTCGAGCTGCCGTTGAGTGTGACACCGCCGGGCGTCTGCGGTCGCAGTGTGATCGGGTTGGCGGAAATGCCGTTGGCTCCGGAGAACTGGATATGCTGGTTGGTCCAGACGCCGTCGGTCATGATGATCGTGTCGCCCGGGCCGGCGCTGTTCATCGCGGACGAGACCTGCGAGGCGTTGGACGCGAAGAAGTCCGTCGCGCTGACGTTCCCCGCAAGGCACATCACAACCAGAGCAGAGAGGCCAGCCCGGGAAGCGTATGAGGGCACAGCGAAACGTGATGGTTTAATAACAGGCAATGTTAAGCTCCAATTGCTTATATTTAATATTAAGAATAGCGCAGCCCCCCGAGTAATCCGCATTATTCAGAGCATTCGCTTAGTGTCGCCTACGGAACGAACAGACACCGAGTATCCCGAGCATCGACAGCGTTCCGGGTTCGGGGATGGTTGTGTTGCTGGTCGGCGGTGTGCCCGCATTCCAGTTACCCAGGACCTCGTTGAGGTCATCGATGCCGACAAACCCGTCGCCGCTGGGGTCAGCAGCCGGGTCGGCGGGCGGGACGTTCTGGTTCCAGTTGGCCAGGACGATATTCAGGTCGTTGATGCCGACGAAGCCGTCGCCGTCAAGATCGCCGGTCAGGGTTGATGGCGGGAACATCCACAGCGGGCCGACGTCGCCAACCTCAAGAGGACCGCGTGTCATCGTAGCGCCGGAGACCTCGTCCGCACCAACATCATATATCCCGATGCGTGCCTGTCCGTCCATATCGTCGGTGAGGTAGCTGCTGTAATCGCCCGCCCCGCCGTCGATCGCGGGGCTCCCGGCCTGTGGCCGCCAAAGGCCCTCGGCATCCAGCGCGATCTGCGGATCAACGTTGCTGACCCCCGGGTTCCCGGCGCCCGTGCCCAGGGGCTTGCCCCAGGCGATGTTGCCTTCCCAGGTCCAGCCTGAGCCCTCGCCGCCCTGGAAGATCGGGTCGCTGGTGCTGGCGTTGTTACGGATCAGGTTGTTGGCGATGGTGACGTCCTCCGCCAGTAGGGTCCGGCTGCTGGAGCCCAGCCCGTCGTCCAGCTTGATCATCGCATCAGAGACATCCACGATCGTGTTGTGCGCGATGACGGCGTTCTTGACCTGAAAGTACCCATTCAACGGCGAGTTGACGCGTCCCGCCGAGATGGAGATCGCGCCACCGTTACGGCCGTCAAGCCCTTCGAGGTAGTTGTTGATGATCGTGTGGTCTTCGCCGATGACGCGGATGCCACCGGTCCGAGACTTGTCATTGCCCAGGAAGTAGTTGCCCTCAACCAGGGCGTTGTTGCCGTGACGGAGTGTGAGCGTGCCCTCGGATTCGAGGAAAGTGTTGTTTCGGTAGATGTTGCTGCCGGTCTTGTTGGAGATGATCTCGATCTCGCCGTTAACTTTGTAGAAAAGATTGTTCTCGATGATGTCGTTGGTGTGTGTCATCGAGTTGGAGCTGTCGCCGATGCGGATGGTCTCAAAACCGTTCGCGTCAGACGGATTAATCGGCTCGGGCCGATCGAAGAAGTAGTTACTGTCGATGCGGTTGCTGCCTGTGGAACCGCTTCCGCTACCGGTCCAATCGACGACGGTGACGCCGGAATGGTTTTGACCCTTGAAGTAGTTGTGATCGACCCGGTTGTTGTTGCCGTAGATCCCGACCCAGTGGTAACGCGTATCGACGTCATTAGGGTTGTAGTCGATGATCGCGGTGTTGGTAAGGCGGGAGTTGGTCGAGTTCCCATTATCGCCGCGGAATTCCACGATGTTGCCGGAACTAAGCGCCCCGCCCTCAAATCTCAGGCCATCGGCGACGAGCCAGTTGCCGGAGATGCTCAGGGTCGAGTTGCCGTTGAGGGTGACGCCGCCGGGGGTCTCGGGCCTGAGCGTGATCGGGTTGGGCGAGGTGCCGAAGCCTTTGAACTCGATCTGGGTGTTATTCCAGATACCGTCCTGCATGATGATGGTGTCGCCTGGGCCGAGGCTGCTCATCGTGGAGTTGAGCTGAGACTCGGTGGTGACAAAGAAATCGGTCGCCGATGCGGGCACCGTCACGCCAAGCAGTATGGCGGCGGCGATTGATCGAGACTCAAAGCGCACAACACGGCTGTATGTATTCTTACTGTGACGCATGACAAACCCTCTCCTGGCTCATATTGAGCGGTGTTGACTGAAATATAAAAGTGCCGCTACCGGCTTCCGTTCTCCGGCAGGATCAGCCGTGGCTCGACCAGACAGATCGATCGCACGGGTATGTTTGGGTTTTCCATCCGCCAGATAAGCTGATCTACAGCGCGATCGCCGATGACATCGGGCCGGATGTCGATGGTGGCGGGCCGTGGGCTCAGGCCCGCGAGGATGTTGTTGTTATCGCAGGACACGATGGTCATGTCCCGGCCGGGCTCGATGCCGTGGTCCCGCAGCGTGCGGTAGACCTTGACCGCGATCGTGTCACGTGGCACGAATAAGCCTGTCGGTCGGGGTGACAAGTCAAGCAGGCGATTCACCAGCGAATCCATGTGCTGCTGCGAATCCTGCTGCTCGGCTGATAGATGTTCGGCCTGCGGGTCGGCGATAATCGTGGCGGTGCTGACGCCGGACTCCTTGGCCCATTCTAAGAACGAATTGGCGCGGACCGCGAAACCCATGTGGGTCGTATTGCTGTGGAAGAACGCGACGTGTTTGTGGGCGCGCTCGACCAGGTATTCCGCAGCGATCCTGCCGATGGCCTGATTGTCAGGCGCGACACGGTCGCCCCAGTACCCGTGCGGGCGACGCTGGCTGAGCATCCAGACCGTAGGGAAACGCTGGAGCGTTTCGGTCATGTTGGCGGAGGGCGGGTAGCCGTGCATCAAGATACCGTCGACCTGCCCGTTGGCGACGGTCGGCGGGAGGCGGTCGGAATCGGACAGCTGCCCGACAATCATGTTGAAGCCCCGTTCCGCAAGGGCCTCCTCGGCGGCATGAAGCACACCACTGGCGACGGGTGCCACAACCAACGTGGGGTCCGTCCCCACGAAGAGCAATGCGATATTGCCTGTCCGAACGCCCGAGCGGGACTTGGGTTTAGGCCCACGGCGTTTAGCGGGGGGCGTATAGTTCAGCCTTTTCATCGCGTCTCTGACCTTACGGGTCAAGTCCTGCGAGACGCCGGGGCGGCGGTTAATCACGCGTGAAACCGTAGCGTGAGAGACACCAGCCAGTTTTGCGACTTCTGAGAGGGACATAGTGAAATTCTACCTCATAAGATGGTATTTTACAATGATAATTTTCTATATTACAGACACATTAATTATATTTAAGTCATTATTATGAATAATGTTAGATATTTATTACCTGAAATATCTGACTTGTTCGTATGAAAGTTTCTTGAACATTAAACCGGAATGCGATAAGATAGAAATCAAGCGTTTTACCGATTTTTTCGCTACCATCGCCTTCATATGAAGCTGGACCCTGTTTTTGGATGGGCTGGCAGGAGCTAACACTATAATGACCGTACATCATCCCGCAGCATCACAAACTCAGCAAATCGCAGGTATCGACCTGGCCGTTTCACCTGTCGCGCTGGGTTGTATGTCCATCGTGGCCAGCGAGACCTACGGCGGGATCGGGGCCGACCAAGCGATTACCACGGTGAACACGGCCCTGGACCAGGGGATTACGTTGTTCGACACCGCGCCGGCTTACGGAGACGGCGAGTCCGAAGAACTCGTCGGGCGGGCGTTGGAGGGCAAGCGTGACAAGGTTATTCTCGCGACCAAAGCAAGCGGGCAGACACTCTCAGCAGAAGAGATCGCGACCGACTGTGAAGTGAGCCTGAAACGGTTGCGCACCGACTACATCGACCTCTACCAGATCCACTGGAACAGGCGGACGGTCCCCGCGGAAGAAACCCTCCGCGCAATGGAAACTTTGGTTTCCAGCGGCAAGGTCCGGGCGTTGGGCGTCTGTAACTACGGACCGATCGATCTTGCGGAAGCGGTCGGGATCACCAAACTGCACACGAACCAGTTGGCGTACAACATGCTGATGCGTTCGATCGAGTTTGAGATCACCGACCTCTGCCTTGAACACCAGATGGGCATCCTCTGCTACTCCCCCCTGGCGCAGGGGCTCTTAACCGGCCGCTACAAGACCGCGGATGATGTCCCCGCCGGCAGGCAGCGCACACGCCACTTCAGTGGCGACCGTGAACTCGCTCGTCACGGCGGGCCAGGCTGCGAGAAAGAAACATTCGAGGCGGTTACGCAGATCCAGAAGGTCTGTGAAGAGATCGGCGAGCCGATGAACCGGGTAGCCCTGGCGTGGTGCCTGCACCAGCCCGGGGTGATGTCCGTGCTCGCCGGCGCCAGCACACCCGAACAGGTCAAGCAGAATATCGAGGCGTCTAAAATCAGCCTGTCAAAAGAAACTTTGGACAAGCTGGACGCGGCGACATCGGAAGTCAAAAACCTGCTGGGCGCCAGCCCGGACCTGTGGTCGTGTGAATCGCGTATCCGCTAATCGCATATCATTTTACCCGGGGTCGGCCAAGCAGGAGTTGCATCATCATGGCAAATGGAAACGGGTCGCCTTTGCGGGTCGGTATCGCGGGACTTGGGCGCAGCGGGTGGAATATCCACGCCAAAACCTTTCTGACCCTGCCGGACCACTACCAGGTCGTCGCCGTCGCTGACGCAGACGAAGGACGCATCGGCGAGGCGAAACGTGCCTTTGATTGCCGGGGGTATACCGACTTCGATGAACTCATCAAAGACCAAGCCATTGACTTGATGGTGGTGGCGTCGCCGAACCTCTACCACGTTGAACACTCGATCGCCGCGATGCGTCTTGGCAAGCACGTGGTCTGCGAGAAGCCATTTGCGTTAAGCGTAACCGAAGCCGAAACCGCCATCGATGCCGCGAATGAGGCCGGCAAGGTACTCGCCCCGTTTCAAAACCGTCGGTATGAGCCGCACTTCCTGAAGGTCCGTGAGATCATGGAATCCGGCGTGCTTGGTCGGATCGTCCAGGTCCGCATGGCCTGGCACGGGTTCAGCCGGCGATGGGACTGGCAGACACTCCAGGAATTCGGCGGCGGGCTGCTGAATAACAACGGGGCCCACCTGCTTGACCAGGCGATGGTGTTGTTCGGCGATCACGAGCCCGAGCTATTCGTTGACCTTCAACAAGCCCTGACCTCCGGCGATACCGAGGACCACGTCAAAGTCATACTGCGTGCAGAAGGCGCACCGACGATCGATGTTGAGCTGACCAGCGCCAGCGCTTACGCCGCAGAACGCTGGCACATCATGGGCACCGCCGGTGGTCTGCACGGCACGATGGACAAACTGGATTGGAAATGGATCGACTGGTCCACCATGCCCGAGCGTCCGGTCGATCGTATGCCGACCCAGCCCCGCGAGTACAACCGGGAAGACCTCGAGTGGAAGACCAGTTCCTGGTCCAAACCGGAAGACCACCCCGGTGAATACGTGATGTTCTACCGCGACCTCTACAAAACGATCAAGCAGGGCGCGGACCTCTACATCACACCCGCCAGTGTCTGTCGGCAGATCGAGTTGCTCGAGAAGTGTCGGCAAGCCTGCGCGATATGATTTTGCGTTAGCCACCCCCCAGCCAGATTATTTTAGGACAGCCATGTATAAAAGTCTGATGGCGGACATGATCGGTATCGATGCGGACCCACTAGGCATTATCGAATACGCACGCCGGCATGGATTCCAAGGCGTCGACCTACGCCTGGACAAGCAGGAAGCCAACCTGCGAGGGCTGGGGGCTGACACGTTTAAGTCGGCGCTCAGGGAGGCCGGGCTGAGGGTCGGTTACTGCTCGATCCTTCCGGGGAAGATTTCATGTGATGAACAAGTATGGGCCGAGGGAATCAACCGCCTCCCCGCCCTGTCGGCTTTGGCTCAACAGCTTGGGTACACCCGCACAACAACCGTGGTCCTACCGTTTGATGACGAGTTGCCCTTCGATGCGTTTTTTAAGCTGCACGTGGACCGGATCAACCAGGCGGCGCCCGTCCTTGCGGAGCACGGCCTGACCCTTGGGCTTGAGTATGTCAGCCCGGTGACGCGCCGGGCCGGGCACAAGCACCCGTTTGTGTACGACCTCAAGGGGATGCGCAAACTTTATGGCGCCAGCAATCACGGGAATCTCGGTGTGATGCTCGACAGCTTCCACTGGCACTGCGCCTCAGAGACCGTGGCGGATATCGAAAGCCTGGACGCGAGCGAGGTTGTCGCGGTACATGTAAATGATCTGATCGCCGATCGCCCGATAGACGAACAGGTGGTCACGGAGCGGGCGCTCCCCTGCGAGACGGGTGTGATCGATATAACGGGGTTCCTCGGAGCCCTGGAGAAGATCGGGTATGACGGTCCAATCACCTCGGAGCCGACGAACCCAAAATGGAAGAACACCGAACCAAGCCGGGCGGCACGGGAACTCGGTGAATCAATGAGCAGGATGATGACTCTGGCCGCCGTTTGATGGCGTGCCGTTATTCTTGGAGTATTCAGGTAGATGACCAGATTACGTATTGTGGCTTCTCAGTGTGGACAGGGTCGGGCGAAGTACAGCTACAACCGGCTACTCTTTGATCGGCTTGCGCGTAAGCATCAGTTGTGGATCAACCCCAAGGATGGATTCGACCTGACCGTCGATGACCTGAAGGACGAGATCGCTGAAGCGGATATCCTCATCGCCGGCTGGGGCAGCGGCCCCGTGCCCGGCGAGGTGTACGCCTCCGCCAGGAAACTGAAGCAGGTCTGTCTCATCGGTTCATCGATCAAGCCCATCAGCCCCGCAGAAGCGTGGGAGCAGGGCGTGACGATCACGAACACCTCCCCGCCGATCGGCCAGAGCGTCGCGGAGTTCGTGCTCGGCGAGATGCTGCGGTGGCTGCATCCGTATGACATGTACGACCGTCTTATCAAGACGGGCACGCCCTGGCAGGCGGCGCGCGAGTCGCGTATCCAGCGTGACCTTGCTGATATCACGGTCGGCCTGGTCGGATGTGGTGTCACGGTCCGTTACCTCGCCCCGGCGTTGCTGGCGCTTGGTACAAAGACACTTGTCTACGACCCGTTTATCGATCCCTCCAAAGTCGAACCCGGACTTGAGTTTGTCGATGACCTGATCAGCCTGATGGCGGAAAGCGATATCGTCAGCCTGCACGCCGGGATGACCGAAGACACACGCCACATGATCGGCGATACCGAACTGGCAGCCATGCGCGACGGGGCACTCCTGATCAACGCGGCACGCGGCGGATTGATCGATCACGATGCATTGGCCGAGCAACTCACCGCCAAACGGATCCACGCGGCCCTGGATGTCTTTGACCCCGAACCCCTGACGGTTGATGACCGATTGCGTTCGTTGCCGAATATCACACTCACGCCCCACGTCGCGGGAACCTTCAACATCACGTTGTATGAACGCTGCTGCCGGATCATCGAGTCCAACGTCGATGCGATGGCCGAGGGCATACCGCTGACCCAGGTCGTGACCCCCGAGATGTTCGCAAGGATGACCTGACATGGTGCCCCCAACCTCGCAGGTTGTTCAGCCGGGAGTCACGTCGGTCCGGTTGTATTTCCTGCCGATCAAGACCCGCATCCCCTGGAAGTTCGGCTCAGAGGTCTTAACCGAGGTCACCTGCGCCAGGGTCTGCCTTGAGCTGACCGATCCCGAATCGGGTGCAACCGCGGTCGGTTGGGGCGAAACACCTCTAAACGTGCAATGGGTCTGGCCTAGCGATTCAGTTTCGTATGCCGGCCGCCATGACGCGCTGACACAGTTCTGCCATATCCTCGCGGAAGCCTGGTCGGGATACGAAGGACGGGGCCACGCCCTGGAGGTCGGGCACCAATTTCTCGATGACGAGTTGCCCGTCCAGCTGGACAATTTCAACGTGAACCGGCGCGGCATCGGCGAACCGGTCCCACAGTTGGCGGCCCTGGTCTGCTGCTCCGCTTTTGACCAGGCCTTACACGACGCCTACGGAAAGCTCGTCGGTCGGCCGATCTACGAGACTTATACCGAAGAATTCATGTCGCACGACCTGGCGCATTATCTTGAACCCGCGGAAGGCGTATCGATTGATTTCTCTGGTAAGTTTCCACAGGATTATCTTGTTGATAAGCCTTCAAACCAGGTGGTGGCTTGGCACGCGGTCGGGGGACTGGACCCGCTGGACGAATCGGAACTGACCGGCAATGAGCCTGACGACGGCTACCCGTTGACCCTGGAACAATGGATTAAACGCGACGAGTTAAACTGTCTGAAGCTCAAGCTCAGCGGGAAAGACGCTACGTATGACTACGACCGGATCGTGGCCGTGGGACAGATCGCCGAGCGACACGCCGTGAGTTGGCTCACCACGGATTTTAACTGTACCGTCCGTGAACCGTTTTATGTCAACGACATCCTCGACCGGCTCCGTGATGAGCACCCATCGATCTTTGGCAAGGTTCTCTACGTCGAGCAGCCGTTCCCCTACGACATCGAGGCGAACCCGATCGATGTCCACAGCGTGTCCGCCCGCAAGCCTTTATTCATGGATGAGAGTGCCCACGATTGGCGGCTTGTAAGACTCGGCCGTTCCCTGGGTTGGAACGGCGTAGCATTAAAGACCTGTAAGACTCAGACAGGTGCGATCCTTAGCCTGTGCTGGGCCAGGGCGCACGGGATGTCGCTGATGGTTCAGGACCTGACCAACCCGATGCTCGCACAGATTCCACATCTTGTGTTAGCGGCCCGCGCCGGGACGATCATGGGCGTCGAGACCAACAGCATGCAGTATTATCCTGAGGCGTCCTTACCCGAAGCACGGGTCCACCCCGGTCTGTATCAACGACGGGGCGGTGTGGTTGATTTGTCTACGATAAAGGGCCCGGGCTTTGGATACCGTATCGAAGAAATAGAACGTGAATTACCCGCACCCACATTTGATTCGATGGCCTTCTGAATCTGGTACAACCTTTCGATGAGTCAGCCCCGAAGATACACCGTGTTCACCAAGCCCTGGCCGAACCTGTCGCTCGACGAGTTGGGGGCGAAGGTGGCTGAGATGGGGTTTGATGGTGTTGAGTTACCGGTGCGACCGGGCTATCAGGTTGAACCGGAAAACGTCGCAACGATGCTGCCCACCGCGGCGCAGACACTTAAAAAGCACGGCGTGGACCTGATCAGCGTGGCCGGCCCCTGCGACGAGGCGACGATCCGGGCGTGTGGTGATGCTGGACACCCTATCCTGCGGATCATGGTGAAGGTGCCGGACGACACCGATTACCTGACGCATATCGAAAAGACGCAGCGTGCGTGGGATACGCTGCTGCCGGTGCTGGCAGAATCAGGCGTGACGCTTGGCGTTCAGAACCATAAAGCCCGTTTCCTGACGCACGCGATGCATCTATACCACGCGGTGCATCGGTATGACCCCAAGCAGATAGCGGCCGTGTGGGACGCGGCGCACAATGCCTACGCCGGCGCGGATCCGGAACTGGCGCTGGATGTGGTGTGGTCACACCTGTGTCTGGTCAACCTGAAGAACGGGTTGTGGGAGTGGGACGGCACGGATGAGTTCGGCGTTGCAAAGTGGAAGCCCAAGTGGGTCGCCGGGCATCAGGGGTTGTGTGACTGGCCCCGTGTCATACGCGAACTGAAACGCCGCAACTACGCCGGCGATATCTGCCTCACCGCCGAATACAGCGACTCGGATATCAATGAGGTGGAACGCCTGGCCAAGAACGATCTTTTTCTGGCAAAGCGGTGCTTCGATACGGCTTAGCGACGGTATGCCGATACCAACACGCTAATCAACCACACGCTGAGCATCCCGGGCTCAGGGATATTGCCCGAGCCGCCCGGCGGCGTCCCCGCGTTCCAGTTGCCCAGTACCGTGTTCATGTCATCGATCCCGACGAACCCATCGCCCGAAGGGTCTGCCAGCGGGTTGCCCGGCGGCACGTTCTGGTTCCAGTTTGCCAGGACGATGTTCAGGTCATTGATCCCGACAAAGCCGTCACCGTCCAGGTCGCCGATGAGCGAACCGATATAGGTGGCGCGGAGTATCTGGCCGTTGCCGCCGGGGATGATTGACAAGCCCCACCCATTAAAATCCGCGCCATCCACGACCGGTGTCCCGGGGATAGTGGTGGCGGTCAGCAGGTCAAACGTCTGGTTATTGGCTGGGATGAAGCTGTTGAGCAGGTCAAAGTCGATGACCGTGCTAGAGAGATCCGCAATACCCCCGACATCGATCTGGTTTACACCGCCGGCGTCCACACCGAACGCGAGGGTGGTGTTGACGGCGGATGCGAGCAGGTCGCCCAACACGTTTAGGTCGCCCGAAGGATCGATACGGAGTGTGCTGCCATCGATGGTGAGTTCGTTGACCGCAGCTACTGCGGTATCGACCGTAACCGTCGCTCCGTTCCCGATAAAGGCATCCGCGGCGACGCCGCCCTGATCAACCAAGACCGTTACCGACAGCATCGCCCAGTCGGCCCCGGTGTCGTCGTTGATCCTGACACTGATCTGGCTGTCATTATTCAGGATCGGCAGCAGTTCGGTCGTGCCCAGGTCGATCACGCCGACAAAGGTATCGGTGGCGTTGATCTGCGTGTCCCAGCCCAGTGCCGTGAAACTCATCTGCCCGGAGCCATCGATCTTGATGGTGTCGGTATCGACCAACCCGCCACTCTGCCGCAGCCCCAGTGCCAACGATCCGTGCACAATCACATCGCCCGGGTCCAGCACATACTGCTGTGTGAAGGCCACGTTCCGGTTGTCGGTCAGGTCATCAAATCCGGTGATCGGGTGTGCGCTGCCGGCGAGGATTTCCGCCTCGAAATCCGGATCAACGAAAGCGTCGTCATCACTCCCGGGGCCGTCATTCACGAACCCGTCGATGTCGCCGATGAGGTAGTCCCGCTGCTCGACCGAACGCACAAGCGGTGTCGCGCGTTTGTCCCAGCCCTGGGCGTCGTTCCAATTCCCGTCGCCGCCTTCCCAGTGGTACGACTTCACGTCGGCGTCATCCGCAGCCTGGGCATCGTAGAGGCTGGGGATGTCGGCGATATTCGTGCCATGCGAGTCGTAATTCCCGGGGGGCTGTGGACCGAAGGTGGTGTCTTCGACGATTGTACCGGTGGACCCGATCAGCCAGTTCTGCGCGGTCGGCGGGTTCTGGATGCGGTAGCTGTCCGCATCCGAGTTCCAGACGACGATATTCGCGCCGGACCAGCCGTGGCGCGTGCCGAACGTCTCGCGGTTGCGGGCGTTGATGGCATTACCGTTGACCGTAATCTGGTCATAAAGCGTCCCTGAACTCCATCGCTGGTGAGGCCCGCTGTCGGAGTTGGCGTTGGTCGCGGTCGAGTTGTGGAAGACGCTGGGCCCGGCAGGCCGGGTGCTGTTTGTGACGAAGTCGTGCCTCCCCTCATCGGCGGACGATCCGGTGACAAAGCCGTGCGTGCCTGAGAGGTCGTAGGTATAGCGTCGGCTTCCGGTGATGATGCTGACCGGGTCGATGCTGGTCGCGTTCTCGACCGTGACCCACTTGGAACTTGGGTTGGCGACGACTGCTGAATCCCCGAAGTGCCGGGCGGTTATATCCCGGACCCAGACGTCCTGCGCACGGTTCGAGGTCGAGCCTGTACCGCCGATCGAGATGAACTCCCATGCGTGGTCCTCGTCGGTGCTGTGATCAAAATCGGTATCACCTCGGAGGTTCTCGATGCCGACGTTCTCAATCGCGCCGGCCCAGGTGTAGCGTTTGATGGTCCCCCCGCCGTACTGCTGCTCGAAGCTGTTAGATACGGGTGAGTCGATAAAGACGCGGTCACCCTCGATGCGGGTGACGACTCGATCCATGCGGATGTTCATCGAGCCCGCGTTCCAGGCCGGGTCGCCGTTCAGCGGTTGGCCCATCCCGACATCGTCGATCCAGGCCTGATTGCTGGGGCGTTCGATCCGCACGGTATCGCCTACCGAGAACGCGCCGGGGTTATCTATACGGAAGCTGTTGGTCCCGGCGGGGACGGTCTTGTCGATCATATTGACGGTCGAGCCGATCAGGGTCTGGCTGCCACTGCCCTCAACACGGATCAGCGGGCGCTGGTTCGTGCCCTCAGCGCCGACGTTCCGGCCGTGCAGGATAGTGCCGCTGGTCCCCTGCCCCTCACCGCGCAGAATGATGCCGCTGGCGTTAATCAGCAGTTGGGAATTGATGTCGTAGGTGCCGGCTTGCAGGAGCACCGCGCCGCGATACCCATCCGGCCCGATCGGCATACCGGCGAGTGTGTTGATCGCACTTTGTATCTGGGTTGTGTCGTCACCGCCGATGGGGGACAACGTGATGACGTTCGAGATATTGGTCGGGATCGCCGCGGCACCCTGCCCTTTGTAACCAACGTTGGAGAAGTCCAGGATGCGGTCGCCCTCGGCGTCGGGCGTGTAGATCAGTCGGCCCGTGTCGCCACGCTCGACCCACTGGCTGGTTTGTGCCTGTAGGGATGGTGCCCCACAGGTTACTATGACGGCGCCAGACAGGCAGATGGCTCGTAGTCGGGTGCTCCGCATCAATCTTCCTCCAATACTATGCCCGAAATACCTCGGGGAGCCCCTGATCCGATGTGCGTGTCTTATATAGATTATACCGCGCTTTGTTCGGATTCCTCTAAAGATTCAGGCTTGGACCCACGCATCCCGACCAGAGCCAGAACGCCGCCTATGATCGCGACGGTCCCGCCGACGAACAGGATCACCATCCGTCCCGAGAACTCGTTCGGCAGGAACACCAGCGTGCAGATACACACACCGACCACCGCGGAGAACGAGCCCATGATCTTCAGCTGGCTCAGGTCGTTGCCGCCCCCGACTTCCTTCTCGAAGTCGACCGGCGTCTTCATGCGTATGAAGAACTCATCGACCTGCGCCCGGTAATTGTCGGAGGCGTTCTTCCAGAAGGGGATCGTGACCACGTAGCTGAGGATCCCGACCGGCACGATGATGAATATCTTGGTCTGGTAGTTCCAGTCCCAGCCCTGCGTCTTGGCAAGGATGCCCGGGATCAGCGCGGCGCAGACCGAGAAGATAGCGGCCCACCAGGGCGCCGGCCGAACGAACAACGCCATCAACAACGGCAGGCCCATCGGCAGCGCCAGCAACGCGCCCACGTCCAGCATGTTCTCGAACACGCCCTTGCCTTCCGCCTGTGCGAAGTAGAACGCCAGCCCGATGATGATCACGCCAAACACAAGCGAAAACACCTGACCCAGTATGAACGAAGCCCGTTCCCCCAAGTCTGGCATGCGGCACCATTTGACCATCGCCGGGTAGACGTCACGCACAAAGATCGCGGCGTTGCGGTTCAGGCCCGTGTCCATGCTGCTCATCGTGGCCGAGAACATCGCGACCACCATCAGGCCGGTCATCCCCAGCGGCAGCAGGTTCATCCCCGCGACCGCGTAGGCCGCCTCGGCCGGCTTGGAAACCCCCTGGGCCGCGAGGGCCATCACCTCGTTTTCATAGAGGAGCCGGGCCACCATCGGCGGGAAGAACCAGACGGCCGTGCCCAGCAGCATCATGACGCTCGCCAGCAACGCCGCTTTGCGCGCGGCCCGGCCGTCCTTCACCGCGAAGTACTTCGGTGCCGCGTCCAGCTCCGCCGATTTGATGACCTTGTACGTGATCGTCGCGATCGCGAACATGATCGTGTACTTGTTCACCGAGTCCGCGCCTTCGGCGTCGCCGATGAACGTGTGCCCGGGATCGTTGATAAACCGGAAGTCCTCGGTCAGGCCCTTCGCCTCGACCATCTCGAAGAACCCGCCGAGCCCCCCCACCGCGTCCAGCGCCAGCCAGCCCAGCGCCAACGTCAGAGGCATCAGCACGAGGAATTGCAGGAAGTCGGTCGCCATGACCGCCCAGGACCCGCCGAACACCGAGTAGATCAAGACAACACACCCGACCAGCAGGATCACAACCTCGACCTCGGTGTCGAAGACCCAAAACGTCAGCGCATCAAAGTCGAAAATCGCGGCACAGAAAATCGCAAGCCCCTGGAGCCACAACGCCGCATACAGCAGGCCCAGGATCATCGTGATCCATGCGTAGAACATCTGTGTTGATCGGCCGTACCTGAGGTGGATGATCTCCGGCGCGGTGATGCACCGTAGCTGGCGGAACCAGGGCGCCAGGAAAAGGAACGCGAGGAAAAAGCCGATGGCGTTGCCCAGGAAGATGATGGTGACCCCGAACCCGCTCTCGAAGGCGGCACCGGCCATCGCGGTGAAAGTCACGGCGCTGAACGAGGTCATAAACGCGCTGGACCCGACCAGCCACCAGGTGCCCTTGCACCCGTTGCGGAAGTAGTCGCTGACGTTGCTGTTGAACCGCTTGAAGACCAGCCCGACCGTAACAAGGATGGCAAGATAGGCCCCGATGACGATGTATTCGATCGTCCGTTGGTCAATTCCGGTGTCCGGCATGTGTTTCCTCGGTAGCGGGCTGAGATTTAAGGAAGGCGACGGCACGCTTGTCCAGCACGCCGTCGCCTCAACTTAGGGCTTTGTACTCACCACCTGTCAAACAGGTGGCTGATTATAATGAGCGTCGAATCAATTAACCCCGCCGCCCGAAAATGCTTCAAGGTTTTCGGCGTAGGTGAGTCCCCTGCTGCCGCTTGGGTCACGTGTTGCTGAGGCGGCCTCACCCTTGGCCATGCTCGAAGCGCTGCCGTCAAACTTACCGACATTGATTTTTTCGCCACGGTGACGATCGACGTCGCCGTTATCCCACAGCGGGATGTCGGGGTTGATATTATGGTCGCCGGTCTTGGGCCACCACAGAGACGTGCCGGTGATCCGTGGGCTGACGTGCCACTCGTTGCTGTCGACGGTCAGGGCCCGTGAACTGGCACCGATGGCGTCATCGAACCGCCACCAGCTTGACATCTGCGCTGTCGTGCCACTGGTCTGATAGCTCATCGGGTTGTATCTCGGGTCCTTATCGGTGAGGGGAACGAACCCCGGCTTGCCGGCTTTAGGATCGACGACCCCGCTTAGGTGCCTGTTCATGCCGTAGCCCATCTTGTCTGAGCTGCCAATACCGGCATTAGGGTCCGCATAGATGGAGTAATTGTCCAGGAAAGACGGGCAGGTAAAGGTCTCGTTGAAGAACTTGCTCCGCCCGGATATTTGGCCGTTGTTCCGCTTCTCGCCCTGCTGCTCAAAGGCGAGGATCTCGAACCAGAATATATTGTTGACTGATAAAGAGCCCGCCAGGCTCATCGCCAGGGACCTGAATCCCGGATCGGCGATGTTAAACTGCGCCAGGGGGACGATGTAGTCTTTGTGGTCGGTCGCGTAGACGGCATGCATGACACCGACCTGCCGCTCGTTGCTGAGACAGGACATGGTCTTGGCGGCGTCACGGGCGGCGCCCAGTGCCGGGAGGAGGATGCCGATCAACAAAGCAATGATCGAGATCACGACGAGTAGTTCGATGAGCGTAAAAGCCCTGGTCTTTGCGGACATTTCGAGTCTCCAAGTTGCGTGACAGTGATTAGTATTCGGTTCGGTCGCCCACGTCTTCGCGGGCTACGG
>JAJDCW010000110.1 GCA_029260635.1 Phycisphaeraceae bacterium | reverse complement strand
GGAGAACTGCCCGCCGTTAGCCTGCCAGATGTCAGGCTCAAGCGTGTTACGGATCATGTCGGCCAGGTTCTGCCCGCTCTCGGTTTTTGTGGACGCATCTTCATTTTCTTCGTCATCGTTTTCACCGAACAGGTCGCCACCACCGCCGCCCGAGCCGCCGCTGTTGGTATTGCTCAGGGCGTCGTTCAGATCGAGCCGGGGCGCATTGGTGAAGTTGGGTACCCGCATCACCATGTCGGACACGTCGTACACACGCATCACCGGGTGGCGGTTTGCCTGACGCTTGGTCATAACCTGCACGTACCAGGGCGTGACCTCGTAAATCAACTCGATATCAGGCGAGGCCTGACGTATCAAGACATCAAGCAGAAGCCGTGCGGGCACGGTCTTGAGGTCCAGGGTGATCAGCTGCTCGCGGTCGATCCCCTCCTGCTCCATCGTGTTCCAGTTGATCACCAGTGGTATCTGTGTCCGTGTGGACCACCAGTTCAACGCGTCTTCCGCGGAGGTCTGGTCGATGAAGACGTCGTCAATGATCGTGCTCATTTTCCGGGGGATCTGCAACGACTCCTGCACCTGGGCTTCGAGATGGTCCTGCTGCCTTTGCTCGGCCTGTCGGCGTTGCTCTCGGACGGCGCTGATGCGGTCGCTTAGGCTCTGCGCCGAAGCGCAGGGGGTCCACAGCGTCAGGGTCAGGCACGTCAAGGCCAGCACTCGCTTCATCGTTTGCCCCTTAGGTTTTAGGCTACGCGGTCGCTTCGCCCCGTGGGTGCACAGTCGGAAAGCTGTGCGGGGCATAACTAATCTTACGCGCAGACTTCATGGAATGGAAGGGAAATCTGTCGTGGAATCCTGTAAACAGTGATCTGGCTTCTCGGGCCACTAGGTTGCCGGTTCGGAACCCGCCAGGGCACGTAATCTCGGCAGGATGACCTCACGGGAGAGGATCTTGATGCAGGCGGCCGAGGGGATCGCGATGAGCATGCCCAAGAGGCCCGCCAGGGCCCCACCGATCATGACCGCCAAGAGGACCGAGACCGGGTCCAGGTCGGTGGCCTTGCCTTGGACGATCGGCTCGACGACCCAGCCGTCCAGCCCCTGCGCCAGGATGTACACGACCGTCGGCCAGATCAGCACCCAGATCGTGAACCCGCCACCGGCGACCGAGTCCACCAGCACGAGGATCAACGCCGCCAGGAACCCGACCACCGCCGCGAAGGGCACCAGGTTCAACGCCCCGGACAGCACACCCAGCAGCAGCCAACTCGGCACGCCCGCCAACCACCAGCCGGTACTCAGGATCACCGCCATCACGCTGGCCTGGATCAGCCGGCCACGGATAAACGCCGCCACCGATTTGTCCATCTGCACGACCACCCCCAGCACCTCGCTCTTGTACTGCACCGGGATGAACGGCACGAACCAGGCGATCAGGTTGTTGAGCTTCCAACTGAAGAAGAAGAAGCAGAACAGGATGATGACGGCTGAGAGCGCGAAGTAGCTTGTGATACTGATCGCCGAGCCGACCACGCCGACACCGACGTCCAGCGAGGAAAGCAGGAAGGTGCCAGCCGCTTTCCAATCCATCTCGCTTAGGAAGTCCGCGGTGTTGGCCAGCAGCAGCGTCGCCTGATCCGGGCCGATCGCTTCTTCGATCACGATCCGCAGGTCGCTGAAGAAGCCTTCCTTGGTTTCGTCTTCCACCGGGTTGTCTGGATCTGCGTTCGCAGCTTCCGCTGATTTTTCGGCTTCTTTGCGGATGCCATCTTCGACCGCGTCGGCGACGCCGGCCAGGGCGTCCGCTACCGCTTTTGAGGACTCTTCAACCGGCGGGGACTTGTCCCCGGAAGGCGTTTCTTCGGTTGTTTGTTGTTCCGCCTCGTCGCTTGGGGTGGCGGGAGATTGTTGTTGTTTTTCTTTATGCTTCGCCGCCTGCTTCTGGACGAGTTGGCTGATCTGGTCGGGGTATTCCTTGGCGTTGCTGATCAGGTCCACGCCCTGAGAGACCAGCGGCGGCATCACGACCAGCGCCAGGATCAGCGTGACCAGCAGCCCGGCGAGCATCACGCCCGACGTCCCCGCCCAGCGCGGCAGGTGCAGCCTCAGATTCGCCCAGGTGACGATGGGGTTGAAGATGTACGCCAGCCCCAACGCGATCACCAGCGGCAGCAGCACCGACCGCAGCGCGTAGACCAGCCCCAGCAGCCAGGGCACAACCAGCGACGCCACCGTCAGCAGGACCAGCGAGCCCAGCAGCAGTTGGAACCATCGCTGCATCCAAAGTGGTTTAGGCTGTTCGGTCATCCTTGACCCTTCCGAAAAGTAGGAAACCTCGAACCCGGCGCACAATAAAGCCGGCTAGGGGCTATTTCGGTCAATAGGATCAATTAGGATTGGTTTTTAGGCGTTTTCGCCCAGCAACAGGTGCGAACTGAAGGCCTCGTCGAACTGGAACACGTCGATAAAGTCGTCGATCGTGTCTTCCTGGGTCTTGTGCATCAGGCCGCCATCGACCATCGCGAAGACGATCCGCCCGAAATCCTCGCTCTGGAGGATGTTCCACCGGGCCAGGACGCCACGTGCCAGCAGGCCGTATTCGCGCTTGGCGAAGTCACGCAGGCCCAGACATAGCTGCTGCCCGCTGACATGTCGGCTCTGTGGAATCTCGTCCTCGTCATCCTCATACGGGGTCGCCTCGGACTCCTCGCCGTGGATACCCTTGACCGTGAAGTCCAGACCACGCTGGACAAACAGGAAAGCGTCCACCGGGTATCCGGCGTCTTCCGCGATCTCGATGAGGGGTTTATGTGTCACGACTCAATTTCCAGGCGTAAGGTCTACGTTTACCATCATACCATACCGTCAAACAACCCGACCTTTAGAGCTTATTCCCGGTCTTAACCAAAGGCTACCAACCAGCCCAGATTAACACGCCGCGCCGGCTCAGAACCCGCCTTCTCGCATATTTTCAAGCGACGGCGGGAACGGGTAGCGGGCATACACCCCGGTCGGTGCCGACTCCCACATCCAGGGGGCCGGGTACACGTCGCCTGAGAACCCCGCCTCGTGCATGGTCCGCAGCACCGTCTCGAAGCTGGGCTCCTGCCCGTGCTCATCGACCAGCGCGTTGGCACTGGCGCCTAAGAAACTCACCGACGCGACCGGACGGCGGTGACTGGGCTTGCGGTTGACCATCTCAGACGCCACGGAGAAGCCCTGGCTGAGGTCCCGAAGCGTCAGGTGGTCGCGGTTGGTTGGCCTGAGCAGCCCCAGGACCTCGATCGTATCCATATCAAACTTGATGACCGTGACCGTCTCGCGGTGGGCGAACATCTGTGTGTGGGCGGTGATCGACTCGGGCGTCCACTGGCTTGTGGTGACCAGGTCGGCCAGCTTGCTAATGATCCCGTTGCTGTTGTCCTCGGCGTTGACCGCGCAGACGATCGAGCGGTACCGCCCGGCCACCACGTCGTCCAGCAGGTGCTGGCCCCACATCAGGCGGATCCGCGCGGTGTCCTCCGCCAACTTGGTCGGGCGGCCGTCCGGCAGGACGATCAGGCGTTCCTGGATCGCGTGGTCGACCATCAACTGGTCGCCGTCGCCGTCGTAGATTCGTGTGGTCTTGGCTTTGGTGGTCATAAACGGTTCCCTCCCTGTCGGGGCGTGTCTGTGTCCGGTCAATCCGGGCCTATGCCGGATTATACACCTTCCGGCACCGGGAGACCGGGGACAACACCGGCGGCAACCGGGGGCAACACCGGGGGCAACACCGGGGGTGCGGGGTGTTGTTGGCTGAATCACGGGCTATTAGGATGCCCGACTAGAGCCTATCGTAAAAGTCAGGGCGGAAGCTTCAATGAACACGACACCCCAATCAGCAGCCAAACCCCCAGCAAACCTGCCCCCGATCGACCCGGCCGTCCTCCGCCGCCGGCGCGAAAACGTATTCCTCATCATGGCCGGCCTGTTCCTGGGCACCCTGGCGATGCTGAATATCCTCGGGATCACACGCTTCATCGTGCTCGCCAGTTGGGGGGATGTCGGGGGTCAGGATGTGTTTCAGTGGGGCGTCCCGAATTTCGCGCCGGGCGGCTGGATTTTCGCGGTCGCGGTGGGGGTTCTGCCTTACCCGATGACCTTCCTGTGCACCGACCTGATCAGCGAGTTCTATGGCCGGAAACGTGCCAACTTCGTCGTCTTTGTCGGGCTGATCCTTAACCTCTGGGTCATATTCATCCTCTGGCTCGGTGGGGCGATGCCCGGCTTCGAGACGATCGATCCCGCGACAGGACTGCCCCAACTAGACGAGGCGGGCAACCTCCCCGTGTTCTACCAGGTGCGCACCCTCGCCTTCGGGGCCGTCACCGCGTCGATGATCGCCTACCTCGCCGCCCAGTTCGTCGATGTCTACGTCTTCCACTTCTGGAAACGCTTAACCAAGGGCAAGCACCTCTGGCTGCGTAATAACGGCAGCACGATGGTCAGCCAGTTCATCGACACCTTCGCCGTCATCACGATCACCCACTTCTACGCCCACGCGCTGCCGGTCAACCCGGACCAGCCCATCTGGCCCCAGCTCTGGCTCTTCATCGCGACCGGCTACGCCTTCAAATTCATCGCCGCCCTGATCGACACCCCGATCATCTACCTGGCGGTGCACGTATTGAAGGGCTACCTCCGCATCGACCCGATAAGCGAGCACGCCGGGGACGAAGAAGAGGTGGCGATGTTCTCCACGTGAATTGTTGAATGCCCCCTAGTCAGGCAGGTATGACATGAGTGAGATACACATCCGAAAAGCGACGGAGGCTGATGCCGAACAGCTCGCCGATCTGGCGCACGAGTTGAACCTGTTTCATCAGGACGACACCCGGCCTGACCCTGCACTGCTGTCAGAGCATCACGACCGCTTCGAGGCCTACGTGGCTGAGAGTCTGGACGGAACACTGGTGGGGTACGTCGCCGGCTACACCACTTTTCAGTTCCACACCGCCACGCCTGGCTTCGAGATCCAGAACATATCGGTGAAGGAGAAACGCCGACGGGTAGGCATCGGCCGGATGCTCATGGAGGCTGTGATTTGGGAGAAGTACCGTGCGGGTATACGCAAATTCACGCTCGGTGTTGAAAATGAAAAACTCGCAGCCAGGGCCTTCTACCAGTCACTTGGGTTTGTTGAACGAGACTTCGGCAACTCGAAGCGATGCTATCTGCGCGACGATGATCTTGAGCGGTTCATGGAGAGGCACATCCCGAATAGCCCTACTTGAAAATGCCTACGACCAAACAACAACTCCGCAGTGAGATGAAAGGCCGCCGGGCCGAGATGTCGGGGCAGGCTATCGAATCCGCCAGCGAAGCCATCCACGAGCATCTGTTTAGCATCGAACAACTGTGTGATGCTCAGCGTGTTTTTTGCTATGTGTCATCACGCAACGAGCCGGGCACCCACAGCTTGATCCAGAAGCTTCTGGTTCAAGGCAAACACGTCAGCGTCCCTCGCATAGAGCCAGACGGTGTGATGCGAGCCCACCTCATCCAATCTCTGGATAATTTACAACCCGGCGGGGCGGACCAGTTCAACCTCCGTGTGCCGCCTGCCGAATCCCCGATCGAAAACGAACCAGAGGTCACCATCGTCCCGGGCTTGGCCTTCACCCGCGCTGGCCAACGCCTGGGCATGGGCGGCGGCCACTACGACCGCTTCCTGGCCGAGCACCCCGGCACGTTCTCGATCGGGTTATGCTATGACTGGCAGATTGTTCACAACGTCCCCGTTGACCCCCATGACAGGTCCATTCGGTATGTTGTAAGCGAGGCACAACTGATAATATGCTTGTAATAGTTCGTTGAATCATTTTTGGGGAACGATCTCAGGTGACAGGATACATATATGCTGCGCAGATCTTAATGACGGCTATGCTTTTGATAGGAGCCATCGCATTTGTCCGTTCATGGTGGGAGCGTGTTCTCTGGATCGTTGCGATAGTGGGGTCACATCTATTAGGATATTTTGGCTTTGCGTTGTTAGTGGTGATGTTGATCTTGATGGCGGTGAAGGAAGTGGCGGTCGGTAGTGACAACGCAGCGAGTGTCGCGACCGTTGAATTCAGCGAGGAGCCGGACGGGCGGATCGTCGCCACGGATCGGTCAAGTGGGCAAGTCACGGTCTACGGATCGGTCGACGAGATGCCTCTGCATATTCACGCGCATTATCTGAAGCAGTCAAGGCGGGTTTGAGGCGGCTGTAGTGATAAGATCAGACACTCGGATGCTCGCTAATCCTGCGGGACCAGATCGCCATAAATTGCTGATACCTGCGTAAACTACTAATCTACCCGCCCGTAGAGTTCGTTATTTATTGCCTTTAACTGATGAGACCCAGTCATGTTCGAAGCTGTCCAGCCCGCCGCCCCCGACGCGATCCTTGGCTTGAATGATGCGTTTAACAAAGACGATCGGCCCAACAAGGTCAACCTGGGGGTCGGGGTCTACAAGGATGCGTCCGGCAAGACCCCGGTGCTGGGTTGCGTCAAGGCTGCGGAGCGTCGGCTGATTGAGACCGAGGCGACCAAGAGCTACAAGCCCATCGACGGCGACCCGGCGTTTGGGGTTTGTGTTCAGAAGATGCTCTTCGGCGCGGACAGCCCGATCGTCACCGGCAAGCGGGCGGCGACCAGCCACTGCCCCGGCGGCACCGGCGCGCTACGTGTGGCGGGGGATTACCTCAGTGGCAACCACCCGGGGGCGACGCTGTGGCTCAGCGACGAGACCTGGCCGAACCACCCAGCGATCTTTGATGCGGCCGGCCTGCCAATGAAGCGGTACCCCTATTTTGATGCCAAGGCCAACGCGCTGGACTTCGACGCGATGTTAGATGGGCTGTCTAAAGCCTCGGCGGGGGACGTCGTGCTGCTGCACGGCTGCTGCCACAACCCCACGGGTGTGGACCTGAGCAACGAGCAGTGGGTGAAGGTCGCCGAGTTTTGTGCCGACAAGGGCCTGCTGCCGTTGTTGGATTTCGCGTACCAGGGTTTTGCCGTCGGGATCGATGAGGATGCGGTTGGGCTTCGTGCGTTGGCCGGTAAGGTTGACGAATTGATCGTCTGCGGCAGCTTCTCGAAGAACTTCGGCTTGTACAACGAACGTGTCGGCTCGCTGACGTTCGTGGCGAAGACGCCCGATGCGGCAACGGCGGT
>JAJDCW010000109.1 GCA_029260635.1 Phycisphaeraceae bacterium | reverse complement strand
GGGTGTTTTGACGGCCTAATCACGAACCGTAGCACCTCCAGGGACGTATGACCCTCTGCGTCGGCGTTGTATCCGTGTGCCCCGGTCGGGGCTGGATGAGCCGGCGAGGTGGGTGAGGATCATCGGCACTTAGAGGTTTGTTTTTAGGGCATGACCAGCACCGCGGCGACGAACCTGACGACCGCCGGCGAGGCGCGTCCGCTTATTACCCCGCGTGGGTGGGCCTGGATCGCGTTGTTGACCGGTCTGTTTGTCATCCTTTATCACAACATCCTGCTTCGGCTGTTCTGGATCTCACTGGAGGACCCGGACTGGTCGCACGCGCTGCTGGTTCCCGCGATCGGGATTTACTACCTGTTCCAGCAGCGTGAACGGCTGATGCGGATGACAAGCAGCGTCTGCTGGTGGGGCCTGCCGATCATGCTCTTTGGCATGGTCAGCTACGCGTTCTGGATCTACCCCGGGCAGAACGACATGTTCCAGGGGTACAGCGTGATCATCGCGTTATTCGGGCTTGTTTTGTTGATCCTGGGCCCGCGGATGATGACGGTGTTGTGGTTCCCGATTTTTTACCTGGGGTTCGGCGTCAAGGTCTCGCAGAAGCTCTGGGAGATGATCGCGCTGAAGCTTCAGAACATCGCTTCGATCAGCTCGACGTTTCTGATGAACGTGATCGGCCTGGGGCTGGACCTGGAGGCGAACGTCCGGGGCAACACGATCGACCTGTTTCATCACGGGATGAAGATCGACCCGCCGATGAACGTGGCCGAGGCCTGCTCGGGGCTGCGGATGCTGATGGCGTTTTTGGCGCTGGGCGTGGCGATGGCGTTCTTGATGCCGCGTGCGTGGTGGCAGCGTGTGATTATGGTGGTGATGACGCTGCCGATCGCGGTGATGGTGAACGTCGGGCGTGTGACGACGCTGGGGCTTTTGCACGTCTACGCCCCGGATTACGCCAAGGGCGACTTCCACATCTTCGTCGGTATGCTGATGCTGATCCCGGCGGCGGGGCTGTTCTGGCTGCTGGGCTGGTGCCTCGAGAAGATGATCATCCGTGATGAAAATGACCAGGTCGAGTACCAGCAGGCTGCTGAAGATCACGAAAAAGCCATGGATGTCGTGCGGGCCGTGAGGAACCCGATCTACGGGCTGTATTGGGTTATAAAAAAGCTGGGTAATGATGATTCGGGTGCAAACGGTTCATCTCGGCGTAACCACCTTGATACCGGTCAGCCGGTTTATGCCGTGAACGATGAGACCGAAACGGACGGCGCTACGATCCTAAAGGGCGTACTGTTCGGCGGGGTGATGACGGTGCTGGCGTGTTTGATGTACGTGCTGGTGATCACGGTGGTCCGTCCCGACCTGGGTGTCGCATTACTTGGTGGCACGGAGACGATGGCTCGGACGATCGGTGCGGTGGGACTGTTGGTGTGCCTGGTGCTGATGTGGATCGGTTTGCGGCAGGTCTGGCCGCGGTTGCTGCCTTCGGACGGACGGGTCGGGCCCGGGCGCAAGCGCGGGGTGGCGCTGGCGATGGGTGCCGGGTTCCTGGTGACGGCGATGATCGGCCAGGCGGGGATCGTCAAGGCCAACGGCGTGGTGATGTTTAAGAAGGACGTGCCGCTGCGTAAGTCGCTTGAGCTATTAGAGCACCCGACGGGGAATTGGGCGTTCGTGTTCCAGGACGACCCGCTGCCCAAGGACCAGGAAGACGAGTTGGGCACAAAGGATTACCTCAGCCGTACTTACCAGGACACAACCTGGATGCGTGGGTTACGTGGCAAAACCGGCGACCTACACGTGGCGTATTACACGGGGACAGTGGACACGGTGCCGCACGTGCCGCAGCAGTGCTTCAAGGCCAGCGGGCTTCAGCAGGTGGCGACGGGTACCGTGACGCTGCGGCTAAGTGGCGACGGGTATCAGCAAGACCCCACCGTGGCCGGCGGCTACCGGCACCCGGTCAAGGACACGGGGTTTGGTGATGAGGCGCGTATCCCGTCGGTGGATATCCCGGCGACGTGGTTCACGTTCTCGAACCCACAGCGCAAGGGCGAGCTGCTGAACGTGGCGTATTTCTTCGTCGCTAACGGCAAGTTCCTGCCCTCGCCACACGCGGTGCGTGCCAATGGTTTCGACTTACGAGACAAGTACAGCTACTACTGCAAGGTCCAGGTCACGGTGGGCGTGGGGGACAAGGACCAGGCGATGGAACGGATCGAGTCGCTGTTGTCGGAGATGATGCCCGAGATTATGTCATGTCTGCCCGACTGGGTGGACGTCACCGAGGGCCGATGGCCCGCAGAGGAGCCCGCCGACGCGGGGCCCGGAGAGTAATCGCAAATGGCCGGTCGAGTAAATACAAAATTCGTGTTTATCCTGAGCACGGTGATGGTGGTCCTGGTGGCGGGTATCTACGCGGTATCGCAGCTGACCAAGAAGGACGTCGAAGACTACGTGATGCGTGCCGAGCAGTACATGGCGGAGGGGGAGTACGACCTGGGCGTGGAGACGATGCGTCGTGCGGTGAACAACTCGGAGAGCGACCCGGAGATCATCAAGAAGTATCTGGAAGCGGTGAAGGTCGCGCCGGTGGAGGACTACGTCGAGGCGGGCAACAGCCTGGAGCTGATCCGCGGCAACACGCTGCACGTGGTCAACCTCGCGCCGGATTCCGAAGAGTACCTGCGTGAGTACGCGGACCTGATCGAGGGCTGGGTCAACCGGGTGGGCATCATCCGGGGCGTCCACCCGTTGTACATCTACCAGGCCGCGGTCGCGCGTCTGGAGACCAACCCCAACGACGAGTTGGCCCGGCGGTACCGCGGGGTCTACGGGCTGTTGCGGCTGAACACCGAGATGACCAAAGCGGACATCGACCTGGTCCGCGATGACATCGCCTGGGCCTACCAGCAGGACCCGCAGGACAGCGAGCTGGTCTATTCGATGGCGCGTTGGAAGCTGTTCGAGGCGCGTCTGGAAGAGGGGCCCGGCGGCGACCCGGAGAAGGTCAAGCAGCTCCGCGACGAAGCGGTGACGCTGGTCCGAGACCAGGCTCAGGCCGACCCGGACAACCCGGACCTTCAGCTCAAGCTCCTTCAGGTGCTCTATCAGACCATCCGCCGCACGGACGATGACGAGGACCCCTACGCGCCGATCAAGGCTGACCTGGACACTTTCGAGCAGCAGCTGTTAAAAGACCCGGCACCGATCGCGGCGGTCTCGACCGCGGTGGCGTTACTCAAGCAGGCGTACGCCAAGGACGAGCCGCAGGCCCCGGCCGAGGGCGAGGCGGCACTCACGGGCCTGGAAGCCAAGAGCTTGGGCACGCAGCGGGCGGTGGCGTTGCTGCGTCGCGCCCTGGAAGCGCACCCGGACGAGCCGCGTTATGAGTTGTCGTTGGGCGTGGAGCTGAAACAGTCAGCCGAATACGACCAGGCGCTGGTTCATCTTGACAAGGTCCGCAACCTCAGCACGCAGGGCAACTTCCTGGACGTGCTGCTGAACCAGGACGTCAAGGCCAAGTCTGAGATCGAATACGCGGACCTGTTGGTGACGCTTGCGGAGTTCAGCAAGGACCAAGCCGACAAGCAGGCGAAGTACGCCGAGGCGGGCAAGATCATCGACCAGGCGGTCGCGTCGGGCCGGGGCGAGGAGCCGCGGATCCTGTTGCTCAAGGGCCGGCTGGCGCTGGTGCAGGGTCGCGTGCGTGAGGGGTTGGTCAGCATTGACAAGGCGGCGGAGGCCTACGACACGCTGAGCTATGAGAAGCTCCAGGCGTTGACGCTCTCGGCCCAGGCACGGAGCCAGCAGGGCGACTGGGGCGCGGCGGCGCAGCGTTACGAGCAACTGCTTCGTGTGCTGCCGAGCAACCCGGCGCTTCGGTTGGAGGTCGCCAAAACATACATCCGGGCGCGTCGCTTCGACGACGCACAGGACCAGCTCGACGCGGTCCTTATCGAGGACGCCCAGAACGAGCGTGCGCTGATTATGCAGGCGACGCTGTATGACGCCCAGGGCGATCTGGACCAGGCGATCAAGACCTTCCGCCAGATGGACCTGCCCAACCGGCCGGACCTTGCGGCGGGGCTGGCGCAGATGATGATCCGCGGCGACCGCAAGGATCAGGCGGTGGCGATGATGAATAAGTACTTCGACGCCGACGCGACGAACATCAATGTTTTAGCGGTGCTTCTCTCGGCCGCCGGGGACGCGGACCAGCGGGCACAGCTGATCGCCCGTTCGCGTAGCGCCGGCGCCGATGAGGCGAAGCTAACGCTGTTAGAGAAGCGGCTGGCGGTCGCCGAGTCGGGTGACATCCAGGAGTGGATCGATATTACCAACGAGGGCCAGGCCGACCCGTTCCTTCGTGAGATCAGCAGCGTCCGGCTGTACCTTCAGGCCGGTAACGAGGAGAAGGCCCGCGAGGCGCTGGCCCGAGCGGCGGCGCTGAAACCCGACGACAAGTCGGTGGTCAGCATGCAATTCAACATGGCGATCAAGGACGGCGACATGGAGCTGGCGCAGCGGCTGGCGGACAAAGCGGCGACGCTGAACCTGGACGAGGCGCAGGGGCTATTTTACTTGGCGCAGCTGCAGCTTATTCGTGAGGACTACGCCGGGGCGATCGGTAACCTGCGTACGGCGTTGGACATGGTGCCGATCAGCTCGGACGGCTGGCGTATGCTCGGCGACGCGTACACCCAGACAAACAACCAGCTGGAAGCGGTCAGCGCGTTCGAGAAATCGCTGCAGCAGAAGCCGGACAACCTTCAGTCGATGCGCGGGCTGGCGTCGATCCGTGACAAGCAGGGCCGGCACGATGAAGCCCTGCAGATGCTGCGTGTGGGCTACGAGCAGCACCCCGAACAAACCGCGCTAAAAGAGATGTACCTGAACTACGAGAGCCGTCACGGCAGCAAGCAGACGGCGCTTCGTCTGCGTCGTCAGTCCCAGCAGGAACAGCCCGGGAACACGGGCAACCTGCGTCAGTTGGCGCTGCTGCTTGCCGAGATGGACCGTGCCGATGAAGGCATCGGGATCGTGCAGGGCGTGATCGAGAGCGAGGGGTTCACCGCACTCAACGCGTACAGCCTGGCGAGTGTCTACAAGGCGGCCGGTGACAGCAAACGCGGCGCACAGGAGCTTCAGCGCTACGTCCATACGCGGGGTTCGGAGGCGACCAGCAGCGACTACATCCTGCTGGCGCGTTACCTGTTGCAGATCAACGACAGCCAGGGCGCGTTGTCGGCGTACCAGCAGGCCAAGGCCGTAGAGACGGACAAGCTGGAGGTCACGCGTGAGCTGGCGGTGCTGTTCTTCAGCCGGGGCGTGTACGACCGTGCGGTCCCGCTGTACCGTGAGTTGCACGAGAAGTTCCCGGACGAACAGGGGATCGGCCTGCGTCT
>JAJDCW010000108.1 GCA_029260635.1 Phycisphaeraceae bacterium | reverse complement strand
TCTTTCCCAAACATGTTTTTTATCAGCGTTCATCAGCGCTCATCACTGTTCCTGCTTCCCGTCATTCTCTGAGTGCTCTGTGGTTTATTCCTTCTGATCACGGTTACAATATCCCTATGCCGCAAGACCTAAGCCATCTGGATGATCAAGGCCGGGCCCGTATGGTGGACGTAGGCGCCAAGCCGCCGTTACGCCGAACCGCGGTCGCGTCGGGTGATTTTGTCGCCCGCCCCGACACGCTCGACCGCCTGACCGCCGCCCATGACGCAGAACCCTTACCCAAGGGTGAGGCCCTGGCCGTCGCACGCATCGCCGGCATCACCGCCGCCAAGAAGACCGGCGACCTGATCCCGCTGTGCCACCCGCTGCCGCTGGATCACGTGCGGGTCGACTTCGATCGCACCGCCGAGGACCGCCTGACCGTCACCGCCACCGCCTCGATCACCGCCAAGACCGGCATCGAGATGGAAGCGCTCACCGCCGTCAGCCTCGCCTGCCTCACGCTCTACGACATGGCCAAAGCGGTCGACAAGAACCTGCGCATCGAAAACATCCACCTCGTCGAAAAACGCAAGGAACCGGCTCAATAAGAAAACTCAAAGGCGCTAAGAACGCGAAATGATGAACAGGGTTTAGACAGGATTACCGGATTCACAGGATGCGGATGTATTGGATCCAATACCCATCTATCCTGTGAATCCTGTAATCCTGTCAACATTCTTCTTCTGACTTCACGCTCTTCGCGCCTTCGCGGTTTGCTTTAATCAATATCCGTTTCGCGCCCCGCCTCGATCTCGTCCGCCAACTCGGACATCACGCTGCTGATCGTGTCGGGGTTGAAGCCGCGCCGCGCCAGCAGGCCGTAGAGCCGACGCTTGCGGGTGGCGATGTCGTAGCGTTGCAATGAGGCGAGCCGTTTGCGTGCCAGCTCGACCGCCCCCGGCGCCAGGTCCTGTGCATCGGTCGCGTCCCCGACCAGCTTCTCGATCAGCGAGCGGTCGATGCCTTTCTGGTACAGCTTCTGGCGTAGCAGTTGCGGCCCGGCGGGCTTGCGTCGGAGCGTCGCCTCGACCAGCGCCCGGCCGTACGCCTCGTCGTCCAGAAACCCTTTCTCTTCCAGCCAGTCAAGCACCGCGTCGCGCACCGGCTGTTCGTAGTCCAGCTTCCTGAGCTTCTGGTCCATGTCACGCCGGCTCATCGCCCGGCGGTTCAGACGGTTCATCGCCTGGCGAAGCGCCTTGTCAAACACCGCCGCCTGCGTCAGCCGCCCGGCCAGCGCGTCGTCATAGGCCTGCCCGACCGCCAGGCCCAGTTCTTCAACCTTACCCACCGTGATCGTCGCCACGACCTTCCGCCCGACCCGCACCGACACCCGGCTCGGGTTCTTCTGCGTCGGCCTGATCGACGTGATGCGGTCCATCGTCTCATGTTACCATGCGCCGCATCAACAGACGCAACAAGTCGCGTCGCTTCATAGATGCAATCCGATACCCGATACCCGATACCCGATACCCGAACCACGACATGGCACTAATCACCTGCGAGTTCTTCTCTGACGCGCTCGAACTGAGCGTCACCATGCGCGTCATCCTCCCCCAGCCCACCGCGACCCACGCGCATCACTACCCGGGCCAGGCCATGAAACCGCCTCACCCGACGCTGTACCTGCTGCACGGCCTGGGCGACAACAGCTCCGCCTGGACCCGCCAGACCAGTATCGAACGCTACGCCTGGAAGCGCAACCTCGCCGTCGTCATGCCCGACGTCCACCGAAGCTTCTACGCCGACATGGTCCACGGCCACAAGTACTGGACCTTCGTCAGCGAGGAACTGCCCCGGGTCAGCAGGCAATTCTTCCACCTGTCCAACAGGCGCGAGGACAACTTCGTTGCCGGCCTGTCGATGGGGGGCTACGGCGCGTTCAAGCTGGCCCTGAGCCACCCCGACCGCTTCGCCGCCGCCGCCAGCCTCTCCGGGGCCCTGGACCGCACCAGCCGGCTTGAGTCCAGCGACAAGCTCAACGCCGAGTTCACCAACGTCTTCGGGGATCTCTCGGCCTATCCGGGCTCGAAAAACGACCTCCTGCACCTGGCGGTCGAGCTTGCCAAGGGCGACCGGCCCCACCCGGCGTTGATCCACTTCTGCGGCACAGCCGACTTCTGCTACCCCGAAAATATCGCGTTTAGGGATCATCTGCGGGGTCTGGGTATCGAATCAGCCTTCCGCGAACACCCCGGGAGGGACCACGAGTGGGGTTACTGGGACCAGACCATCCAAGATGTGATAGAATGGTTACCATTACGGGCAGAGGACGGCGGACCCGCTAATCCCGCCGGCCGCTGACTGGGAGACGCATCAGGATGTCTGATATCCACGAGGAACTTGGACGGGCCGTACTCGAAAGCGCCGAAGAGATGTTCCGCGCGCAAAAACGCATGGCCGACAGCGCCATTCGTCAGATCACCTTTGACCAGATGCAGGTCGAGCCCGACCCAGAGAGCAACAGCGTCGCCGTGCTCATGAAACACCTCTCCGTCGCCATGCGATCGCGCTGGACAGACTTCATGTCAAGCGACGGCGAAAAGCCCTGGCGCGACCGCGATGAGGAATTCAC
>JAJDCW010000107.1 GCA_029260635.1 Phycisphaeraceae bacterium | reverse complement strand
GACGAGGCCGTCATCGGCGTGCGCGACTCGGCCTTTGGCTACTCAGGCCAGAAATGTTCCGCGTGCAGCCGGGCCATCGTGCTGGACAGCATCCACGACGCCTTCCTCGAACGCCTCGTCGGCTCAACACAAGTGTTAGTGATCGGCGACCCACTGGACCCCACCACCGACATCGGCCCGGTCATCGACACCGACGCCGCAGCCAAGGCCCGAAGTTACACAGACATCGGCCGATTCGAGGGCCGTGAAGTTCTTGCGATGCCCGTCCCGCAAGGCCTCCCCACCGACGCCGACAAACTCCCCTACATCGGCCCGCACATCTACGCCGACATCCAGCCGCACCACCGCCTGGCCAACGAAGAAATCTTCGGCCCGGTCCTCGCCGTCATCCGCGTCAAGACATTCGATGAGGCCCTCACCGTCGCCAACAGCACCGCCTACAAACTCACCGGCGGCCTGTTCAGCCGGACGCCCAGCCACCTGGAACGTGCTATCAAGGAGTTCCGCGTCGGCAACCTCTACCTGAACCGCCCGAACACCGGCGCCCTGGTCGGCCGACAACCCTTCGGCGGCTTCGGCCTCTCCGGCATCGGCTCCAAAGCCGGCGGGGATGACTACCTATTACAGTTTGTCGAGCCGAGAGCCGTCTGCGAAAACACCATGCGACGCGGGTTCGCGCCGGATCTGATGGGTTGAATATGTTCCGTAGAGAACTGCAGGCTACCGATTAAACATCAGGGCTATGGGTCGTCGCTATCATATGGGGTTTTCCTCGTCTGTAACTGAGGAGCCTGATTAGACGTCCCCACGGCACGACGACTAATACTAGCGGGATTACGGTTATCTTGATCACACTGATTGGGTCAAGGACTGGAAAGAACACGATCGGCTCTTCAGGCCTTAGCCAAGTTAGAAATACTGGAACTGTGAGAGTCATAGTGCAAGCAGTCACGAACAATCCCTTATGTCGGTTGGCTGCGAGTACCATCGATATTAGACTCATCGATATTGATATCGCATAGGCAATGATAAAGCCATTTGCAAGGGACAGATCGTTTGCTGCGTCAATAGAGCCGGTATGTGAGAAGTAGTCGCGAGCATAAGACATAAAGTCTAAAGCATGCTTTACCGGTAGGAACCATGCTCCTAACAAGGCAATCACAGCTATAGTTTTGTGGCGTTTCAATGTAATGTCTCTTGCTACTCCACAGCTACGGAATTACAGCGCAATTCAGGGCCCGGCCATCATCCTGTCATACCATCCCTGCACCCGATCACGTTTGAGCAGTATGTAATACAACCGCCCCTCGGCCGCCTGACGGCCGGCGGAGGCTTCGGCGCTGGGGCCGATGCCGAAGTAGATGTCGCCTCGGCCCGGGGCGCGGATGGCGCCGCCGGTGTCCTGGTCGAGCATGAGTTGGGATGTCGGTAAGGCCCAGCCGCCGGACGGGCCTTTGTCGGTGGTGACCAGGACGACGCACGCTCGGGGGAAGATCGACTTGTCGGTGGCCAATGATCGGCCGGGCGTGACCTTGAAGCCCAGCGAGCCGGCCGGCCAGGTATCGCCCTCGTATTCGCGGAAGAAGACGAACCGGTCGTTGCGGCGGATGTACCCGTCCAACTCGCCGGGGTTGGTTTGGAAATAGGCGCGCAGGGTCGGCAGGCTCAGCTTGTCGGCGCTGATCTTGCCGTCCTTGATCAGTTCCTGCCCGATGCTGGTGTACTCATGGCCGTTGGTGGCCGCGAAGCCGACGTACATCACCGTGCCGTCGGTCATCTCGAGTTTGGCGGACCCGTTGACCTGGATGATATACGAGTCCAGCCGACTTGAGAGGTAGACCAGCTCCGTACCGGTGAGTGCGCCCGAGTCTTCCAGTTGAGCGCGTGCCGGGTGCGAGCCACGGACCTCGCCCGTGAGTGGGTTGGCGATGAGGTTCGCGGGTTTTTTATAGAGCGGGTATTCGAATCCGGGGTCGCGGGTGCGAGAGGCCTTGAAGACCGGGCTGTAGTACCCGGTGAAGAGCACACCCCCGCCGCCGTCCCAGCCGACCGATTCGTAAACATCAAACTCCTGATGCAGCTGTGACAGCACACCCCCTGCCGCACCGCTGCCGATCTGCTGCATCGCGTAGGCCGAGGTGAAAGCGTGGGCGTGGCTGATCCCGGCGACCGGGAACAGGCTCTGCGTCGAGGGGATCTCGTACCACTCGATGCTGCGAGCCAGCGCCTGTTGGAAGCCTGGCGAGGTCAACTGCCTTGCTGCGGGGCTCAGGTCCGGCATCCGGTCGGTGTCGGTCACCAGTCTCAGGGCGCTTGCTCCTGGCGGCAGCGGTCGGCTGTAGTCCGGCTCGACGTGGGCACGCTTGCAGCCGGGCATCACAGAAAGCGAAAAGAACAGGCAGGTTGCTATGATCTGGGCGAGTCGCCTTTGGTTTTTCATCCGGAAAGCGTACGCTAAATGATCGATATATTCATCCTCAAGCTGGCCGACCCGGAATCGCGGTTCTTCGCGATGTCCTGGGTCCTGATCGTGGTCATCAGCATCGTGATCCACGAGTTGGCCCACGGTTGGATGGCGATTCGGCTGGGGGACAACACGCCCAACCGCCTGGGGCGGATGACCGGCAACCCGCTGGTGCATATGGGGGGGATGTCGCTGGTGGTCCTGGCGCTATTTGGGATCGCCTGGGGGCAGATGCCGATCGACCCGAC
>JAJDCW010000106.1 GCA_029260635.1 Phycisphaeraceae bacterium | reverse complement strand
GTCCAGGTCCACGTCCGGGTGGTAGCGGATGCCGCCCTTGGTCGGCCCGCGGTGGTTGTTGTGCCGGACCCGGTAGCCCTGAAACACCTTCAGCGACCCGTCGTCCATGCGCACCGGGATCGAGAAGTTCATGATTGCCTTAGGGTGTTTCAGTAGCTCGACGACTTCCGAGTCGAGCCCCGCGATCTTCCCGGCCTTGTCCAGTCGGGCGATCGCGCTTGTGAAGAGATTGTCGTTGTGTGGTTCGGGCATGGGTCGCCTCTCATTCGTTCGTGGTTGGCGGGGCGTCGAGCCTTGCGCCCTGGGGCTTGGTGAAGGTGTCTTCGTCGGGCTCGACGAACTGAAAGTTGGATAGTTCCATCGACCTCAGTTCCTCGCCGACCTTGCCGACGCCCGCCGTCCAGTTCCACATCGTCATGCGCGTGGGTAGGGTGACGCCTTGCACCTCGGTGAATGCCTCGTAGATCGCGACGTGGGGTTCTTTTTCCGCTTCGTCCGCGCTCTTGCCGTAGGTCACGATATACGCCATCGCCTTGAGCCTGTGCGTGTCGGTGTCCCGGTACAGAAGGTACCAGTCGTCGGGTGCGTCGCCCGTGCCCGCGTCGAAGGTGAGCTTTGCTGTGCTGAGCGTCGTCTCGGCGTCCAGCGGTGCGTCCCCGGTTGGTTCGATGGTCGTTCCCGGGTCGTGCAGTTTGAATGGGGCGACGGCGAAATAGGGCCAGGTCAGCAGGTGAAATCGAGCCATACCCGGCGGCACCGGGGCGTCCGTCGGCGTGACCCAGGCGTCTTGGCCATCCATGACCATGGCCATGCCACCCTCAGCCTCGATCCGTGACCGGCCAACCGGTGTATCGAATGTCATCACGCCTTGGAGCATGGTTTTCCCGCCGAAGTTCACGGTGACATCGGCTTGTAACGCGGTATGAGCCGTGTAAGCCTCCTTGCCGTGTGCGATAGCGATCACGTCCTGGAAGGCGACAATGGATTCGTCTTCGGGCTGCGTGCTTGGCTGCGTGGCGGGTTGCGTCTCGGGTTGAGTTGTCGGCTGCGTCGCGGGCTGAGTCGTCGGTAGTGTGGTTGCGTCTTCGTGATGTTCACCCAGGACAGGTGCGGTGATCAAGGCGCATACAAGTATAGTTGCCGGGGTTGTGAGTTTCATCATAGGCTCCAATTATTAGTTGATACGATCATACTGCTCGTCCATTCACCGTCAGCTCCGCCATCCGTACCGGCGAGGCTCCTAGTTTATCGATCCCCAGGACTTCCCCGGTCTTGCGGTTAATGCGCCCGAAGCTCAGCACACCGGTCGGGCAGCTCTGCACACAGGCCGAGCAGCGCACGCACTCGGGGTCCTCCATGGGCAGGCCCTTGTTGGCGAAGTTCATCACGTCGATCCCCTGATGGCAGACGCTGGTGCAGACGTTGCAGGAGATACATTTCTTCTTCTCGCTGAGGATGCGGAACTGGCTGAACCGTGCGTAGATATGCATCAACGCCGCCAGGGGGCAGGCGAACCGGCACCAGACCCGCCCGGAGAAGTGGAAGTACAAGCCAAACCCGATGATCCCGGCAAAGAGCAGGTCGATGAACCAGGTGTAGTTGAAGACCGGGATGCCTTTCAGCACCGCGGTATAGACGCTGCCAAAGACTGACCCCGGGAACACCCACGACAAGATCCGCGTCGCCAGCAGCAGCAGGCAGACCGCCAGAAAGAATTGCCCGATCATGTTCAGCCGGTTCCAGATCGGCCCGTGCGGCATCTTCTGCCGGTGTGCATCGCCCAGCGTCTCCGCCATCCCGCCGCAGGAACAGATCCAGCCGCAGTACGCGCCCTTCCCCCACCGCCAGATGATCAGCGGGATGATCACGAACGTCTGCACGAAGCTGATCCCAAGCCAGAGCCACATCGGCTGCGCTGTGAACACGTTCCACACAAACAACGGCCAGGCCAGGATGAACCCAAACGCGTGGTAGTACGCACGCCCATTAGGGTCCCAGGTCACGCGCGGGAACAGCTCGTCCGCCAGCCAACCCAACGCCCCCGAATCGAACATCCCGTTGTGTCCCATCCAAGGTAGCACGATGTATGGCAATATAAATAGCGGCACCCACTGCACCGCGACCAGCGTCCACGTCTGCACGGTGACGTAAGGCGTCTTACGCCGGTTGATCCGCCTGATCCCGAAGATCAGCATGAGCACGCAGTACACCAGCGAGTAGTAAAACCCCGGCGAACCCAGAGAATTGTTCAGTGTGCCCAGCAGGTTTGTCGGGTCGGCGAACACCGCGCTGATGCCCGCCATCCACTCGGGTACGCGGTAGGGGAACCATTCGTTATTCGCAAAAGCGTTCCCGATCGGCAGGCCAGCCCCGGGCTTCTTCCAGTGGTAGATAAAGATAAACGCCGTAAGCACGGCCGCGAGGCTGAGCCACCACTTGGCGTTGCGGTCGCCGTGGATCGGCACGCCGCTGCGCCGGAAGAAATCAAGGGGCGCCTCCCGGCCGATCATCGTGAAGACGGCGTCGTTCTCGATCGTCTGGTCGTTGCCGTCCTCGTCTTCGATCACGACCTCGTTGTCGCGGACTTCTTTGATGTTGCTCGCCATCATCAGCGTGACGGAGCCTGCGTGTTCGGGTTTACCCATAAACTCCCCCGCGGCGGTGGTGACGCGCTCGCTGCTGGGGGATTCAACGCCTGCGTTGCCTGCGGCCTCAGGGTTTTCCGACAGCGCCTTGAGCTTCTCGACGTTCTCGGGCTTGGGCCGGCTGAACTCGGGCTTGCGGTAGCTCAGCGTGACGTTGCAACCACAACTCCCCAGCGCGATCGCGGTCTCCATCGCGCTGTCCCCGCCACCGACCACCACGACCTGCTGGCCGCAGTAATCCTTGGGATCGTGCAGCCGGTTATACACTTTGTCCTTGTCTTCGCCGGGCACACCGAGCTTGCGGAAGTTGCCCGACCGCCCGATCCCGATGACCACGCGGTGCGCCAACAGGTTCTCGCCGTCAGGGATGACGACCTCCAGCAGCCCGCCCTTGCGGTTGACCCGTTCGGCCCGGGCCGGCTTCGGCTCGATGTTGTGCTCCTTGAGATACCCGTGGAGAACCTCAACAAGACCTTCTTTCACCGCAGAGCCTTCACCGAACTGCAAGTCCCCAGCCGGAGTCATGTCGGTCGGGTAGGTGAAGATCGGTTTGCCTTTGGGGAAATTCACCACGGTGGAGAAGGGCTCAGACGCTTCGAGTAATTCGAGATTCAGGCCCTGCTTCCTCGCCTCGATCGCGGCGGCTACCCCCGAAACGCCCGCGCCGATCACGACCAGGTCCAGCACCTTCTTGCCATCACGGTCTGCATCCTGCTTACGTTTCTGAAAAGCCGGGTCGTCAACGATCGTCTTGACCGCGCGTGCGCCGGTATCAGAGGAGAATTTTAAGAGCGGGATCCCCGTGATGTCCCCGACGACGTACAGCCCGGGTACCACGGTGGACCCGTCGGGGTTCACCGCAGGCAGTTTCTCAACCCGGCCGGCGGGCCAGCGTGTGTGGAGCCAGTGCATGTATCGTGAGATGGGATTCATATGCGGTACCTCCCTGATCGTTGCAAGCATGATACCCCGTGCGGCCGTGGAGCCGCCATCACGCGGTTAACTAACAGTCCGGCCCGGTGGATTATTCCCCGAACAAGCTCATGGGAACTCCGTAAAATACGGTACGAGAGCTTGCCATGACCGAAACACGGAAAACTTCTCATTCGACCGGTCTGCCATACGCGGGACTGCGGTGCCCCGGGTGTGAGTACGACCTGACCGGTGCATCTGAACCACGCTGCCCTGAGTGTGGGAAGGTTTTTGACCCCGATAAGCTAAGAGCAGAGGACACCTGGTGGAATCGAAAGCCGAGTTGGTACACCGCGCTTATCGTGGTGATCCTGGCTTGGTATCTACTTAACACCTGGCCGCTTTGGATTCAGGGCGAAATCGTCTGGTCAAATACGCAGATAATCCCTTCGCTCCCCGCTTTATACGTGGCGGGCACTTGCTGTGGCAGAACCGCGTTACTAAATAGTACCCCGGAAGATATCTTATTTACTGTGCTGGCGTTTATCTCCACCGCTATGGTTGCCGCCAGTTTCTGGATAGGACGAAGATCAAGGAGGGCGTTACTATCCATAGCGATTATTGTGCTTCTGTTTCAAGTGTTCACCGCGACTTTCGCCGTAATGTTATCACTTGATTGATACACAACCCCGTTGGCGGGATCACCCGTGTGCGGGGTATCATGGGGACATGGGAGGCATTTCTTGATTATTGCAGGCACGCTGCTGTTACCCGATACCGAGGGAGAGCGGCCGGGTGTGCGCTTGGCTGAGGGCTTTATCCGCACCGATGCGGGGCGGATCGTCGAGGTCCACGAGGGCGGGCTCCCCGCGTCCTTCGATCTGGGTGGGGACGGCTGCCTAATCTCGCCGGGCTTTATTGACACCCACATGCACCTGCCTCAGTTCGACCTCATCGGTGCGCACGGCATGAGCCTGCTGGACTGGCTCAAACAGGTGACGTTCCCGAACGAGGCCCGCTGGGCCGACCCCGATTACGCCAGCGCGATGACCGATCGGGTGATCGATCAGTTGCTGTCTGTGGGTACGACAAGCTTTGCGGGCTATGCCACCATCCACCACGAGGCTGCTAAGCGTGCCCTGGACTGCGCCGCGCGGCGCGGCTTGCGCGCCGTCATCGGGCAGGTCCTGATCGACCAGGAAGCGCCCGACTCGATGCTGCGTGACGCGGGTGAATGCATCGCAGAAACCGAATCGCTTCTCAATGATTGGCCGACGCAGCCGGAACAGCGCGCCCCCGGCAACCGTGTCAGTACCGCGGTTACACCGCGGTTCGCGATCACGTGCAGTGAAGGCCTAATGAAGGCCGCGGGCGACCTGGCGAAGAAGCACGACGCCTACGTTCAGACCCACCTCGCGGAGATGCTGCCCGAACTCGAGGCCGTCGCCAAACTCCACGGTGGACCGGACTACACCAGCGTCTACCACCGGGCGGGCCTGCTCTCGCCACGCACGCTGCTGGGCCACTGCGTCTACCTGAATGACAACGAACGCCGACTCATCGCCGAGACCGGCTCCGTCGCCGCACACTGCCCGACCGCTAACTCGTTTCTGCGTTCCGGCACGATGAAACGCGAACAACTCAACGCCGACGGCATCACCGTCTCGCTTGGCAGCGACATCGGGGGGGGCTACGAACGCAGCATGGTCCGTGTCGCCCGGGCCATGATCGAGGCGACTTTCTACGCAGAGGCCAAGGGCGCGCCTTCCGCGAGCGAGGCCTGGTGGCAGGCGACCGCCGGCAACGCCGACGCGATGGGCTGGCCCGATACCGGACGCATCCAGCAAAATGCCGAAGCTGACCTGGTTATCCTCCGGCCGGACATCCCCTGGCAGGATGCGCACGACCCGCTGGGCATGGTGATGTTTGCCTACGACGACCGCTGGCTCACCCAGACGATTGTTAATGGCGAGGTTGCGTACAGCTGCGGGCAATAAAGCACAGGCTGCAACCAGGCCCTTATTCAAAATCGCTACTCCTTCGCGCCGTGCTGCTTGAGCAGGTTGCGGTTTGAGGTCGTGGGGTTCGTGTAAAAATCGGGGAACACTTCGGCGTACCGGTCCGTTTCCGGTTCCACCATCTGGTCGATCGGGCTGACGCCCTTGTGATCGACCGCGTTCATGTCTGCGCCGTGGGTCGCCAACAACTCAACCACGATCGGGCTGAGCGACCCGGTGGTGTGTTCGCATAGCCGGTGCAGGGGTGTGCGTCCCTCGAAATCCGCTGCGTTTGCGTCGGCACCGGCGTCGATGAGTATCTGAGTGCAGGCCTCGTCGCCGCCCCCTTGCATGGCGTGGTGGAGCAGCGTCCGGCCGTCGGCGTCCGAGATGGTTGTCGCCAGCACCGGGTGACGATCTATAAGGATGGCGAGTTGTGCCGCGTCGTTCGCGGCGATGGCGGCCTCCGCGTCGATCATGAGCGTCTGCGGGTCTTGTGCCGACGCCTGGAGGTAACGGGTCACACCGATCATCCCCACGCCGGCCAAAAAAATCACCGCGATGAATGAGACGGACATGATCATCAGCACCCGGTTGCTCATGGCTTAGCCCCGCGCCTCAAGGAGTTGTGCCGCGATGGAGACCGCGATCTCGCCGGGGTGGTTCGTCCCGATCGGCAGTCCCAGCGGGCAGTGGAAAGATTGTCTGTCTTTGGGGACCCCCGCCTCAGCCAACTCACGCCCCAGCACGGCGGCCTTGGACTTGCTCCCGATCACGCCCAGGTAGGGGAACGCACGCCCCTGCTTGAAGATCTCCACAAGCACCGGCAGATCCGACTTGTGCCCGCGCGTCATGCAGATCACAAACGCATCATCGGTCAACCCCGTGACCTGACCGGGGGAGTCGTCGGTCAACACCGTTTCCACATTCGGTGCTACGGGCAACTTATTCAGCCAGTCCGCCCGGGGATCGATACACGTCACCCGGCAGGGCAGCGTGGTCAACAGCCGCACCAGTGCCTGCGTAACATGCCCCGCTCCGAAGATCACGATCCGCCAGGGCCGATGGTTCGTGGATTCAAAATACAGCTTGACCGTCCCGCCGCAGGTCATCCCCACGTCTTTCTGCAGGTTCCATTCGACGAAGTCGGTGTGCGAGCCGTTGTCTTTCTCTTCTTTGAGCATCGCCATCGCGTGGTCGATGGCTTTGGCTTCGATACGCCCGCCGCCGACCGTGCCGTATAACAGCCCCTTGCCGGTGACGAGCATCTTGCTCCCCGCGTCCTGGGGCGTGCTCCCGACCGCCTGCACCATCGTCACGCTCACGAAGGGCGTGCCGCTGTCGCTAAGCTCCAGGTATCGCTGCATGTATCCGGGGTCAGCCATCAATCACCATTCTACCGCTTCCCGCCGTAGCGTTGCTGTGCAAGCTGCGGGATGTCGGTCAGCGACATCAGGACCGCCTCGTTGGTCGCAGGCAGGCTCAACGCGACCGGTCCCGTGCCCGCGACGCAGCTAAGCGCGTGCTTCGCCGCGGCCCATGCCGAGATGCCCAGCATCAGCGGAGGCTCGCCGACCGCCTTGCTGCTGCGGATGTTCTTCGCGTTGCCGTCGTTATCCACGAACGCGATGTTGAACCGCTCGGGGATGTCGGTGATGTTGGGGATCTTGTACGTGGTGGGGGAGTAGCTCAGCAGTTCGCCCCGGTCGTTGTAGACAAGGTCTTCGGTGGTGCACCAGCCCATGCCCTGGACGAACCCACCGATGACCTGGCCGTGGTCGATCCCGGGGTTGATCATCCGCCCGATGTCCATCAATAGATCGATGCCGGTCACGCGCAGGTCGCCTGTGAACCGGTCGATGTCGACCTCGGCGACCGCGGCCCCGCTCGTGAAGTAGAAGAACGGATTGCCCTTGCCGGTCTCCCGGTCGAAGTCGATGCCGGGCGTCTTGTAGAACCCGCGTGCGCCCAGGTCGATCCGCGCCATCCGCGCCTTATTGGTGAACTCACCGAACAGAATCTTGTGGTCGGCGTTACGCTGGTCGAAGACGTGACCGCCTTCGAAGCAGATCGATTCGGGATCCGGCGCGGCGTCCTTATTCGTTTCGGCAAAGAGTTCGGCCGCATACCCGGCCATGCGTTGGCGTATCTTCGCGCAGGCGATCGCCGCCGCGGCGCCGTTCAGGTCGGTGCCCGCGCTGGCGGCGGTGGGGGAGGTGTTGATGTTCTTCTCGGTCGAGGTCGTCATCACCACGACCCGGTCGATCGGAATCCCAAACTCGTCGGCGACGATCTGCCTTATCTTGGTGTTCACGCCCTGGCCCATCTCGGTCGCGCCGGTGGAGACCTGCACGGTCCCGTCGGTGTAGACGTTGACCAACGCGTTGCCCTGGTTCAGGAACTTGGTCGTGAAGGAGATCCCGAACTTCACCGCCGTCATCGCGATGCCCTTGAGTCTCGTCGGTGAGGTCTGGTTAAATGCCTCCACCTCCGCGAGCCGCTTCTTGTAGTGGCTTGTTTCGGCTAGTTGATCCAGAATCTGCGGCAGCAGGTTATTCTGGACCTCCTGGCCGTAGGGCGTTGTGTTGCGCGGGGCGTCGCCGTAACAGTTGAGCTTGCGGATCTCGAACGCGTCTTTGCCCAACGCGGCGGCGACCTCCTGGATGATGTTCTCGATCACCGCGATCGCCTGCGGCCCGCCGAAGCCGCGGAAGGCTGTGTTAGGGGGGATATTCGTCTTGCAGATACGGCCCTTGATCTTCACGTTCGGCAGGTAGTACGCGTTGTCCGCGTGCAGCAGCGTGCGTTCCATGATCCCGGTGGACAGATCCGCAAACGCGCCGCCGTCGGAATAGAAGTCCAACTGCACCGCGGTGAGTCGGCCGTCCGCATCGAACCCCGCCTTGTAGAAAGTCTTGTAGGGGTGCCGCTTGCCGGTGACTTTCATGTCGTCGTCTTTGGTGTAGACGACGCGCGCCGCCCGTCCGGTCTTCTGGGTGACCAGCGCCGCCATGAGTGCGGGGATCGCGGCCTGTGTTTCCTTGCCGCCGAACGCGCCGCCCATCCGCTTGCAGCGCACGACCACCTCGTGCATACCAAGCCCCAGGACCTCGGCCAACACGGCCTGCGTCTCGGTCGGGTTCTGCGTGGAAGACTCGACCGCGATCTGCCCGTCCTCGCCCGGGTACGCGATGCACGCCTGGCTCTCCAGGTAGAACTGCTCCTGTCCGTTGCTGTCGAACGTGCTCTCGATCTTGTGCTCGGCCTGCGCCCAAGCCGAATCAAAATCACCCCGTTCGATGCGTCGTTCCGGTCCGAGGAAATTTTTGTTATCGATCGCGGTGTCGATATCTAGCACCGGATCTTCGCTTGCGATTTCGATCTTCACCGCCCGACGACCCGCCAGCGCCGCTTCGCGCGTATTGCCGGCGATGATCACGATCGGCTGCCCAACGTACTCAACCCGCTCGTTTGGCAGGAACGGTTCGTCGTGAAACACCGCCCCGAACTGGTTGTGCCCGAGGATGTCTTCGTGGGTATATACCCCGACTACGCCCGGCACTTTTTTCGCTTCGGAGATGTCCACCGATGTGATCGTCCCACGTGCGACAGGCGAACCGGCGAAATCGACGAATAACTCATCGGATATGGCCGTGATATCGTCGATGTACAACGCCTCGCCCGTGACGTGTCCTCGCCCGGAATCGTGCGGGATGGGTTGACCTACTGTTTTCATGGGGTCACACCGCCTCCGGTTGTGCACAATCAAAGTAGAACCGGCTCAAGATGTTCTCCGCCAGCTGCTGCCTGAACCCGGCGCTGCCGCGGACGTCGGTGATCGGCGTGACCTCGGACCTTGCCAGTTTGCCCGCCTCCCGCAGTACCGATTCCTCAAACGGCTTGCCGGTTAAGAACGTCTCTGTCTTAGGTAGTCGGAGCACCACGGGCCCGACCCCGCCGTAAGCGATCCGGATGTTTTGTATCGTCCCCCCGGCTTCGTCCAGCTCAACCAGCACCGCCGCGGTGAACGTCGAGATATCCAGGTCACGCCGACGCGAAACCTTGTAGAGCTTTAACGTCTGCGCCTCGGTCGGCAGCGGGATATGCACCCGGGCGATCAGTTCGTCTTCTCGCAGGTCAAACTTCTTGTACCCGAAGTAGAAGTTGTTGATATCGACCCGTCGCGACCCTTTTGGCCCGGCAAGCTCTAACTCGGCTCCGGTCACAAAGAGAAACGGCACGGAGTCGGCGATCGGGCTGGCGTTGGCGATGTTCCCGCCGATCGTCCCGGCGTTTCGGATCTGTGGAGAACCGAACAACGTCAACACGTTGTAAAACTGCGGCACCGCGTCCTTGATCGCCCGCTCCACCCGGGTCCACGTCGTCCCCGCGCCGATGGTGAGCATCTCGCCGGTCAGCTCGTTCCCCTTCATCTCTGCAACATTCGCAAGGCAGAGAATATCTTTCGGGGCGATCTTGCCTTTGTTGTGCTGCACGCCGATGTCGGTGGCCCCCGCGACGACGGTGCAATCGGGGTGGGCCGCCTTGAACGCGACCGCCTCGGCCAGCGTCGCCGGCAACGCGATCGTCCGTTCGCCGTCATCCTTCACTACGACACTTTCCGCCGTGTGCGAGCCAAACGCCTCCGCGATCGGCCCGTCGGGGTACAACTCACTGACCCGTGCGGTCTTCCCGGGATCGACCGAGCAGCCCGCATCAATAATCTGCACATACCCGGTACATCGGCAGAGGTTCCCCGTCAGCCCGTAGCGCAGCTCGTCCGGCGTCAACGCTTGTTTGCGTTCGGCCGCCTCGTCTTCAAGCAGCCCCGCCATCGTGACGACAAACCCGGGGGTGCAGAACCCGCACTGCGAGCCGTGGCACTTCACCATCGCGTCCTGCACCGGGCTGAGCAGCCCATTGCGTTTCAGTCCCTCGACGCTGACGATGTGTGCCCGGTCGAGTTGATACATGAACTGGATACACGAGTCGATCGCCCGGTAGATGATCTTACCACCCCCGGATTGACCCCCGGATTTACCTTCCTCATCTCCGGGGGGGCTCACCCGTCCGACCAGCACACTGCACGCGCCGCAGTCGCCCTCCGAGCAGACGATCTTGGTGCCGACCTGGCCGAGCCGGTGGCGGAGGAAGTCCGAGAGTGTCAGGAACGCATCCGCGCCCGACACGTCGTGCCGTTCACCATTGATGTAGACCATTAAGTGGTCGCGTGTTGTTTGAGCTGATTTCAACATGACAGGTTGCGCCCACGTGAGACATTAAGCCGAGAGTCGATCCCAGTATTATAAGCCAACACCCGCCCGGGCCCATGCCTGATTCTCAGGAATCTTCCCCGGCATCCACGGGCACAAACGCGAATTTCGCCCCGTCGAACAGTCCCTCGTCGCTGAGCTTGAGGCTGGGGATGACCAGCAGGGCCATGAATGAGAGCGTCATGTAGGGTGCACGCAGGGTCGAGCCCATGGCTTTGACCGCCTTGTCCAGCGTGGCGTAAGCCTCGGCGACCTCGCCGCAGGACCCGGTGGACATCAGGCCCGCGATCGGTAGGGGCAGCACCTCGCCCCTCCCGCCGTCGGCGACGCTCAGGCCGCCGCAGCTCTCGATCACGAGGTTGATCGCTTTGGCCAGTTCGTTGTCGTGGGTGCCCACCGCGACGATGTTGTGTGAGTCGTGCGCCACGCTTGACGCGATGGCACCGCGCTTGAGGCCGAAGCCCTGGATCAAAGCGACGGCGGGGGCGGGAAAACGACTCCCGACCCCTTTATCGGGGGCCTGCTGGTAGCGGTTCACGACCACGATCTTGAGGATGTCATTGTCCGTGTCAGCCACCGCGTTGTCGGCAGTGGTCTTGACATCCAGCACGCGCTGCTCGGTGATGAGTTGCCCGTCCAGCGCCCCGATCACGCGCGCCTTGCCGGACGGGCAGGGCAGCCGAAGGTCACCCGGCGTGACCGGTTCGGCCTCGAAACGATTCGGCAACTCACACGCGGACGGCTCTGGCAACAACGGCTTACTCATCTCCGCGACACAGGCCCCGTCGATAAACGTCCGCTGCACGTTAAAGTCGCACAGGTTGTCGACCTCGATAAAGTCCGCCGGGTCGCCTTCCTGCAACAGTCCTACATCCAGCCGGTAGTGATGCACCGGGTTCGCGCATCCGGCCTGGATGACGTTCATCGGGTCCATCCCCTTGGCTACCGCACGGCGGGCCAGGTCGTCGATGTGGCTATTCATTAATTCGTCGGGGTGTTTGTCGTCGCTGCACAGCATGATTTTGTCGGGGAACTCGTCGATGAGGGTGTACAACGCCTCGAAGTTCCGGGCCGCTGATCCCTCTCGGATCTGGATCATCGCCCCGGCCGCGAGTTTGTCCAGGGCCTCGTCCTTGGTGAAGCACTCGTGGTCCGTGCTGATGCCGGCGCGGATGTAAGCTGCGGCCTCGTCGCCGCGCAGCCCCGGGGCGTGGCCGTCGATAGGTTTGTTGCGCAGCTTCGCCGCGCCCATCTTCGCGAGCAGGTCCCGGTCGCCCATCAGGACGCCGGGGAAGTTCATCACCTCGCTGAGGTACCCGATCCTCGGGTCATCAAGAAGCTCGGTCACGGCCTTGGAATCCAGCGACGCGCCCGCCGTCTCGAACGTCGTCGCAGGCACGCACGACGGCGCGCCGAACATGACCTTCAACGGCGTGTGCTCCGCGTTGTCCAGCATGAACTTCACGCCCTCGATCCCCAGCACGTTCGCGATCTCGTGCGGGTCGGAGATCGTCGCCACCGTCCCGTGTACCACCGCCGCCAAAGCGAACTGGCAGGGGGTGAGCATGGAACTTTCTATATGGATATGGGCATCGACGAAGCCGGGCATGAAGTACGTCGCGTCGTCTCGGACCTTGCCGGATTCATCCTCGATGACGGATTCGATCTGGCCGTCTGTCACGGTGACTGTGCCATAGAAAACCCGCCGACGGACGATGTCCACGATGTTCCCGGTGTATTCAGTTCCCGATCCCTGCATGACCCTGCCTCGCGATATGACTCAGACCAAACGCCCCAATGTACGTCTCCCGGGTGGCCGGCTCAAGCCCCGGGGCATGTTTTTCGGGGGCTGACGGCCCGGTCCCGTGAAATCGAAGGGGTTTTCGGGCGTTCTGCCATCGTCCGGGCGTGGGGCATCGGGTAGAATACCACCGTGCCCCGGGAGACTCCGGGGGGGCCGGGGGAACTCCGGGGGAACTCCGGGGGAACGCCGGGGCTATGTGAAAGGAGATGATGCCGATCGAGCCCGACGGTCTGAATTCAGCGGACCCCAGGCGGCAGGCCTGCACGCCCGCGCCAAGGTGGCGTCACGCGCTGGCTCAGGAGTCCGGCACCGCGACCATCGAGTTCTGTATGGTCTTCCCCATCGTCCTGTTCCTGACGCTGATCCTCGTGCAGTCGACGCTGCTGATGGTCGGCAACCAGTTCGTCCACTACGCCGCCTTCGCCGCGACACGATCCGCTATTGTCTACATCCCAGCGGATTATTCCCATCAAGGCGTCGAAGGTCGTAACACCATCGTGCCTGACGAGGGCTCACCGAAGTTCGACGCGATCCGCGCCGCCGCCTACCTCGCGGTGATGCCCGTCTGTGGGAAGCTGGACGACAGCAGCGAGAACCTGCGCACCGGCGAACTCGTCGATGGCCTGAACGATCACTTCGCCAGCTACGGCCAGGACGCGCCCCGATGGGTCGATACCCTCGCCGCCGCCCGTCTGCGTTACGCCGCGGAGAATACTGACGTCCAGATCCTTTACAGTGATATCCTTAACGAAGACCTGGACCTGGTAGACATCGCCTCGGCTGGGGACTTCTACAACTTCGGCCCACGCGAAACGATCACCGTCCGTGTCGAGCACCGGCTGAACCTGAGCGTCCCCTACGTCCGGGGGATCTTTGCCGACGGTGAGCACGCCGACGGCCGGGGCAAGTACGCCAACGTGACCGCCCACTACACCCTGACCAATGAAGGCATAGACCCCAGCCTCCCCGAGCAGCCGCCGATCGAACGGATCACACGATGACAAAAGATAAACCGAAATACGAAGAGATTCGATGACCTCAGAAAACGAACAACCCGTACCCGGCACCCCGGATCACGCAATGGATCACGCCCCCGCGCTCAAGCCCGGCGACACCCTCGGCCCGTATACCGTCGTCAGCGAACTCGGGACAAGCTCGGCGTCCGCCTTATGGCGGGCCCAGGATACGACCGCCGGCAAGGAGGTCGTAATCCGTCAACTCATTCCCGGCTCGCCCGCCGCACGTGAACGCATTTTTCTGGAGCGCTGTCAGCGCGAGGTTGAGAAACAGAAAGCGTTGGATGGGAAGGTCCGCCGGGTGGTTCTGATGAATGAGCTTTCCGACGACCCGCGTGGTGCGTTTGTTATCAGCGACTTCATCAGCGGCGCGAGTGTCGATCAATTGCTTTCCAGCCGGCCCGACCCGTTCGACCTGGTCCGCGGCCTGCGCATCATCCACGCCACCGCCAAGGTTCTGGATCAGGTCCACACCCACGGCCTGGTTCATGGCGGGCTGCGGCCCAGCAACATCATCCTCCGGCTCAGCGGCGGTGTAAAGGTCTGCGACATCGGCTTGGCCGGGCTCATCGGCGATCAGGAAGCGCTCAATCCCGACGCCGCCCGTTACATGGCCCCCGAGCTGTTCCACGGGAATGCCGCTGATTCCACGTCAGACATCTACGCGCTGGGCATGGTCGCCTACGAGATGCTCGCCGGGCGCGGCGCATTCGAGCAGGCGTTCAGCGCCGTCCTCTCCGACCCGCGAAGCTCGGCGATGCGCTGGATGAAGTGGCACACCAACGCCAAGGTCCTGCCGACCCCGTTGCACGAGCTGAACCCGCGTGTCCCGGTCCGGCTGGGCGATCTGGTTGCGCGGATGATGGCCAAGGACCGCACTAAACGCATCAATTCCGCCTCGCAGCTGCTCGAAGCGATCCAGCGGCACTTCGGGCAGAAGGCGATCGACCAGGCCGAGGTCTCTCCGGATGCTTTCTCCCCATCAGGCCCGCAGGTCGTCGCCACCGGCCCGGGTGATACCGCGGTGCTCCCGCCACAGAGCAAGGTCCCGATGGTCTTCGCCATCGCCGCGGCCGTGGTGCTGTTCATCGCCGGCGGTGTCTGGCTTACCGTCAGCACGATCAAGCACCAGAAGCTCGAGCAGAAACGCGCGCTGTCGGCCAGCGTGCTCGTCGATGCCGATCAGGATTACAAGGCGGGCCGGTTTGCCGAGGCGTTGGTGGATTACGAAGCGCAGGCCGGGGCCTGGCCCTCGACGGACGATCCCCTGGGGCTGCACGGCCGGGCCGGTGCGCTGTTAGCCAAAGCCCAGATGGGTCTCGTCGCGGCGGAATACGACAGCGCGCTGGTTTCTCTGCACGAACTCGACAGGCTCGGCGAAGCCGGTCCCGCCAGCAGGCAGGCGGTCAAGGACCTGACCGATGAGGTTCAACGGCGTAAGGCTTTTGAGCAATCGGTCGCCGAGGTCCGGGAACACCTGGACGCCGAACGCTTCGCCCAGGCCCGCGCCCTCATCGAAGAATCACACCGCACCGGGCTCACCGAGGAAGAGAAGAACCAACTCCTTGATTATCAGGTCCAGATCGACACGCTACTGAATTCACAGCAGGTCGATGAAGCGCTCGCCGAGGCCGACAGGCTCGCCGGGGACGGTGACTTCGATGGCGCGATCAATCATTTAAAGGGGATCACCCGCCGGGTCCAGAGCCCCCGCATCGACGAACGCCTGAAAACATTAGAGACCGAGAAGCAGTTCAGCGAGCTGGTCAAGCAGGGCGAAACCCACGAATCGGCCGGCGAGTTTGAGCAGGCGGTCACGTCGTTCCAGCAAGCGCTGGGCCTGCGCGATGCCGCCGAACTGGCCGCACGCATCCCGCTAGTAAAAGCGCGTGCCGAGGTCGAGAAGGGGCGCACCCTCGCCGAGGCCGGGGACGCCGCCGGGGCGCAGACCGCCTTCACCGCAGCGCTGGGCTACGACCCGGACAGCGCCGAGGCCCGGGGCTGGCTGGCGCGGATGAACGTCACGATCGAGAAGCAATCCCAGGTCGATGCCGCCCGCCGCGCCGAAGCGATGGGCCAACTCGACCAGGCGGCCGGTCACTACAAAGGCGCGCTGTCTCACGGCCCAGACGAGGCGTTGCTTGCCGACCTTCGCCGGGTCGAGGCCGGGATCGCATTAGCGCAGGCCGAGCACTTGATCGCGTCCGGTCAGCTCGAACAGGCCGGCACCGAACTCGCCAAGGCCAAGGAACTCGCGCCGGATAACCTCGCCATCGACCAGGCCATCACCCGCCACGAGCAGCACGTCCGCTACCGCGGCTTTGTCCGCCAAGGCGACGGCTTCGCCGAGCAGGGCCGCTTCGCGCAGGCCACCCGCGCCTACCGCAAGGCCCGCGACACCATGGACACCGAAGAGGTCCGCCAGCGCCTCGACGACACCGAGTTCAACCACCTGCTCGCCCAGGCACGCAGCTACATCAGCAACAAGCAGTGGACCAGTGCCAACGGCATCCTCAACACCGCCGCTAACCTGCGCATCACCGAAGAGCTGAACCAGCTCCGTGAGCTGGTCGCCTCCGAACTCGAAAAGAATGGGGGGGGCGGCAATGGATAGCACCCAGACACCCCTGCCCGACCCGCGCGACCGTGGCGTCGTGATGGTCATCGCGCTGATAGCCATCATGCTGATCGCCTCGCTGGTGTTCTACGTCATCAACGTCGGCACCAGCGTGCAGGGGCGCATCGTCACCCAGCACGCCGCCGATGCCTCCGCCGTCGGCGGGGCGTCCCAGGTCGCCCGTTCATTTAACACCGTCGCGATGAACAATGTCGAGACGACCAAGCTCATCGTCGCGGTCAACCTGCTTGACAGCCTCCCCATGGCTATTGACATGGCGATCACCGACGAAACCGAAGAAGAACTCGGCGACACCGATGCCGTCGCCCTGGCGGTCGCCGGACAACTCCGTGCCGGTGTGATCGACACCTGGTTTGAGGCGGAACTGCGCAGGAAGATGGACCCCAACGATTCCGGCAGCATCGTCTCGGCCCAGCGCAACCTGCAAGAGCTTGACGATTTATTCCGCAGCCAACCCGATCTCGTCCCCGAGATGACCTGGTACACCGCTCCCTCCGGCGAGATGGGGAAGATGCACCAGGCGATGCGCTCGATGGATGCGCACAGCCGGGCCGTGATGCAGACCCTGGCCGACTCCGCTCAGTCCGCCGCGACACGCTCCGTGCAGGCGAACCTCGGCAACGATGAGCCGGGCAACGCCGGCCTGCTCCTGCCCGCAGCCCCTTCGATCCCCTGGCGGCGCGGCGTCTTCGACGACTTCGAGCGGCCCGTCAAGAAGGGCCTGCTCCCCGGTGCAGACCGCGACCTGATTGTGGATTCCGTTTCTAAAGGTCTAGGCCAGATCGACAACGAAGTCACAAACCGCGGCCCCTGGGATGCCCTGTTTGGCTGGCGTAAGACCGATCGGGCGGTCGGTACGAATGGCAACGACCTGCGCGGCTTCCCCAGTCCACCTGTTTCATCGTCCCCAACCCCCGCTAAAGACCCCGAAGAATACTACGTCGATGGTCCGCAAGAAGTGATGCTCGGGAGGGTTCCAAGTGATTCTTACATCAGGCGAAGAAGCTGGAGCCCGCTTAGCCAGAAGGTCTGGGAACTCTACTCCATCAAGTCGAACTACCTCTGGCCCGGCACGACGGCCCGTACGGTGCTCGAATCCAACTGGGAAGTGGATATCGATAGTGACAACGAACGTACCACCGATAGAAACGATGAATACGCTTACGGTGTCTCCGAAACCGATATCCGCCAAACCGCGTTTGTTGTTGTGGAGATGAAGAGCCGTGTCGCCGACGACCCCGGCCACCCCGGCCGACAGGGCGTCACCTGGAATTACATCCGGGGCCGAACCACCCCCTTCGTGATCCACCGCGGCGGCTGGCAGGACCCCCGCGACGGCCCGCCGATCCGAATCGACCCGGGTACCGTCACCTCCGGCCCGACCTGGCGCAGAGTCCAGGACCATATCTGGCGCATCTCCGCGACCTACGAGACCGACCCCGAGAGCAATACCCAGGGCGGCGACAACTCGATCGGGCTCCCGCCCAAGCGTATCGGGACCGATACCGACGGCAACCCGATCTTCGCCGCGCAGGAGGTCCACTGGGAGATCGATGTCATGCTCGTCGGTGTTAATGTCGGCATCGATGTCGAGGTCAACAATCCCTGGGAAGGTTTCGATCGCAATAGCGCCGACGCACCCGCGCCCGTGGACTTCATCCACGAGCTGGTTCCGCCGAACAGCTTCAGCGCCCGCCGGGAGTTCCTGACTTTTCTCGGCGTCGCCCGCGAACCCAGCAGGCCCGGCTTCTGGCCCACACGGTTCAACGGCGACCGCGCTTATCCCTACAACACCGCCATCGCCCAGGCCCGTGTCTTCAACAACCACTCCTGGGACCTCTGGACGCAGGCCTGGCAGGCCAAGCTCGAGCCCGTGACCGACTTCGACGACTGGGTCGCCCGTGCCGACGCAGCCGTATCGGCCTCAAACAGTATCGACGGCCTAGACCCCGATGAGGTCCAGCAGATGGCCGACTACCTCCGCAGCGTCCAGTCACTCGCCGATGTGATGCTTAACCACTGAGAATTTCATGTTTTTACCACAGAGACACAGAGACACAGAGAAGTATAAGCCGTGGCGATCATCGTCTCGGGATGCTTTCTATTCTTTGCATTCTCTGTGCCTCTGCGCCTCTGTGATAAATCCATCCCGTCAACGCGGCACCGCGATGATGGAGACCGTCCTGGTCCTCCCCTTAATCTTCGTGATCCTCGCGCTGCTGTTTTTCTTTGGCCAGTCGATGACACGGCTTCAACGATCCAGCGTGACCGACCGATACGAGGCGTGGCGGCAGACACAGTACGCGCCCGGCCCCGGCGCGGAGTTCGCCAAAAGGCAAAATGACTTCGGCGACGCGGACCTGCTCAACCAGGCCTTCTTCGCAGGCAACGCCAGCGGCCTCACGGTCGCGGATCGTGCCGGGCGCATCAACATTTCGGAGCCCACCGAGATCGTCGCTTCCGCCGCTACGGAGATCGCGCCGCCCTCGGACATCCCCGCCTACAACCCCGACGCCGCCGGCGAGATGGTCCGGCAACGACACGACCGTTCGCCCGCGTGGTGGCGCGTCGATCTGGCGACCGAACACACCTCCTCGGTTGAGTTCTATCAGCGTTTTGCCGGGGCCGTGCGCCACCAGCACACCGTGGTCGACGGCGACTGGTCCTACGGATCATGGATCGAGCAGCTCAACCGCGGCGATCGTGAGGTCCTCGCAGAGACACTCGAAGACGATGTCTATTTCATCGGCGACCGCGGGGATGCCACGCCGGACCTGGATTACCTCCAGCCTCACGGCGTCATGGGTGTTGCAGAGACCTTTTTCACGGATTTCGATACACCCCTTGAGCAGATGGGCGAGCAGAACGATAACCCGATCGCCCAGGCGATCCGTTTGATCTATCTCAACTTCGGCTTATACCGCGGCCCCCAGGTGCTTCCTGAGTTATCTTATCACGTCAGGTCATACGTACCCAGCGACGACACCGGCAAAGGGGCGGATTAATCGGCTACCGCCGCCGCGATCCGCTTCTCGAACGCCTCGCGCATCCGTACACCCAGACCCTCGACCGTCAACGCCCGACGCATCCCGTCTACGTCCTTCGGTCGATTCATAAATAATTCGCCCAGCTCGACCTCCCCGAATCCCGACGGGCTTTTCTCAACCAATACGACCTCATCACCCGCCTTGATCTGGCCGGCCTCACGAACCCGCAGGTACAACCCGTAACGCCCCGTCTCCGCGTACCGCTTGGCAAACCCCTTGGCACCCACACGGTGCTCCAGCTTCCCGCAGGGGGTCCGCTGGCTGGCCACCCGCACCAGCGCCTCGCCGACCCTGTA
>JAJDCW010000105.1 GCA_029260635.1 Phycisphaeraceae bacterium | reverse complement strand
GACCTGGGGACGGCGCTTGTCCAGCAGCTGAATCAGGCGTTCGTATACTTTCTGTTCCGCGGGAGGAGCCATAACAATAATGCTGTTGGTGTGCTCATCCACGGCGACGCGGACATCGGATTCGCTTGCGGGAAGAATGACGCCGTTGGATGAAACTGACTGATCCTGATTCTGGACCTCAGGCATCGCGTTCTGAGGGTTCTGGTTGGATTCATCCCGCCTAATGGCATCAGACAAACGCGGACCGCTCGTGCTTGCGCCTGACTCACTGTCGTTTCCTTCCAACGCCAGGTAAGTAGCGAACCCCTGGCTGCCGTCCAGGGCGCGGATGGTCGCCAGGACGTCTGCCGCGACCGTGTTCAGCAACTTATAAATTCGCACCGGGCTCTGGTCTTCTACGGGGGCGGCGTCCAGATCATCGGCGAGCCGCTGGATCTGGTCATGCACGGCCTCGGTGGTAGCCACAGCCAACAAGCCGAGGTCTTCATCGATGACATACCGGTACTGATGCTGTTTGATCGCGGGGCCCAGCAGGCCCTGTATCAAGGCATTGATCCGCCCGGGGTCAGTGTATTGGAACTGGTACGCCCGGGTGACTAAACGCTCCGGGACATCTAAATCAGCCAGCAAGCCGATCGCTTCATCGACCCGGTCATCGATCCCGACCACCATGATCTGGTTGGCGTGTGTGACGGGTGAGAGAAAAATCTGTGAGTCGCCCTCCCGGGCACCCCCCCACTGCGCCTGGTGCTTGGCGGTGACAAGCTCCTGGACCAGTCGAGATAATTCGGTGATATCCGCGTGGTTGGCGGTGTATGAACGCGTGACCACGCCGCCACGCGGTTCATCGATTAATGCAACGACCCGCTGGATACGAGGCAGGTTCGAAGCGAAATCCGTCACGATCAGGACCGGTTGACCCTGGATGCCCAGCGCGTTGCCGCCGGGCCTGGTCAGCAGCGGCAGCACCATCTGCTCCGCCTGTTTACCATCAAGATGACTCAACCTGAATACCTGCGTCACCGCGGTGGCCCCGGCCCGGTGTTTGTCGCCGGCCCTGGCGAAAGACCCCATCTCAGCCTCCAGGACAACACGTTTCCAGCCGGGTTGATCGGCATCGACCAGCACCAGCCCCTTCATCCGCAGAACGCTCTCCAACAAACCGAGCAGCGTGCTTTCAGGCACCTGCCCCGGGGATCGGATCGTCACCAGTTTGTTGCCGACCTGCTCGTCGTACAGCACGTTGATGTCCAGACGCCTGGCGACGTAATCGACCAGGACCTTCAACTCCACATTCTCGTCGAAGTTCAGCTCAATCATCGGGTCGTCATGGGACTCCGCCTGCGAAGATTCCTCAAGGCCCTGGGCTACAACAGGCGAAGCCGGTAGCAGGCAGCACATCACCGCAAGCAAACCGCACACCGCGAGATTCTTAAAGACCTCGCTGGAAATTCGCATGCGCTTAAATGCTATCTGCTTCGATAGTCGATTTAGCTGACAGACCAAGTTCCAACACCGTCGAGTTGATGGATTCTGCATGGAATACTCCTGATACTCGATTTCCTCAGACATCCTCTGGCCAGACATCAAACCAACTTCCCGGCTCTGCAAACGCTTGCTTGATACGGCTTTCTATGCCTCAAACTGGCCACCCGGATAAACCGGGAAAAGGCGAGAGCCCCGCTAGGGACTCCCGCCTTACATAGGCTGGGTCTTAATCAACTAGATCATTAAGACCGGGTTACTGTGTATCAAACGGGCCAAAAACAATCGCACCCGTGCCTAATCCGGAGGGCCATTGCCACGTCGACAGGCTGCCCGCCGCGGTACCGGTGCCCCAGGGGTCGGTCGAGTCCGGGTGCAGGGTGACGTAGATCTTGGTCCCTGAGCCGGCGCTGCCCCACAAGCCCGACGCGCTGAACGAGCCGTTAGAGGCCGGGTTGATATCCTTGCCTGCGCGGTAGTAGATATCTGTCTTAACCCAAGTCCTGACGTTGTAAGACGTCGAGGGAGCCGGCATGTCTGCGATGGTGCCGGACACATAACCCGATCCGCCGCCGAACGAGAAGTTGATGCTCGCCAGAGTTGGAGGTGGTGGTGGGCCCGTGCTGTCCGAGGCCTCGCTTGAATAGTTCGAGTTACCCTCGGTGATGTATGACCGGACACGATAGAAATAAGTCGTGTTGGCGGACAACCCGGTGTCGCTGTAACTCGTTGCGTTCGCTGAGGTGGTATGGATCTCGGCCCATGCCCCACCCGAACCGGTCTTACGCTCGATCTTGAAGCCTGCTTCATTCGGCGAGTTGTCGGTCCACGCCAGGTCGATCTGTGATGAACTGTCCATCGTTGCGGACAGACCCGATGGGGCCGCAGACACATCACGCAGGTAGTCGATGAAGAACGTCTGAGTATCACCGGTCGTATGCGTGGTGGTGTTATTAAAATCGAAGCCGATCAGTCCGATCTTGGTGAGGTCCAGTCCGGTCGTATTACCGGCTTCCTGAATCGTCAGGCTGGACAGGTCGATTGACTTTTCATCATAAGTCGATGAAGTCGTGATGGATGAATCCGCCGCGCTGGTCGCGATGGTTCCGTCACGGTCGATGACAACGAGCCTGTGGGACGTGCTGCCCACCGCCGGGTCATTACTGGCACGGACACGATAGTTGATCGCGTGCCCGCCGCTAAGATTCAGCGTGGCGTAGTTATAGGGCAGGTACCGGAGATTCGCGCCGGAACCCAGGTTCCAGTCAGCACGGATCGTCAGGTAACGGGCACCCTCGGAAAAACCGGCTGGCGTGAGACCATCGGGGGTGATGTTGACCTCGTGGGACTCATACGCCGTACCAAATGCGAACCACGTGCCCTCGTCGATCCCGTACGGGAACGCCGGGTTGGCGGTCGACGGCGGGAAACCGAGCTGGTGGTCGTCATCCGAGTCCGGGTCGTGCGCGGAATCAGCCGCGAACTCACCGAAGTCGATGGTGGTATCCGGCGCCTCGATGCTGGTCAAAACGGGGAGCGTCGGCTTATCTGCGACGAGGCCCGAGGCCCAGTAGACATCATCGAGTTGAACAACCGATTTACCAGAGCTCGCGCCGTTGCCGACCACGGCCCAACCGACATCCACGATGTTGTCGATGGCCCACGAACCCGAACCGGAGTACCTGAAGAAATTCGCTGAATCGAGATGCTGAATAAATCCCTTGCGGTATACATCCTTAAGCGGATGGTTCGTATACGTGCACCATGTGGTGTTCGTCGTCCCGTCGGTAAAGAGGAACTCAACCGTGGGGTTATTGGTTACACCCGAAGTCCGGTTCTCGTGCCTCATCTGGTAGGAGATCACCGGGTCATTGGTGAGGTCCAGACCTGAGCCGGGGATGTCGTAGGTCATAAAGAAGTGAGGCAAACCCGACCAGCTAGCTACGGTGGCAACCAGAGACTGGTTCGTCACGTCGGGTGTTGCGTTCCACTCGAGGTTGTCCACGATGAAAGAAGGCTTATCAGAGGACAAGCCGCCGTGATCCGAGACAAAGAGCAGGCTGACGGCCTGGATCTTGTCCGTGTTGAGCACGTTGCTGCGTGTCGGTGGGATGGACGGGTCATTCCAGGTCGCCAGGTCGTAGTCCTGGATGTGGTCGCCGCCGTTTTTAAGGTTGCCCGAGCTGTCGGTGTAGACCGGGGAGAAGCCGTTACGGAAGAAGTTGGCCTTCTCGATCTTGAAGCTGTGAGTGGTCATATCTGTGGACAGCGTCTGGGGGGTCTTGCTGGTCCAGATTTCCTGGTCGGCGTCGACCACTTCAAGATAAACCTGCGGCGCCTCGGAATCGCCGAGGTACTTGATATCGGCCGAGATCACAGGGCCGGATGAGATGTCTGTGCCGGTGGTGTCGTTGTATCCAAACGATCCGGTCGGTGTCTTCGTGTCGGTGGTGTAATACCGAATGCCGATCCAGGGGTTGCCATTGAAGGTCCCGGCGGGCGGGGTCGGTGCTCCGACAGGGTTCCAGTCGGCTTCGAGACGGACCGTCTTATTCAGGGGGAAATTGGTGGTGTCCGCATACAGATCATCGGAGGCGCCGACCACGTCATACACGACAGTGCCTTTAACCGTTCCGATATTCTTGGCCAACGTCATCGTGACGTTCTTATCCGACCCCGAGTCGGTATTGAGCGTCGGGGCTACGCCGTGACCGTTACCGTAGTAGTACCAACGCTTGTCAGCGAGATTCGCGCCATTGCCGCCCGGCGGGATACCCGCGG
>JAJDCW010000104.1 GCA_029260635.1 Phycisphaeraceae bacterium | reverse complement strand
TGCGCTGAGCCTGTTCGGCTACTGCGTGACCCAAATTGACCTTGGTCTGTACGGCATCGGCTTCGTAGGTTTCGGCGGCGTCGTTGTAGTAATCCGCAGATTCCTCGTTGTTCTGGGCGCTGTTCTCCAGGATCTCGGCGTGGCTGTCGTAAGCCTCGGCCTGGCTTTCCCAGAACTCTCGGTTTTCATCGCTGTTGGCGTTCTCCGCCTCTTCTCGTGCATCGTCTGCATTCACACGGGCACGAGCCGCATCGGCACGGCGGTCGGCCGCCCGTTGCTTGTACCGCTTGGCATCGTCACGCAGTTTTTTTGCTTCTCTTTCATAGTTGCGCGCCATGCTCGGGCCGTATTCGATCTCGATCGCAAGCAAGCCGTCACTCATCTCCTGCGGGTTGATCGGCTTTACGGTGGGCTTGATCCCGGAGCCCTCTTCGGTTTCACCTGTCGTGCTGGTTGTAGTGGTGCCGGTTGTATCAGCCTGGGTATCCGTCGCGTTTGGTTCGTCGGCATCCTGTCCGCCATCGTCATCGATCGGGAGAAGCTCGTAGTCGTGCCCGATCTTGTAGTAGGTCTTGGGTGCCTCGGGGCCGCCGACGTAAGGCTTGTTGGGGTCGGGGTAGCCACCGGGGCCGAAGCCGTAGCCCGGGCCGTTGTAGCAGGCGTTGATCGACAGGCTGCCCGCGAGCTGGTTGCCGATGATGGCCCGGTTGTTCAACTCATCAGCGGTGGTGTTGTAGTAGTTGTAATCAAAGAACCGGGGTTCCTGGCTGTTGAGTAGCAGGCCCGTCGCGAGGTTGGCGGACCCCTGGCGTGCGCGGTCAGCGATCCGGTTGTTGATCTCGTGACGGTTTACTTCGGGGCAGGGTGATCCGTATGAGGCGTACCCGTTGCCCTGCGGCTGGTTGAACACGCCGGTCGAATCGCCGGTTTCAGCCACCTCGGTGGTGGGCTGATGCGTATTCTCGACGGGTGTGTTTCCCACGGGCGTATTGCCGGTGTGTGTATCGGTCGTCGTATCCGGGTTGCTGGCCGTCGTGGTCTCGGTGGGTGTATGAGTCGGGTTAGTAGTTGCCTCGGTGGGGTTGGTGTTCAGCGTAGCGCCTAAACCGGGGTCGTGTGTGTTAGCGGTCATGGTCCAGTCCGCGGGCAGATCATTCAGCTGTGGGTTCAATCGGCCCGTGTTCCAGGTCTGACCCAGCGTCAGGTCGGGGGTGTAACCGGGTTCCTTGGGCTTGTAGCGTAGGCCGGTGTTAACGCCGGTCGTGCCCAACGTGTTGGGATTGAACTCGACCCGTGAGTCAAACCGGTTGCCACCATACTTGTAGCCGGTCGGTTGGTCGTTGTTGGCGGTTTCGTTGAAGTTATTATTGCCGCGGGTATTGACGTTGATCACGCCGGTGGTGTTGCGGCCATACAACGTGCCCTGGGGGCCACGCAGGACCTCAACCTGTGCAACGTCATACAAATCCGAGTTGAAGCGGGCGTTTGGGGGGACATACACGCCGTCGATGTAGTTGCCCCCGTAAGGGTTGTGCGTATTCACGCCACGGATGTTGATGTTGTTACGGTTTGTGTTGCCGGCGAAGTTATCACCGACGATGCCGGGCGTGGTATTTGCGAAATTACGGATGTCACGCTGATTGACTGGCAGGTTCTCAAGCTGCTCGCGGTTGAATGTGGTCACGGGTGCCGCCGTATCGATGGTCCGTTGCGTGCGGGCCTCGGTCGGGGTTTGTCCGGCCAGGGTCGTCGCCGCGAGGGCGATCAGCAGGGTGGCGGGTCGGGGGTTTATCCGGGTGTGCTTCCGGGGTCGGGGTCGTGTCACGGTCGTGGTCTTGCGAGTCTTCATGGTCGTGCTCCTTGGGTGTGTGTCTTTTGACACGGGGTTTGAGTCCGAATCTCTGGGTTTCATTCCCGGGCAACACGCCCGGGATACTTCGTTATGGGTCTCACTTGTTGTTAGGCATGTCGTTGTAGAGGCGGAACAGGTCGGCGGGGGTGTGGCCGTCCTTGTACCAGTCGTTCCAGAACTCCATCGTGCGGGTCTCGGAGTTGCCGTTGTCATCGCGGACGGTCAGAGTGTCGTCCGTAGGGTCGTAGTCGGTGGTGAGGCCGTCGGGGTGCGTGGTAACGGTGTGACCGTTCTTGCCTTTGCGGGTGCTAACGCGTCCGTCTGGGAACACCTCGACCTGGTCGCCGTTAGGCCTGGTCGCGCTTGAGCCCGAGCCGTCGCTGTCGGGTCCGGTCCAGATCTCCGTGCCGTCCTTGAGGGTGATCTTGACGCCGCTGTCGTACCCGTTGGTCTCGACTTTGGTCGCGCCTTTCAGGTCGTCCTTGCTGACCCCCGCACGGCGAAGCGTGTCGTCGAGCGTCGTGTTGTTCGGGTCTTTCTGACCGGGGCGAGGGTCCAGCAGGTCGAGGATCTTGTCGGCGGGGTAACCCTTGATGTACCACTGCTTGAAGAAGTCCAGTGGGCGTGTGATGGTTCGGCCGTGCTTGTCGACGACGGTTAGCGCGTCCTGCTTGGGGTCGTAAAGCGTCGTCGTTCCGTTGGGATGATGCGTGATGGTGTTGCCATCCTTGCCCTTGCGGGTCGAGACTTTGCCGTCGGGGTAGACCTCGGTCTGGTCACCGTTTTTCTTGGTGACGCTGGTGCCCAACCCGTCGCTGTCGGGGCCGGTGAGGATCACGGTGCCGTCAGCGAGTGTGATCCGGGTCATGCCATCGCCGAAGTCTTCGGTCTTGGCGCCATCCAACTCGCTGGGGTCGATCCCCGCACGTTTCAGAGCGTCGTCGTGGGTCGTGTTAGCGGTGTTCTTTTTGCTGTTGTTGTCATTGTTGTTATTTGCTGCGTTCTTCAGGCCGTCCATCATCTGGTTGCGGTCGTTCAGTTCGCCGTCCTTGGTGCGTGTCCCGTTGGGGTTCGGCAGGACCGGGCCGTTGTGCTTGAGCAGTGAGCCGGCTTCATTGGCGGCGCGGGTCCGCGTGCGGTCGACGTCATGGGTCTTTCTGCCATCCGTTGGGCAGGGGTTCTTGCCGCTCATGATCCGCTCGGCATTCACGTCGCGAGCCAGGCGGGTGCCGGTCGGGGTCTTGACCCGTGGGATGCCGGGCAGGCCGTCTTCCGGACGCGTGCCGGAATCGCTGTTGGCACGCTCGTTCTCGATGTCCCGCACGGTGCGTGTGCCGGTTTCGGTCTTCACTCTTGGCTCGCCCAGCAGCCCGTCACGGGGGTCTTCGCTGAGTCCGGTTGCGGGGCGGTCATTCTGCTTACCCGTTGTCGGGCAGGGGTCGGGGTTTGCGTTGGCGGTGCTGGCTACCATCAGGGCGGCGGCCGTCGCCAGGGTCAGGATGATGTTCTCGATACGGTTCATGGTTCACTTCTCTTTCGTGTTTGTGTTCGTATGTATGTGTTGTTTCGTTATGAAGGTTGGTTGTGTTGTTGGGTTACTCGATCACCAGGTCGTTACGCTGCGGTTCGACATTCATGTGCTTGTGGAACTCGCCGATTGCCAGCTTCTCCTGGACCTCGGTGATCTCGATGGTGCCGATCTGACGCTTGCGCTGGCCGAGCAATTCGCCGGTGGTCGGGTCGGTCAGGGTCTTGGTGATGCGGTAGACCTTGAAGCTGTCGCCGACATGGATGTTGCTGTTGCTGCCTGCGTTGAGGTAGACCTCGCCAAGCTCGGCGTCCACGACCCGGCCGGTCCACTTCACCGCGGCGGCCTGTGTAGCGAACTTCTGTGCTACTTCATTGATCGCTTCACGGCAGGCCTCACCCAGTGGGGTGCTGTTGAACTTGTTGCCGCCGAAGCTGAAACCCTTGAAGTTGATGTTGCCGGCCAGGGCCTTGGACTCGATCTTCTTGCGGACGGTGTAGCTGTTGACGACCTGGCCGGTGGTGGCGTCGACGATGCGGATGTCGATGGCGACGTGGCCCTTGGAGAACTGTGGGGAGATCGCACCGCCGAGGTCAGAGCCGGCGTAGCCGAAGCTGAACCCGCCGCCGGAGTTGTTCTGCCCGAACTCGGTGACGCTACCCATGATCAGCAGCTGTGCGCCGAAGAGGTTGCCGACCTTCGCGCCGCTTTCCTGATTGGTCAGGCCGTTGGCGGCGAGCTGCTGCTCACTCATGACGGTGCTGAGGTTGCCGCGCTCCAGAACGATGAAGCGTTCGGACTCGGTCAATGCGGTGGTCAGCATGGCCGACAGGCCGCCGCCGATGTCCCAGCCACCGTGGACGGAGGTAAACGAGCCGACGGCATTAAATTCAGCCACAGCCACGGTCCGCTTGGGGCCGGGGATGGTCGGTAGGGGTGCGGACAACATCGCCAGGTGCTCTTCGGCTTCGACCTGGATGTCGTCGCGGTCGTTCTTGCGGTTCTTTTCCTTGTCGCCGAACCACGCGTTGGCGGGCGAGGTGCCCAGGGTCAGCATTACGAGTGTCAGTGCCAGGGTCATCAGTTTGGTGGTCTTGGTCGTCATGGTCAGGTCCCTTTCGTTGGGGGGTTTGAGGTTTTGTGTCTGCCTAAGACATCGCGACCCCCGTGCCAGAAGCCGGCGGTGGCTTGATGCCGGACGTCATGAATAAGTAGGGATGAGTTTTTAAATTGCTTAAGGTATGAATCAAAAATGACTTACAACCCGGAAATCCCGGGAACATTTCTGGATCGACCTCAGATATGAAAATAGGTGGGCGGGCAGATATGAATATTTGGGTAATTATCCTCAATTCATTTTGTGTAAAAAAGCCCAATATCGGGTATATTGGCGTTAATCTAACGATGCGGAGCCACCCATGCCCACCGACCCCCTGACCGATACCGCGACGTCGATGGACCGTAAGACCCTCCTGGCCCTGGTCGAGGCCAGCCACGCGGTCAACGCCGGGCTGGAGCTGGCCGAGGTGTTCAATCATTTAGTGCGTAGCGCCGCCGATGTGTTGCAGGCTCAGGGGGCCAGCGTCCTGATGCTGTCGGAGTCTGGGGATGAGCTGATCTTCCGTTCCGCCGTCGGCCCTGGAAGTAAAGCGCTGATCGGCACACGCATCGGCGCGGATCAGGGCATCGCCGGCCAGGTCATCAAGACCGGCCGAGCCACGCGCATCGACGACACGGGGTTGAACCGGAACTTCCTCCCCGACGTCGACCGGAAAACCAAGACCCGCACCCAGAGCCTGCTCGCCGCACCCCTCGTCCATAGCAAGCAGACCGTCGGCGTGGTCGAGGTCATCAACCCCATCAAGAAAAAACAATTCACCGACCGCGATCTGGACCTGCTAAAACTCTTCGCCAACCTCACCGCCAGCGCCGCCCGCAACGCCCAGGCGCTCGACCGGCTTGCCCGTGATAATCAGAGCCTGCGTGAATCCGCACCGGCCCCGACCGTCGTCGGCAACTCCCCAGCCATCCGCGCCTCGCTCCGCCTGGCGCGCAAGGTCGCCCCGACCCGGACCAGCGTCCTGCTCACCGGGCAGACTGGCACGGGCAAGGAAGTCATGGCAAGGGCCGTACACAACCTAAGCCCACGGCGTGATCAGCCCTTCGTCGCCGTCAACTGTGCCGCGCTGACCGAAACCTTATTAGAGAGCGAACTCTTCGGGCACGAAAAGGGGGCCTTCACCGGCGCAACCGACCAACGCCCCGGCCGATTCGAGTTGGCCGAGGGTGGAACGATCTTCCTGGACGAGATCGGGGAGATGGGTCTATCGAGTCAGTCACGGCTGCTCCGCGTGCTTCAGGAACGCGAGTTCGTCCGTGTCGGCGGGACCCAGACACTCCATTGTGATGTCCGTGTGATCGCCGCGACGAACCGCGACCTGCTGGCCGAGTCGTCGCTTGGCCGATTCCGAGAGGACCTCTACTACCGGCTCAATGTCTTCCCCATCGAGTTGCCGCCGCTGTCGGAGCGATTAGAAGATGTCCCCGCGCTCGCCGCCCACTTCCTGGACCAACTGGGACCTGACCTTGGGATCGAGTCACTTTCGATCGATGAAGACGCGCTCGCGGCCATGTCGAGTTATCACTGGCCCGGCAATATCCGAGAGTTGCGGAACGTGACCGAGCGTGCTGCCTTGTTGAGCGACGGCCGGATCGGCCTGGATGCGCTGCCAAGGGAGATCACCTCTGAATCATCATTCATTGATAGCCCGGCTCGAACAGAATCTAGCACACCCACTACGTCATCCGCGCCCGAAACGCCGAATCAGCCGGTCGGCTCTCGGCTGGCCAACCAGGAACGCGAACTGGTCCACCGGACCCTTACCCAGACAGGCTGGAACCAATCCGCCGCCGCACGCAAGCTCGGCGTGACCCGCGACGTGCTGCGTTACCGTGTGAAGAAATACAACCTGGAAAAGCCCGATTTCTAATCAGGCTCATGTGAGCTTACGGCTCGCCCAGCGACCCTTCACGCAACCACAACCGTCGGTCTGCGGATTCCGCGATCTGCTGGTCGTGTGTGACCATCACAATCGTCTGGCCTTGTTGGTGAAGCTCAGTGATCAGCGACATGATCTGCTTACCCGTCTCGGCGTCGAGGTTCCCGGTCGGTTCGTCAGCGAGCAAGACGTCGGGTTCATTGACCAGCGCCCGTGCGATCGCAACGCGCTGGCGTTCCCCGCCTGATAGCTTGCTCGGTCGGTGCTTCATCCGGTCACCCAATCCGACACGGTCCAGCAGCGCGACCGCCCGTTGTCGGGCTTCGTTCCGCCGTCCCGGCCAACCCAGGATCGATGAGCGGATCATCGCCCCGGTCAACACGTTTTCCAGTGCGGTCAGTTCCGGCAGCAGGTGGTAGCTCTGGAACACGAACCCAACGTGCCGGTTTCGGTACCGGTCGATCGCCGCCCCCGGAAGTTTAAATATGTCGCGCCCCTCAAACGTGACCGACCCCTGCTCCGGCCGATCCAGCCCGCCGATCAGGTGCAGCAGCGTGCTCTTGCCCGAACCCGACGATCCGAGCACCGCGACCCACTCGCCGTGCGCCACCGTAACGTCGACGCCGCGCAACACGTGCAGGTCCTGCCCGCCGATGTGGTAGTGTTTGTGCAGATCGGTGATGGACAGGAGGCTTGCGGCTTGAGACTTGGGGCCTGAGTCTCCAAGGCCCGACTCGGTATGTATCGTGTGGTTTGTCATATCAGTCTCAGGCCTCACACCTCAAGTCTCAAGCCTACTCATAACGCAGCGCTTCAACCGGGTCGAGGCGCGCGGCCAGGACCGCAGGGATCAGTGCGCCGACGACGCTTGACAGGATCGCGCCCAGCACGATGAAGAACGCGTCGTAGAACTTCACCTTGTCCGGGATGCGGTCAAAGAAATAAGTCTGCGGGTCCCACATCTTGAAGCTGATCGCATCGTTGAGTTTAAATGACAGGTCTTCCACCTGCGCCAGGCTGACCCACGCGCCGGCCAGACCCAATAAAAACAATGCGAGCCCCGCAAGCAAGGCAAACTTCAATGCTTTACGTTTAGAAAAACCGACAGCCGCCCCGACGACTGCGCCGACCAACGCGCCGCCACAGGCACACCACGTGTAATGGGCGCTCACGCCCAGACGGTTCGCCAGCCAGTACTGAATCTCATTGAGGTGCCAGACCACGGAGACCGCCAGTGCCAACCCCAGCAGCGCCCCGACGACCCCTACTGCAAGACCGTAGCCCAGGAACAGGCCCATGATCCCGCCTTGGCTTGCGCCGACGGCGCGCAGCACGCCGATGTCTCGGGTCTTCTCAAGCACTGTCATGTAGAACGTCGTTGCCACCATCACCACCGCGACGATGCTGATGATGATGAATAAGAATGTCACCATCCCTTTTTCATTCTTCACGGCGTTGATGAACTGTGCGTGTCGCTGCTCCCAGGTCCGTACCGCGATGGCGTGGTGCCTGGCGGGGACCTTGTCGAAGGTCAAGACCGTGTATTTAACAGCCGCGTAGACTTGTTCGAGCGTGTAGCCTTCCGCGCCCTTGACGACGATCTCGGAGGTCCGGGCGGGCTTGACCGACGTCTTGCCGGGGATCGGTTCGCCCGTCTGTTCATCAAACGCCGGGCTCTCGCTGCGTTCCATGCCAAGCAGTTTCTGCAACACATCAAATCGGACAAACACCTGGCTGCGGTCGATCTCGTAGAGTCCGGATTTGAATTCGTTGAGCACGACCGCGTTGGTGTAGCTGGGCCCGAGCTCGGCCGGGGCACCGCGTTCGGTCAAGGGCAACACGGTCAACGTAGCCGTCTGATGCACCGCGCTATTCCGGAAGTCGTACTGCCCCTGCTCGTCGCGGTACTGATACGGGTTGACCTCGACCCCGATCACCACCCCAGGCGCGTCGTGCCCTTTCAGAAAACCGGCGGGCTCAAGCGTCATGGACATCGCCTCAAGGTCGAACGCCGGTGGTGTTGCACCCAACTCGTCCGGGTCGATGCCGTTGTAGTCCAATATGTCATCCGCTGACCACATTAGCGTGTCCCGGTACCGGACAATCCCTGAGAATTCCTCCGGCTGAATCCCCATGATGTTCACACCGATCGTGTGCCCGTCCAGATTGATCATCCCAAACGTCGATACCACGGGCGTTGCCGCCACGACCTCGTCCAGGGCCTTGATCTCGACCATCAGCTCCTCGTAATACGCAAAGCCCGTCATCGAGCGTGCCTGCACACTGACATCCCCTGTGAGCTGCTTGGCCGAGGTTTGAAGCAGATCAAGGAACCCGCCCATCACGCTGATGACGATGATGACCATCGCCGTGCAAAGCATCACCGCCAACGCCGCAAACATCGGCCCGAGCTTGCGTCGCAGGTACTTCAGGATGAGGGTGAGTTTGTACATTCGCGTGGGCTAATACATTGGGCGGGCGAGACGTTTAAACACGAAGTTTGACGCATCTATATTAGACGTAGTTGCTGCCGGTTTATGGCAGCCGTCCGATAATCCTGGTTTTCTAGCTTTCCGTCTTTTCGGCTTTGTCCAGTGGCCGCATCAGCGGGAACAGGATCACGTCGCGGATACTTCGCTGCCCGGTCAGCAGCATCACGATCCGGTCGATGCCCAGGCCCAACCCACCGGCGGGCGGCATCCCGACGCGCAGGGCTTCAAGGAAGTCTTCGTCCAGCGAGCGGAACGTGCTTTCTTCATCATCCGCGCCGGCCAACTGCTCCTTGAACTTGGCTTCCTGGATATCAGGGTCGTTCAGCTCGGTGTAGGCCGGGCCGATCTCCATCTCGCCGATGAACAGGTCCCATCGTTCACAAAGATCGGGGTTGTCCTTGCGTGGCCGGGTCAGCGGACTGATCACGCTTGGGTAATCCATCACGAATGTCGGCTGCACGAGCCCGCCTTCCGCGGTCGCCTCGAAGACCTCGTTGACGACCAGCCAGTCGTCCATGCCTTTTTCTTTTAGGTTAAGCGCCCGCGCCTTCTCGCGCACCTTCTCGAAGTCGGTGATCTTAAACCCATTGGCGTTCTTAAATAGTTCGGCATACGTCACGCGTGTGAAAGGCTTGCTGTAGTCGATCGCGGTCCCGTCCCACTCGATGACGCCGTCGGGCTTGATCGTGGTCGCCAGGTGGCGGATCAGGCTCTCGGTCAGCTCCATCATGGTCAGGTAATCACCGAACGCCTCGTAGACCTCCATCGCGGTGAACTCGGGGTTGTGAGACCGGTCCACGCCCTCGTTGCGGAAGTTTCGGTTGATCTCGTAGACCCTCGGCAGCCCGCCGACCATCAATCGCTTGAGGTACAGCTCCGGCGCGATCCGCAGGAACAGCGGGATGTCCAGCGCGTTGTGATGTGTCGAAAAGGGTCTCGCCGCGGCACCGCCGGCAATAGGCTGGAGCATCGGCGTTTCGACTTCCATAAAAGTACGCCCGTCCATGAACCGCCGGACCTCGCTGACGATCTTCGACCGCAATTGGAAGGTCTCGATCACCTCCGGGTTGGCGTACATGTCGACGTAACGCTTGCGGTACCGCTGCTCGGGGTCCTGCAGGCCCTGGAACTTGTTCGGCGGCAACGCCAGACTCTTAACCGCGACCACGAACGCCGGGTCGCCCGCCTTATCACCACCGTCGCCTTGGGTCGCTTGCGGCTTAGCGGTGGCCCACACCGTAATCTCCCCGGTCTTGGTCTTCGCCAGTGGACCTTCCGCCGAGACGATATCCGACAGTTCCACCAGCTTGGCGACCTTGAACGCCTCCGGCCCGACCAGTTTCTTACTCACCGCAAGCTGTAAATCCCCGCTCTGGTCGCGGAGGTTCATGAAGATCAGGTTGCCCATCACGCGGTGCTGCATGACACGCCCGGCGACCTTCACCACCGGTCGGCGGTCGTCGTCCGCGTTCTCACGGTGCGCCAGGTCCGCGGCCTCGTCGTACCGGCTCTTGGCGTCGGCCAAGGTAATCAGGCCGTCGATCCGGCCGCCGAAGGGGTCCACGCCGAACTCGTCACGCATCCGGCTTAGCCGGGCACGGCGGTCGGCCAGCAGGTCTCTTGACGACTTCTGCGGGGCCTGTTCATCCTGTTCGATCTTGCTCATAGCGGGCAATCCTATCAAAGAAAACCCCGCCGGTCCTTGCGGGACGGCGGGGCGTGGGTTGGTGGGGTGGTCCGCTAAGCCGCAAGCGGCCTGGTGTATGAGCCGGCCGGGGGTTTCGTGATGGGGGCATCACGGCTTGCGGCGGCGTACGAATTACTCGGCGGCGGCGGCTTCGGCGGCTTTCTCTTTGGCGGCGCTCTCGGCGCGGGAGGCGTCGGCCTTGTCCTGCTGCTCGGTCAGCCAGCCCAGGCCGCGGTGGCGGTCACGCAGGCGACGCTTCTTGCCGACGCGTTCACGCAGGTAGTACAGCTTGCTGCGACGGGTGTGGCCGTGACGCACGATATCGATCTGCGCCACGCGGGGCGAGTTGACCGGGAACGTCCGCTCAACGCCTTCATTCGCAACGATTCGGCGGACCGTGATCGTCTGCTCCAGGCCCGAACCCTGCCGCTTGATAACCACGCCGGTGAACACCTGGATACGCTCCTTGGCGCCCTCGATGATGCGGACGTGGACATCGATGGTGTCACCGATGCTGACGACCGGTTGGCCGGTCTTGATCTGGGACTGCTGAACCGCTTGTAGAATCGCGTCGCTCATAGCGAAGCCTTCCATCTCTAAGGTTTGGCGGGAAATCCGGGGTTACGGGGTTTCCTAGGGGTGCCGTATTGTATCTCTGGCAGGCCCAAGGCCCGCCGATCCGAGCCGAGCAGTATATCCAAGGCGGTCTGGGCTGTCGAGTGGGGGGAGTGAGGGGAAAAAGCTGGAAAGCAGGAAATTGGGACAACTGGAAATCCGGACGGGTTCGGCAGCGGCTTGGCCAATACCATCCTTCCGATCCCCGGAGAGTCCGGCCATGTCCGCCTCCCCCTCCCACCGGAGGGGCGATTTTGGTGATAAGTGTATTTATGGAAGTATTTTGTGTCTGTGTCCGCTTTTGGGGTAGGACAAGTGAGTTTTTCCCATTAATAGTTGTAATTTTTTTATAATTAGCCAGTTATGTGATTTTATGGTGGTGTCCGGGTGGGGGGTGCGTGTCCAGGTGTCGGCCACGGGTGGCCGGGCTAACAGGGGCGGGCGGGTGACCTGATGGAGCTTTCGGACGAGACGGAACTGGACCAGCGTGACCGGTGGGCGTTGGACGATGCGGTGCTTCGGCTGATTGGTATGAAGGACAAGGCCGAGCGCGAGCGGATTCGTGATGCGCTGTATATGCACCTGCGCCAGCATTTTGAGTGGGTGCGTGTGAAGGAAGAGAAGGCAACCGAAAATAAGAAGCGGGCGAAGAAGAAGGGGCCTAAGGCGCCGACCACGATCGCGTCGGAGATCGTTGAGCAGGTCGAGAAAGATCATCCGCAGTTACTCAAGACATGGTCGATGCACTTTATTCACGGCGAGCCGTTGTTTGATACCTACGACCTGCCGACAGAGGGGGAGGTGGAGTTGCTGGACGATCTGATCCATCAGAACGCGCTGCGATTCTATAAGGGCAAGCGGACGCTGGGCCTTGTGGAGCCGCGTTCGAGTGAGCAGGCCAAGCTGCTTATATCGCTTGCGGGGGCCGGCGTGCGCGGTCTGGTGCGTGTACCGCACGATGCGAAGACTGCGGTCGGTGTGCACAAGCGATTTGGTGGCTGGCTTGAAGAGCGTGAGCAGACGTTAAATCGGCTGATCGAGGAGCGGACTAGTGATGAAGAGTTACAAGAGCGGGTTTACGGGGTGGTGTCGCAGCGGTTGGCGCTTGCGTAGATATGCCGGCCGCGAGCGACCGGACTAAACCGGGGGAGTTTCATTTTCCAGTAGATCCGGCCGCCGCTCTTGGGTCCTTTTAAGTGCCTCTTGCTCGCGCCAGGCTTCGATCTTCGCGTGATTGCCACTGAGTAATACTTCCGGGGCGTCCATGCCTTCCCAGGTTCTTGGGCGGGTGTAGTGGGGGTGATCTAAAAGTCGTTTGGCGCCGGGGGAGAAGCTGTCGTGGTGGGCGGAATCCTGATGGCCTAGCGCCCCCGGGAGTAAACGCACGACGGCATCGATCAACGTCATGGCGGGGAGTTCGCCGCCGGAGAGGACGTAGTCGCCGACGGAGATCTCGCGGATGGGGGCGAGCTTCTGGATGACGCGTTCGTCGATGCCCTCGTAATGGCCTGCGATCATGAGCAGGCGCGGCTGCTGGGCGAGGTCTTCGACGATGGGTTGAGTGAGCGGTTCGCCCTGGGGGGTTAATAAGATGCGTGTGGCGGGGCGGGGGTCTTCGGCCTCGACGGCCTGGACGGCGTCCCAGACGGGCTGGCATTGGATGACCATGCCGGGGCCGCCGCCGAAGGAGGGCTGGTCTACTTTCTGGTGCTTGTTGTCGGTGTACTGGCGTATGTCGGCGACGTGGTAGCTGACGACCGGCGGTCGTATATTTTCCGGGTCGGCGGGGTGGGGGATGGGCTCGGCGGCG
>JAJDCW010000103.1 GCA_029260635.1 Phycisphaeraceae bacterium | reverse complement strand
GTGGTTGGTGGTTGGTGGTTGGTGGTTGGTGGTTGGTGGTTGGTGGTTGGTGGTTGGTGGTTGCATGGTACGTGGGATGGGTGGCACGCTAAGCCGCTAGCGGCATTAGCGGCGTTTGCGGGAGGCGTTGCGGGCGGCGGCTTCGCGTTTCATGGCGTCGGTGAAGATGGGGCTGTTGGTGTCGGGGTAGGCCTCACGCAGGTCCTTGAAGGCCTCGTCGGCGGCGTCGTACTGCTTACTCAACAAAAGAGCGGCGGCTGACTGGTATTGCGTGGTAACCGATTCGGTGAGTCTTTTTTGCAAGACATAGAACTGCCGCTGGTCCTTGGCGTCGGGGAAGCTGTCGCCGGGCGTGTAGGACAGGGCGAGGCGGTAGGAGTCGTAGGCGCGGAAAAGGGCGTCGGGTCGGCGGTCGATCAGGGCGTAGTACTCACGGGCCTGGGCGAGGGCCTGGTCGGCCTGACGCTCATCGGGGATGTTCTTTTCGATCGGGCGGGCGATGATCTGCTGGATGCGTTCGGCGTTCAGCGGTTCGGGTAGGCCTGCGGTGGCGGAGGACTCGGAGGAACCGCCGGGGTTGAGGATCGCGAACGCGATGAACCCGAACGTGACCAGCCAGAACACGCCGATGCCGACCCACAGCTTGTTACGCCCGCCCTTGGCAGACGGGGCCTGCGTGGCTTCGTCGGCGGGCTCGGAAGTCTGCGCGGCGGTGTCGGTGGGTTGTTGCGTGTCGGCCCCGTCGGCGATGGGGGTGACGCGGAAGACGTCGTCGTCGCCGATGGTGATGGTGCAGGTGCCCTTGATGGGGCGGGGTTTATTGGTGACGTTCTTGCCGTTGAGGCGGGTGCCGTTGTTCGAGAGGTTGGTGAGTTGCCATTGCCCGTTGGCGAAGTTGAACTCGCCATGCTCACGTGAGGCGAATTGCAGGTCAAGCGGGAGCGTGCGTTCGCTGCTTCTGCCGAAGGTGACGCAGGTGTCACGCAGCAGCAGCTTGCGTCCGGCATTAGGCCCGGTGAGGTATTCGACCTGGAGCGCGATCAAAACAGACTCCCCTGCATGCTTCGGATAATCAGCGGCGAGAACACGATCACGACCACGGCCACCAGGATCAGCATCGACGGCAGCAGGATACGCAGGCTCGCCGAGGCAGAAAGTTTTTCGGCCCGTACGGCCCGTTGTGCGCGGAGCATATCGGATTGCAGCTTGAGGATGGCCGAGAGCGCCGTGCCCAGTGACTCGGCCTGGTTGACCGCGCCGACGATCGAGCGGAGCGACTCCAGCGGGATGCGGTCGGCGAGGTTGCCCAGCGCGGCGGCGCGCGGCGTGCCGAAGTTCATCTCACTAAGCACGATGGCCAGTTCCTGATTGAAGTCGTCGTCGGGCTCGTCGCGTATAAGCGTCTGGATCGCTTCGTTAAACGATGAGCCGGCGGCCATGGTCAGAGAGATCAGGTCCAGCGTGTAGGGAAGCTGCTTGCTGATTTTGCGGCAGCGGCGTTGGCCGGCATCTCGCAGGGCGTAGAGCGGCACCGCAAACCCGATGACACCCATCAGTGGGCCGGCGAACAGCGCGAGCGCGCTGCCGGTGACGACCAGCAGCAGCGCCGAGGCGATGCCGAGCGCTGCGCCGCTGACCATGCACAGCGCGAGGTACTCCTGCACGCTGTAGCCCGAGGGGTTGCCCGAGGCGTTGAGCTGCTGACGGATCTGGGCACGGATGCCCGGGAGGTACATGCGTTTAGTCAGCGCGAGTCCCTGATTGAGAATCGGGGCGAGCAGGGGGTTCTCGAAGATGGTCTTGTGTTCGCTGCCCAGCGCCGCGGCGAATCGGCGTTGCACCGGGGGCTCTGCCGGGACCGGGTCGCGGAACAGCGCGTAGATCGGCAGGGCTATCCCAGCGAAGACAGCGATGCTCACGAAGATTTGCAGGGCGATGTCCATCGTTAAATCAGATCTCCACCGCCATGATGTTTCGGATCCAGACAAACGCGGTCACGATCAGGATGGTCACGCCCAGCAGGATCATCCGGCCGGCGGGCTCGGCGAAGAGCATGCCGACGCCCTCGCGGTCGATCGACCATAGCAGGGCGAGAAAGATGATGGGCATCATGGCCATGAAGCTCGCCTGATAACGGGCCTGGCTGGTCAGCGCGTCGAGTTTGCCTTCGAGTCGGCTGATCTCACGGATGGAATCTGCGATGCGGTCCAGGCTCTCCGCGGTGTCGCCGCCGCGCAGCCGGTGCATCTGGATCGCGGTAAAGGTCAGGCGGTACAGCTGCGAGCCGATGCGGTTGCTGGCGTTCTGCATCGCCTGATTCAAATCGACACCCAGACGGAACTCACGAAGCAGTTGGCCGAACTCCTGCTTGATCGGGCCGACGCTGTTGTTTTCCAATAGCTCCATCGACTGCACGAGGTTTAGTCCGGCGCGTGCGGCCGAGGCGAGGGTCGTCAGGCCGTCCACCAGTTGGCTTTCCAGCTTCTCCAACCGCTTGGTTTCGAGATGACGCACGACCATGTTCGGCAGGAGCATCGCGATCAGGGCGGTAAACAGCCCCGCGAGGATGCTTGAGGTAATCAGCGTGGCAAATGCCCCCGCGAACAGGATCAAACCGGCCGAACAGGCCAGCGCGGTGCGCGGTGCGATATCGATGAGCAGTTGCTGGCGGAGGACCCGGTCGTAGGCCTGCTCCTGTCGATTGATGATAGCGAGTGACCAGGCGAATCCATAGCGCACGAACATGTAGATCGATACGAAGATCAAGACGGACGCGGCCAGGAGGGTCGGGTGTGGCATGTCAGAGGAACACCTCGACGCCGATCTGTTTCTGTTCGATCATATCTTCGGCGAAGGTGGGGATGTAGCCGGTGTGGCGGAGGGTGGGCTGCTTGGCGCTCTTGAGGGTGTAGATGTCTTCCAGGCATAGCTGGTGGGTCTGCGGGTTGATCTCGGTGACTTCGCAGATGCGTGTGACCCGGCGGCGGCCGTCGGCAAATCGGGCGACCTGTACGACGACATCCACGGCGGTGTGGATCTGCTCGCGGATCGCGCGGACCGGCATATCGATGGCCATAAGCACCAGCGTCTCCAGCCGCTTCATCGCGTCGGTGGGGGTATTGGCGTGGAGGGTGGACAGCGAGCCGTCGTGGCCTGTATTCATCGCCTGGAGCATGTCCAGCGCCTCGGGCCCACGGACCTCGCCGACGATGATTCGATCGGGTCGCATGCGCAGGGCGTTGCGGACCAGTTCGCGGATGGTGTACGCGCCACGTCCCTCGACGTTGGCGGGCCGGCCCTCCATGCCGACGACGTGGGGCTGGGGCAGCCGAAGCTCGGCGGATTCTTCAACGGTGATGATGCGCTCGTTGGGACGCGCGTAGGCACCCAGCACATTGAGCAACGTCGTCTTACCGGAACCCGTGCCGCCGGAGATAATGATGTTCTGTCGGCCGACAACGCAGCCCTGCAGGAACGCGGCGCAGGGCTCGCTCAGTGACCCGCGTTCGATCAGGTCATCCATCGTGAACGGGACCCAGCCGAACTTTCGGATGGTCAGGCACGGGCCGGCCAGGGACAGCGGGCTGATGACGACGTTGACCCGGCTGCCGTCGGGGAGGCGTGCATCAACTAAAGGCGTAGATGTATCGACACGCCGACCAACGGGCGTCAATACGCGCTCGATGATGGACATCAATATCTCTTCGGAGAAGAAGGTGCGCGAGGTCGGCTGGATAACCCCGTTCTTCTCGATGTAGATGTGGTCCTTGCCCACGACCATGATCTCGCTGACACTGGGCATCTCCAGCAGGTCCTGCAACGGCCCGAGGCCCAGCAGGATGTCCTGAATGTCTTTGGAGACGCTGCGGCGCACGATATATCGGCTCAGGTCCTTGGGGATCGAGCCGGCCTGCTGCTTGTATAGATCATCAAACGCTTCCTCGGCGACGGCCAGGTCCTCGCCGACGCTGGTGGGGTCGAACAGCAACGGCATCATATCGACCAGGGAACTGACCAGTTCGGTGATCTGCTGCTCGCGTTTGGGGTCCAGCAGGCGGTCGTCGCCTTCCTTGTAGTCGGTCTGGACCCTGCCCTGGCACTGCCGGACGACTTCGGCGCTAACGAGCCGGCCCAGGTGTTGGCGGATCGCGTAGTCCAGCACGCCGTCGTCCAGCGACTCGACCCGGCGGGTCAGTACCTGGTCCAGCTGCTGGAGCATCTGCGAGACGAAGGCCTGGTCGGATTTATTGATGTGCCCGGTGACGCGGAGGTTCATCCGATCCAGCAGCTCGGCGTGGACCTGTTGCTCTAGCTGCATGAGCTTGTTCTGAAGGTCGGTGTCGTCGTCCTTGCCTGCGCTGGCTCGGTCGGCGCTGATGGGGGCCAGGGAGAACTGCCCGAGCTGGATCTCGTCGCCGAAGTCCAGGCGTGCGGGCTTGTCCTGCGAGACCTCTCTATTGGCGACGCGGGTGCCGGCCCGGCTGAGCGCCTCGACGAACATCTGGTTGCCCTTGAGGATCACACGCGCATGCCGCCGGGCGATGAACGGGCTCTTGAGCACGATCGCGCAGGTGTCGTCCCGGCCGATCGTGATCGAGTCGCCCTTGGCCTCGACGGTGGTCCGTGTGTTCGTACTGTGGTCGTAGAGCCAGAACTTCATGGTTTTATCGTTACCGTTAAATCAGAGTCGTTCGGTCCGGGCCGTGTGTTTGATCAGTCCAGCAGGCGAAGCACCTGGGGGTTGATCCCGCCGTCAGGGATCTTGGGGGTGCTGTTGTCGTTGGGGTTGCGCAGGTGAAGCTCGAAGTCGCCGATGACCAGTTTCTTGATTTTTTCAAGCGCCGTGGCCTCGGCGGGTGTGACCTGGAGGCTGATGGTGGTGAATCGTTGTTGGCCTCGATCGGGTTGGGCGTCGTCTGCGATGCTGCGTGTGCCGACCGAAAATACGGTCGCGCGTTCCAGGACGGGCAGGACGTTGAGGTTACCGCCGGGGAAGAGCGCCTCGATATCGACGACCATGCCGGGCTGGAGGTTGCCCGGCAACGTCTTGGGATTCACCGGCAGGGCCACCAGACGCAAGTTCGGGTTGATCCGCGTGTCCAGCTCGGTGTCATTCGCATCGGTGAACAGGTCGTGGCTGAGGAACTGATTCCGACGGGCCGTGGCTTTGACACGCTCGCCCAGCATCGCGGTGAGTTGGCTGTCATTGCCAAAAGGTTCCTCGATAACCATGCCTTCGAAGGATTCTCGGTACTGCTTGGGCATCCGTGTGGCTTTGACGTGTTTCTCCGCGAGCTTGTCGCCGGGCTTGAGGCTGGTCGTCAGCCGGTAGACGCCGAAGTCACCGGCCTGGGCTTGGCGTTTGACCATCGCGACGTAGATGTTGACCAGGACAACCGCCAGAAGGCCGACCACGGCGGCGATGATGATCAGGCGGTTGCTGCCGGGCGGGGTCTGTGTGTTGGGTTGTGCCATGGGGCTCGCTCGCTGAGTGTATGAGTCGACGGACCGTGCTATGGCGCGGCTCCTATTTTAAATAGGGTACCTCAAGCGGGCCTTTAGGTGAACCGGCGGGGTGTTATCGACCTGCCAGGCCCGGGTTTACGGCGTGGGTGAGGCTTCGCCGGGCGATTTCGCTTCGATCTCATCTCGCAACGCCTGCACCTCGTCGGTCATCCGGATGCTCGCGGCGATCTGGAGCTGAGCACTGGCGCTGAGGTATTCCTCGGCGGCGATAAACTCGCGGGCCAGCGCCAGGATGTGGTCGTACTCGGTTTCGTCGAGCCGGGCACGGACCTGCGGGGTGTCCATCGCCTCTTTGGCCTGCAGGTAGTGACGCTTCGCTTCACCAAACGAGCTACGGGCGCGGGCCTCGTCGCCGGCCTTGAGGTGCCGGACGTACTCGCCACGGACCTGGACCTCGTGGACCACGGCCGCAACATCGGGGTTGTCGGCCGCCAACTGCTGGGCCTGGTTGACGTGCTCGCTGGCTTCGTCGATCCGGCCGGCGGCGAGGGCGGCACGGCTCTGCGCCAGCAGCACCTGCACACGCACGGTGGCCATCTTGTCAGACAGCGGGCCGTCTACTCCCAGGTCCAGCGCGTTCTGGTACTGCTTGATGGCGGTATCGTAGTCGCGACGGGCAAAGGCGGTGTCGCCCGCTTCAATGAATGCCAGTCGCCTCCCGGTCGATTCGATCTGAGCCAGGGCTTCGCGGGCGCGTTGGTTGTCCGGCCGGTAGCCCAGCGACTCGGTTAGATGCTGATCGGCACCCACCGTGTTGCCCGCCGCGAGCATGCGCAGGCCTTCTTCTAAATGCCACGCGCTGTGCAGGTCGGTCAGCCTTTCCTTCAGCTTATTGTCGGGTACGGCCTCAAGGGCCTTCTCGAAGTATTGGATCGCCTCCTGCGTCGCGCCCCGGCCCAGCGCCGCCTCGGCGAGCGTGACCGCTTCATCCGATCGGGCCTGCGCCTCCAACTGTGCCAGCAGGTCAGTGATCGCCACCTTCTGCGGCCCGGTCTTGAGTACCTCGATGGCCTCGTTGCGCTGGCCCCGGCTTGTCAGATCGTTGGCTTCACGGATCAGGTCCTTGACACGCCAGCGGGACTGCTGGTCTTCGAGCTTCGCACCCAGCGAACGGAGCGTCTGCTGCTCCCGCTCGGTCGCCGCCAGGTCGCGCCAGGTCTGTAGTTCCTTTCGAGCCTCACCGAACTGTTGATTGGCGATCATGTCCTCGATCCGAGTCGAGGTCTCGGCGAACGCACTGGCCTGCCGTGCATCGTCGATCAGGGGCTGCGCCTTGTCATTGTACTCATCCCCTAGCCCGGCCGCGTTCTCAAAGGCGCGGATCGCTTCCTCGAAATGACCCGCCGTGACGTCGAGCTGGCCTTGAGCAAGGAACATGCCCGCCCGGGCGTGTCGGCCGAAGGCGTCTTTGGCCAGCGGGACCTGCGACACCTGCTCAAATTTCGCCAAAGCCGACTCATACGCGCCTTCCCGGTAGTCCTCCTTGGCGAGTTCCATCGTCGTGCTGGCTTTCTCGATAGCTGCCAGCCGCTCGGCCCGGCTCTGGTTGAATAGGTAGAAGCCGACGATCCCCGTCGCCAGGACAAGGACCGCCGCGGCGATGACCGCGTACAGTCGGCCGTGGCTCTTGCTCGGCAGCACCGAGGTGTCGCCCGGTGAGGCCGAACTATCAGCGACCTTGTCGGAACCGCGTGCCTGCGTGTCAGCGGCAGCAACATCCTTGCCCGCAAAGTGCTTCTTGATCGCTTTCAAGACGTCCTTGGCAGAATCGACACGTTGATTGATATCCTTGTGCATCATCTTCGCGACAAACTCGGCGAGCCTGGGCGAGACCTCGGGGGCAAGTTCATTAAGGCTTGGGGCCTGTGCTTTCGGGTTGGTGTGCCACTTGACCCAACGGATCGCCTGATTGCGTTGGTCGCGAAGGACGAGTTTGAAGGCTTCGTCGAACTTCTCACGCCCGGCGAGCATCTCATACGCCATGATCCCAAGCGCGTAGATGTCGGCCCTGCCATCGACCTTGCCGCCCTGAACCAATTCGGGGGCCATGTACCGGACCGTGCCGGAGATCGGGGTCGCTTGCTGATTGATTTCGGTGGCCAGGCCAAAGTCGCTGATCTTCAGTCCGCCCGCGCGTGGCATCAGGATGTTGGCGGGCTTGAGGTCAAGGTGCACGATGCCTTGCTCGTGGATCGTGTCCAACGCCATCGCGGTGGCGGCGATGATGCCCAACGCCTGCTTGACATCCATCGGCACGGTGTTTTGCGCGAGGATCTGTTCCAGCGATGGCCCGCTGATGTATTCGCTGATCAGCAGAAGGCCGTGTGGCCCGTCGACCACATCGACGACCTGAACCAGCCGCTCGGGGTCCGCGGCGGCTGCGGTCTGATGCAGCCTTGCCTCGGTCAGGATCTTCTCACGCAGGCCCGGCTCGTTGTCCCGACCGGTCAGCAGGAACTGCTTGATCGCCACCTGCTTGCCCAACAACTCGTCGACCGCCTTGAAGACCACCGAACTGCCGCCGGAACCGATCTGTTCCTTGATGGTGTAGGGATCGACCTTGTCCCCGGGCCTTAGAGGTGGCGGAGTGGCGGGGAAGGCACTTCCGGGGGCGGGGTTGTCTTGAGTAGGGTCGGACATTGGGGTGGGCGTGTCTATTATAACGACGCTAAGCTGTAAGCGGCGGTGAGACGGGGTATTTTAGGCGATTAAAGGCGGCTTGTGTGGTGAGGGTTTTTTACGGCGAGAGCGCGGCCCAGGGGGTCACTAAGCCCAGCAACTGTTCCGCCCCAGCCAACAGCCCGCCGACGGCCACGGCCGCGCCGAAGGCGACGGTGTGATTCTCGTTCTCAAGGTCCGGCTTCACACGTGCCGCCGTGGACAGCACCGCCCCAAGGATGCGGTGCAGTGTCTGTTTGACGACGCCGTGGTGGATCATCAGGACGACCGCCATCGCCATCGCGACGATCATCCCGTAGAACGCGGTGCTGAGCACTACTTCCCAGGACGCGCTGATCGCGCCGACGGCGGCCATCAGTTTCGCGTCCCCACCCCCCAGCCAGCCCCGCAACGCCAGAAACCCAAACGGGATCAGCCCGGCGGCGAAGCCGAACAGCGACGCGCCGATACCACGGTCCGCCCCGAGCAGCCCGGCGGTCAACCAGAAAACAAACCCGAGCAACACCGCGGGCAGTGTCAGCCAGTTGTAGATCTTGCCGTATCGCCAATCCGTGACAGCCGCGGTGATCAGGATCACCGTCAACAGAGAAAATGCGATCAGGTGAGGGGTGTTCAAACCGGTGGGCTATTCAGCGGGATGGAGATTAGAAGTCGGGGTCGTAGCTTTCCGAGTCGTCCTGCACGTCGCCCCACATGTCCTGGGTCCAATCCGTGATCTTGCCACGGAATATGATCAATAAACCAAGCAGGGGGATGACGATCGCGCCGATGATCAGGAGTTTCTCCAAACCTTCCGCGCCCTTCTCGCAACGGTACAGACGGATCATCGCGTCTTTAACGCGTGTCAGAGTTTGGCGAGAGTATTGTTGCATGGTGGATGTCCTCGGTTTGCGTCGGGGCGATACGGACGGCTGCTTAAGCTACCTCCGCCGGTGGCGGCAT
>JAJDCW010000102.1 GCA_029260635.1 Phycisphaeraceae bacterium | reverse complement strand
ATGACGTGTTCGAAATGCCATAAAATCAGCTTAAATAAATACTTGCGTATATTCTAAAGATCTGTGTCATCGTCGATTTAATAAGAAAACTGCGGTATTCCACATCTTTGACTTGAAGTTTGTTTACGGGTCGAATAAAATGGAATTTCAGATGTATTCACGCACCGTAAGTGATAGCCTAGGCCGGAATAAGGTGAAAGATTCAATGCCCGAAGGAGGGCCTGGTCACGGGGGAAGCGTGGCATCTTAAAGGAATGGGATAGTGGAATTGAATGGCCGATATCAGACCGATGTGATCAGAGTCCAGGACCGATCGGTCTTGCGTGCGATCTCCCAAGATTCCGGGGTTTCAGCCTGTATCTCGCCGACTGACGGTGCGGAGTTGTGTTCACTTGCTTTCGGCGATTCTTCCGAGAGTCACGAATTATTATACCGTGGCAATGACTGGACACCTATCAGTGGCTGGCCTGGTCGTGCGCCTTGGCTTTGGCCAGCGGCGGGGCGGACGTATTCGCGTGTCGGTGATGCCGGGAGTCCACTGCCGGAGAGCGTCTACAGTTGGGAATGCGGGGGGCGAGTCCTGCCCATGGTCCACCACGGCTTTGCACGGTCCAGGCGTTGGTCAGCGTCTTCAACTCCTTGCGACACTCAGTCTGCGACTGTGAGTGCGCGCCTGGACAGTGGCCGAGATGATTACGACTCGTTCCCATACGACTACCGTCTTGAATCAATCGCGTCCGTGTCCGGTTCGGCCGTAACCCTTTCGATGAGTGTGTCAGCGGGTTCAAGCAATAACGGGCCGATGCCATTCACGATCGGTCAGCACCTCACGTTTGATTTGTCTTCGTGGTGGGGGGTTGATTGGTTGCAAGGCTCGCTTCGTGGTGCCGGGTCCTTGGGCTGGGGTGTGGACAGTCTTAAACTGGCAGGAGACCCGGTTCGGTTTGCTAAGCAGCCTATCCCGCTTACGGACCCATTATTAGCTGATGCGCTGATCCCCGCGGTGCTCGGCAAGCCCGTAGAGCTTGTATCACCGGATAAAAAGAAAAATATGGCGTTGTCGTTGAATGCCAGTTCGTTGCCTTCGTCCGATGCGGCTTTATGGGTTGTTCACAGTGACCCGCAAGGCAGGTATTTCTGCCTGGAGCCCTGGGTCGGTTGGCCCAACGGGCTTAGCACCGGTCGGGGACGTGTGCTGGTCAATCCCGGAGACACGTGGCGGATGTCTTTGCGTATAGATATGACCACCGCTAATCAACAGGACTCGGTGGACACGGCTTCCAAGCATGTGGTACATATCAAACCGGCGGTCGTTGATTCCATGTTGCAACGTCGGCCCACTGTGACACCCAAGAACGAACGCGTAACGGAGGATGGATGAGCGGACAAAACCCACTGGCCCCGGAAGACTGGTGCCGTCTCGGTAGCGCCAATGTCAGCGACGCCCTGAGGAAACACGACAAGGCGTTTCAGTCGATGCAATCGGGGATCACGCCGTTGTCGTCGGATATGAAGGTGGCTGGGCCGGCGTTTACGGTCCGTTGTTATCCGGGGGCGACCTGGGCGATGGAGCAGGCGCTGGAACGCGCCGCACCGGGTGACGTGCTAGTGATTGACGGGGGCGCTTCGCCGGACGTGATCCTGATGGGTGGATTGATGTCGACCCGCGCCAAGGCACGCGGCATCGCGGGTGCGGTGTTGGATGCGGCGGTGCGTGACGTGGACGACGTGATAGCGTTGGGCTTTCCTGTATTTTCACGCCATATCTGCCCCCGCGCGGGGACGTTTGAAGAGATCGGTGAGTTGCAGGTCACCATCTGCTGTGGCCGGATCCCCGTGAACCCCGGCGACTGGGTCGTTGCGGATCGTAGCGGGATCGTGGTCGTGCCGCCCGACATGCTTGCCGGGGTGGCGGAAACCGCGCAGGCTATCCATCAACGCGAAGAAGCCATGGCGGAACGCCTCGCCGCCGGCGATTCTTTTGAGCAGGCCGCCGAAGCTATCACCTGACCGAGAGGCAGGTACATTCCGCCTTGATGTGATCTCCATGACGCCGATCGATTTTCTTTCATCACGGTTCCATTACACGTTTGGCGCGCACGAGCCGACGCTGACGGTGCAATCCGGCGCGACGTTGCGGGTGACGTGCCCGGACTGTGATAACCAGATGGCCGACGGCACCCTGCTGACCGAACAGCAGAAGCAAGCCGTTGGGCCAGATATTGTGCAGGGGAATCCGATGGCCGGGCCGATCCATATTCAAGGCGCAGTGCCCGGCGATACGCTCGCGGTCACGATCCACGCCGTCGATTTGGAGTCGGATATAGGCAGGACACTGCTGGCACCTAAGCACGGCCTTCTCCCCGATGACCTCGTTACGCCAACAAGCAGCACCACGGCCAGCGACACAGCAACCGATACACCACGCCATATGTATGAATGGGCGATCGATACCACCGCCGGCACGGCGACGATCAAGAATCCTCTGGGCGGCAAGCCTTTGAGCCTGCCACTCGATCCATTTGTTGGGTGTATCGGTGTGTGTCCTGTTGATAGTGAACCCGTCAGTTCGCTGTACTGTGGCGATTTCGGGGGAAATTACGACCTGCCTTTGATCCGTCCGGGGGTGACCATTTTTTTGCCGGTCAATCATGAAGGCGGGTTATTGATGATGGGTGATATCCACGCGGCGCAGGGCCACGGCGAAGCCATCGGTGGCGGGGTCGAGACGGCGGGGGCGATCACCTGCACGCTTAAGGTAATCAAAGACACGGGAGTAAGTGCTTGCCGGTTGTGTGATGCGGATCATCTCTGGGTGATCGGTTTACATGAAGACCTTCGGCAGGCGATCCAGGTTGCTTACGCCAGACTGCTTGATTGGCTGTCAGCCCCGGGTGTGGTGGATCGGTACGACCTGTACAACCTGTTGAGTCAGTGCGCAACAGTAACCGTCGGAAATCTTAACGACGTGCCGTACTCGGCGGCGGTGGGAGTCCGTGTTGATCGGCTCCCACTATCTGTTAAGGAGGCGATCAAGCCATGGCTAAGGTGAAGTGGGGCGTGCTGGGTGCCGGGGGTATCGCACGGAGGCGGACGATACCCGAAGGTATAGCCCCCGCGGACAATGCGGAACTCGTGGCGGTCTGCTCGGTGCCCGATGGGCAAGAGGTGGCCAAGCAGTTTGGCGTCGAACACTGTCAAACCGAAGAGGCTTTGCTGGGGGCGGACATCGACGCGCTCTACATCGCCACGCCGACGTTCTTACACTGCGAACAAGTGTTGTGCGCTACGAAGGCCGGCAAACACGTCTTGTGTGAGAAACCTTTGGCATTGAATGTCGAAGATGCAAAGCGGATGGTTAGTGCTTGTGACGAAGCTGGGGTACGCCTTGGTACCGGGTTGATGATGCGTTATCACGCCAAGCATGTCGAGGCCCAGCGGATCGTTGCGGCGGGCGGACTCGGCAAGCCGGTCATGGGCCGGGCGCAGTTGTCCTGCTGGTATCCACCGATCGATAAGGCCTGGCGACAGGACCCGGAACTGGGCGGCGGTGGGGCGATCGCCGACCTGGGTGTCCACTGCATCGACCTGCTGGAGATGTTCCTCGGGCGTACCAGGAAAGTCTGGGCCACCACGGGCAACCTGGTCCACGATTATCCGGCCGAGGACAGCGCGGTGGTCGTGCTTGAATCACAGAGCGGGGCTCGTGGGATCGTGGATTGTTTATTTAACGTGCCCGACGCGAGTTCGCTGAATCGGCTTGAATTGTACGGCTCGCGGGGCAGCCTCATCGCGGAGGGCACGATCGGCCAGGGAGAGCCTGGCACGATGGTTATGCGGGCCGGCGAGTCTGCCGCGGGATACGAGGCGCAGCAGCAGCGTGATTCCGCCGGCGGGTTAGCCATTGAACCGGATCATCAGAACCTATACCTTCAACAGATTGAGGGTTTCAGTGCCGCGGTGCTAGACGGTGTTGATCCCCCCGTGTCCGGGCGGGACGGCTTGTGGGTCCAGCGCGTGCTTGAGGCCTGTTACGAATCGGCTCGGACCGGACATACCGTGATTCTTGAAGACACCTGATCGGATATAACTATGAACACACAATCCCGTATTACTGAGAACGTTGCGATGTCTTCTATTGAAGTATTAGATACCGGTTTGATCTACCGTAATCCGAAGCCTGCCCTGCGAAGCCGGCACGCCTTTTTCCCCTCACTCATCGCGATGCCCGATGGCGAACTCATTGCCACGATGGATATCGGTAGCGCCTTCGAGGCGGTTGATGTCCGGTCGTATGTCTGCCGGTCGACCGATGGCGGGCAGACATGGTCAGAGCCTAAGAAGATATTTGAACCGGACGAGTCACGGCAAAAGGTTTCGACCACCTGCCGGGTCAACCTGATGCCGGATGGCACACTGATGGGTTGGGCCTGCTGCTTTAAACGGAGCAATACCGAGATCGGATTGATCGACCCGGCGACGGGCGGATTTGTGGCGAAGGAATTCGCGGTCGTCCGTTCAAGCGATGCCGGCAAGACGTGGAGCGACCCCGAACCTGTCGGGCTGCCCTATGACTGGGGATTCTTCGAGACTTGCTCGCCTCCGGTGCCTGTAGGTGATCGGCTTCTGGTTCCAAGCTCCCCGCTGATTGCGACCGATGGGTCGGCTTCGGATATCGACAACGGGATCGCGTTTGTCTCGGAAGACGGCGGGAAGACCTGGCCAAAAGCCGCCACGATCTTTGCGGATCGCGTGGGGGAACCCAGCGCGTGGGAATTGAAGCTGACTCGGCTGTCGGATGGCCGGGTGTTGGCGGTCTGCTGGTCGTATGATCCGAAATCGGACGGCCCGATGCCAAACCGCTGGGCGACCTCGGCCGACGGCGGGCTCACGTTTGGGCCGGCCTTATGTACCGGCATCAAGGGCGAGACCTGTACACCGATCGGGCTTGAGGACAACCACGTGCTGTGTGTCTACCGGGGCTATGAAAAGCTCGGGCTCCGCGCACACCTGGCAAAAGTAAAAGACGACACCTGGCTGCCGTTGGAAGATATCTCTGTCTGGGGCGGCCCCAGCTACGGGGAAGAGAAAAAGGATAGCAAGTGGGCGCAGATGAGCAGCCTGCAGTTAGGTCTGCCAACGCTCGTGCGTCAGCCCGATGGTGATGTCCTGGCCGCGTTCTGGTGTACCGAGAACAACGTCATCAATATCCGCTGGTATCGGATCCGGGTTCATTAATCCGATACCAGCCTGAGGCCATGTGTGTTTTGGATGAAGCTGTTGACCTACGCGGGTACGGCCGAACCGGTTAGTAATTTCTGGATGGTTACGTCTTTAAGAAGGGCGTCGACCTTTTCATTCGGCAACATTTTGACAGGTCTGGGTGCAAAGCGGCCCGGGACGCCTCGGGCGTTCATCAAGGCGCTGAATACCTGAAATGAGCCATACTTTCTAAGAAGATTCACCAGCGCTACCATGTCACGTTGACAGACCAGGGCCTTATCGTGATTGCCCGCCTGGGTTTGTTGCACGACGGCGGACGCCCACTCCGGGGCCAGGGCGTAGACCCCATCCAGGTGTTCGCAAACCCCTTGCCTCACCAGCATGTCAAGTAACAGCGGCTGGGCAACGATGACGCGGAAGCCAGGGTTGCATTCGTTCAACGCCTCGATCAACACGCGCGTCTCGTGTACCACATCGGAACACTTGATCCCCTTGATGTTCGGGTGTTTGCATAGTGCCAGGACGGTTGAGATTTCAACCTTCAAGCCCGTGACCTGCGGGAGATCGTACAGGTAGATCGGGGCCTTGGATTCATCTGCCAAGGCAAGATAATAATCAGTTAATTCGGCCTGCGAGAACTTTAGAAAGTAAGGGGTGAGCACGGCGACGCCATCGACCTTGTGTTGGTTGACCAGGTGTATCCGGTCGCGCGTACGAGCGAAGGACGTGTCGCCGACACCGACCATCAGTTCGCCTTTCCCGCTAACCAGCTCCGCGCTGAGTCGGATCAGGTCGGCGTAGGTCTGGTCGCTAAGCAGCTGCATCGTGCCCATCGACCCGGCGGTGAGGATACCGGTGATCCCGTTACGCCATTGCAAGTCTAACTGGGCTTCGAGCCCGGCGGTATGAAGGGCGTCGTCTTCGTTCAGGGGCGTGCCGATCGCTGAAATCAGGTGTGTCTGAATCATGTTAAAAAAAACCAATCTTACTTAGGGAAACAGGGTTTAGGGGTCGATCCGTTGGGGCAAGGCGTGATACCGCTGTGTATGAGCTTCACACCCATCGGCGACAAGCTTGGCGTCCATGTCAGTTTGTCCGGAGCATCAGGGTTGACCTGCGCAACAAGGGGAGTTGGGCCACCTCCCGCAGGCCCGCCCAGGGGGTGCGTCGATTTGTCCGGCTTGGTTTGAGTTAAAAGGCGTTGAGCCTCAGGCGTGTAGGTCTCCAGCCACGCGATATACCTATCCGCCTCGCTGTCTTCCCCACAGGTAAACACATACGCCCGCACGCCCGCCTTGTCTCGTTCGGTTCCTTTCAGAACGCCGGAGGGCGCATCGATGGGCGGGATGAGAGCAGCATCATCGATGAATAACTCGCCGGTATTCAAGTCGTAGTAATACGCGTGGCGTGAGACACCGGGCAGTTTGCTGCCGCCGGTAAGCTTCGTGATAAATACCGCCGCTATCGCCACCGCAAGCACCAGCACGCTTACAGATACCAGTGTTTGTTTTTTTTCCATCACGGGGTTCCGCTACCGGTGTTATCTGGAGAAAGGACCTGCGCCAACGTGGCGTAGGTCTTCTCCATGGGCTGTTGTGCGATGAGTAGGTTGTGCTCGCTGACGGGCAGCCGCCGTCGCACTTCCGGATAGTGCCGCATAAACGTCTCGCAGTAGGGCACACACATATGCAGCCCATGCGATGCGTTGCAGGCCTCGTACAGCTTCTCTGCGAACCCGTCGTAGTATTGAGATTTGATGCACTTGAGCGCTTTGACTTTCAGGTCGATCACGTCCGTGACATCAACCAGGATCGCGGGGAAGCGAGGCACGGCGTAGTCACCCAGCGTCGTCTCGCCGTGTTGCCAGACATAAAACAACTCGCCGACACGGTGCGGCGTACCCTCCCCCTCGAGCATCCCCGCCGACGCGCAGCACGCCTGGTAGGTGATGTCGCAGCAGACGCGGTGTGCCCCGGTCAGCCCCGCGTTCTCGAACGGGCTGTGTGTGATCACCACATCAGGCCGAACCTCGCGGATAATCTTCGCCAGTGTCAGCACGAGGTCGGGGTTGAATGAAAGGATATGGTCTTCGTAGCGCAGAAACCGCACGTCGGTGATCCCTAATACCCCACAGGCGTCCACGACCTCCTCTTGTTTGAGGTCGATTGCCCCACCCAGTGACTTTTCACCCCCACCATGTTTGTGTTCTTCGACAACCGTGTGGGCGTGTGACCTGGCGCCGTGGGTAAACACAACAACGGTGACCCTGTCCCCGTCCCGGATGTGGTGTGCCAGCGTTCCGCCCGCCATGTCAAAAGCGTCTGCCGGGTGCGCGGCCGTATGTAAGATGCTTAGTGGGCGTCTGTCTTGAGACATATCACGGAATCGCCAGGACGTTGGCCTAGGAGGCGGATCGGGATAAAGGCATAATCATTCCAGGGCTATATCAATTAGTAGTAATTTGTGTAGCCGGAGCCTTGCACCACGGGGTGCATCTCACCCAGGCCGATCCAATCGGCGTGCCCATCACCGTAGAGGATATTGGCTCCGCTGCCGTCGGAGCCGCGCATGTGCCGGGTCGTTTCGGGTTGGAATGAGCCCGCGTTGAAGTAGACCTCGTCCCAGGCGATACGTTTGGCGGATAACTCGTCATCGGATGCGGTAATCAGCCAAGGCAGTGAGACCCTCGATCTGACCAATCCTTCCGGCCAGGAGTTTGCTGGTGCGTCGATTAATGACGTCCATCGATCAAGGTATGGAGCCTGTACGAAGTTGGTCCAGAAGTTATAGCTCGATAAAACATACGGGCCATGAATCGGGCCTAGATTCGCCAGATTGTTCCAGTCGTAGTACTGGCCGGACGGATCGGAGATACGCTCCTCATGGGTCGGGCAGAAGAAGACCTCGCCGCCTATCCCCGTGTCATCAAAGAAGTTCTTGTTACTTTCATAGAGGGGCGACCAGAATCCGCCGTAGTATGAAGGCGGGTAGAACTCCTTGAAGGAATCTGCGTATACGGTCCAGGCGATGCCGATCTGCCGCTGATTGCTTTTGCAGACGGCGTTTCTTGCCGACTCGCGCGCCGCGCCAAGGGCGGGCAGGAGGATGCCGATCAACAGTGCGATGATCGAGATCACCACCAGCAGTTCGATGAGTGTGAATCCGTTCTTAGGCTTCATGCTATGTACCTTCTGTGGATGGCTCAGTAACTTCCATTGTTGCCGACGCATCGTGCTGTTCAATACGCCGGGTCGAGTTTAGTCGGCCCGGCGCGGAGGAAAATCAAATGCGAACTTCACTTAACGACGCCGAATCACCGCCCCCAGGCCCATCGCCATCAGCGCCAGGCTCGCAGGTTCCGGAACACGCGACGCGATACGCAGGTCGACGCCGTAGCCAGCATTGAAGCTGGTGATACTCGACATCGTGGTACCGTTGTTGGAAACTTCCAGCCAGTGGATAAACCCATCGGTGCTACCGACGACAATGTCCAGCAGGCCATCCCCATCGAGGTCGCCGGAATCCAGCGACGTGATCGATAAATTTCCAGGCAGTGTGAATGAACTTAGACTTGAGATGCTCGCTCCAACGCCGAGGACAAACACCCTCCCCCCGGGAGTGGACTGAGCCACAATGATCTCGTCAAGACCATCGCCATTGACGTCGTCAAGGGACAGGTCGGCCACGCTGCCTAGATTGAAGCTGGCGGGTCCGCCACCAGTCAAGGCGGTCCCAGACCGCTCGACCCAACTGATCCGTCCGTCAACTCTACCGGCGATAATGTCGCCGTTGCCATCTCCGTCTATATCGCCAATTTCCAATGTGACGACAGGAGAGACGTTGAAGGTGCCGAACCCACCCGTTAGAGCGCCGCCGGATGCCTCTTGACGGATCAGGAGTCCGCCGGCTTGCGCTACAATCACGTCGCCCTTGCCATTCCCATCCAGGTCTCCGATCGCTAAAGCCGTCACGCTGCCTACGTTTGTACTCCCATTACTGGTCAGGTTGCCGGGGGTGTGTTCG
>JAJDCW010000101.1 GCA_029260635.1 Phycisphaeraceae bacterium | reverse complement strand
GGCGTGATCGATGAGGTGCGTTTGATCGGGCAGGTTCTGACCGACTCGCAGATCGCCGAACTCGCGACCATCACCGAGCCGACCGCCGATACCGTCCCGATCGCCTACGACACAAGCGGGTTCGGCGTGCCCCTGAACCTGGACGTGCAGGTCCCGTCGAACGTGACCTGGGTTCCCGGGGGCGGTCTGACCATTGACACCGCGACCCGCTTGATCTCACCCTCGCCGGCGACCAAGCTCTACGACGCCCTGACAGCGACCAATCAGTTCAGCATCGAGGTCCAGTTCACACCGGCCAACACCAGCCAGTCCGGCCCGGCGCGGATCGTTTCTTATTCAGGCGGGTCATCGGATACCAACTTCACCTTCGGGCAGGACGGCAACGAGTATATCACCCGGCTGGACACCACCAGCACCACCAGCGCCGGAACCCCCAGCGCCGATTCCGGCAACCTCCTGGCCGCCGGTGTCGAGACACACGTCATCGTCTCCTACGACGGCGAAAACATCACGATGTACAACAGCGACGGCTCAAGCGTGACACTGGCACGAACGGGTGATTTCGACTGGGACAACAGCTTCGACCTCTTGATGGGCAACGAAGCGGCGGACGGCTACGACTGGCTGGGCACCCTGCACCGCGTCGCTATCTATGACGAGGCCTTCAAGCAGAACCAGGCGACCAATGTGTTTGACGGCATACCGCCCGGCGAAGGCTCCACCGGCGGCACCAACAGCGTCGACTGGGTCGAGCGGTAGAGCTACCTTCCAAACGTAGCGTGCGTTACACCGTTTAGCCCGGGCGGCCACGACCATTGTCCGCCGCGTGGCCGCGGCGGCTAAACAGAATCGCGCATTCGATGGGTCGATTCGTTGTCGTTTAGCGGGCGATCGAAGATCGCCGTGCAGAATCTTACAGGTCCGACGGGTCATACACCCACTGCTCTGTCGTGCGCGGGGTGTCGGTCAGCTCGTCCTTGGTAAACCACAGCGCCAGCTCGCGTTCGGCGGACTCGGGGCTGTCTGAGCCGTGGATCAGGTTGTACCCGCCTGACATCCCAAAGTCGCCACGGATCGTGCCGGGGTCGGCCTTGCGTCCGTTGGTCGCGCCGATCAGCGTCCGGCAGACGGGGATGGCTTCCAGGCCCTGAATCGCCAGGACCATGACCGGGGAGCTGGTCACGAACTGGATCAGCCCGTCGTAGAAAGGCTTGCCGTGGTGCTCGGCGTAGTGCTTCTCCGCCAACTCTTTAGGCACCAGCATCAGCTTCGCGCCGACGATACGCAGGCCCTTGCGCTCGAATCGCTGGAGGATCGTGCCGGCCAGGCCGCGTTGGATAGCGTCGGGCTTGAGGATAATCAGGGAGGTCTGCATCGGTTTAACTCTCGATCAAAGGTTGGGGGTCACGTCTTGGGGAGGGTGTTATCCCGTATCCCGCCGGGGATTTCAAGCCCAGACATCTCACTACATGAACCCCGCCCGCGTTCAGCGATCAGCCCATCAGACCTGTCGATCATCCCATTATATAATTAGTATTTAGGCTAAATACTAAATATGGTCGCCTTTAGTAATTTGATTGTCTTCGTACCAAAACATTAGCCGCTTGCGGCTTAGCGGAGGGAGGTGGATGCCTCGGCCCGGTGTATTTTAGAGCTGTCCTAAAACTTAAGCATCACCATGATTTAGCTGCATTTGGGTGAGCGGGTGAGTTACTGTTGAACTGTTTGGGGGTATCTGGGTTTGGATGTACGTCGTGAGAGGGCTCAGACTTCCCAGAGCCCCAGCAGCGGGCCGGCGATCTGCCAGTCCTGATCGGGCTGTGACTGGACGGTGGTGCCGCCGAGGAACGCGGTGCCGTTCATCCGCCAGACGCTGTTGGTGCCGTTGGTGGTGTGACGCCAGAGGATGTCTGCCTTCCCGTCGCCGGTGAAGTCGCCGATCTGTGCGACCTGCCACGCCGGGTTGCGGACGCGTTTGACGGCAGAGCTGCTCTGGAACGTCGTGTTGTTCATGTGCCAGACGGTGTTGCGGCCGCTGTCCGTGTTCCGCCAGAAGATGTCGGCCTTGTCGTCGCCGTTGAAGTCGCCGACCCCGCCGATGCGCCAGGATAACGCCCGCATGCGCTTGAGGGTGATGCCCTGCTGGAAAGTGGTGTCGTCCATCTCCCAGACGACGTTGCGTCCGTTGCGTGTGTTGCGCCAGAGGATGTCGTTCTTGCCATCGCCCGTGAAGTCCGCGACGCCGCCGACGACGTAGTCGAGGTTGCCGACGGTGTTGAGGTTGATCTGTTGGGTGACGACGCCGTTGCTTGATTCGGCGATGTAGTTTCGGCCGTCGACGATGTTGCGCCAGAGGATGTCGGTCTCGCCGTCGCCGGTGAAGTCACCCGTGCCGACCGGCCGCCAGTCGGTGTCGGTGGTCGCGTTGGTCAGGCCGGTCGAGGTTTGGAACGTGGTGTCGTCCATCTGCCAGAGCGCGTTCTGCCCGGTGGCGAGGTTGCGCCAGAGGACATCGACTTCGCCGTCGTCGTTGAAGTCGCCATCAATGGTCGGTGTGGCAGGCGGCGGCGGGGCGGGCGGCAACAGGTCCCCGTCGGTGAAGGCCCCCGTGTCTGTTGCGGAATCGGTGGAGGCGTTGATGACCTTGTACGACCAGGTGCCGACCGCGTCGTCGGAGAGCGTGATCCTCGCGATGCCGAACGTGCCGGTGTCTGTGTTGGCGATGTTGAACCATGTCACGTCGAGTTCGAGCGTATCGAACTGATACGCGTCCCCGCCGAGGTCCCCGGCCGCGCCGGCGATGGAACTGGCCGCCGCGCTATCGCCCAGTGCGGTATCGAACTCAAGCGACGGCACAAAAGCGTAGGCCGCCGGCGGCATCGCCAGCGCGGTGCCTGACGCGTCCTGGTAGATCGTCCCCTGCGTGAGGTTCAGCAGCAGCACCGCCGCGGTCCAGTCGGTGGTCGTGGTGATCTCCAGGTCGAACGTGTTGTACCCGGCCAGGACCGCGCTGTTATCGACCTGGACAAATTCCGCGCTGATCGTGCCCGAAAGCAGCAGCCGGGATTCGAGTGTTTCAAGGCCCGGGCGACACGCGCTGTCGGGCTGGATGCACACCATTCGCTTAGCCGCTGGACGGCAAAGCGAGCAGACTGATTTGCGGAACCATGAGAGCATGTCGTCCGGGTCCGGTAACGGGGTACCTATTTGTGCAGTACAGAGGCACAGGTTATGCATCGACCGGAAACGCGTAGGTATGGGCCTGCCCGCCGGGATTTACAGGGAATAATTGGTTCAATTGTCTGTTTTGTCGGTCAGTCAAGATAGGCGGCGCATCCGATGGACAGCCTGCAAGGCCAAGCGAGTGTTGCCATAGCTTGGGCCGATAAATCAGATTATGCAGGTAGGAACTCAGCCTTCCCACAGGCCAAGGATCGGCCCCGGGGGCTGGTCGTCCAGGTCGAGCTTAGCCGGCAGAGCCAGTGCGCCCAGGAAGTCCAGGTTGTCCATCTCCCAGACGGTGTTGTTCCCGTTGTTGGTGTGGCGCCAGAAGAGGTCGATGACGCCGTCACCGGTGTAGTCGCCCAGCCCCGCGACCTGCCAGGCCTGGCTCCTGACGCGCTTGATGGCGGTGGCCTGAACGAAGTCGGCGTCGTCCATCTCCCAGACGGTATTTCGGCCGTTCTGCGTATTCCGCCAGAGGATGTCGTCTTTGCCGTCACCGGTTAAGTCGTTGACACCGGCGGCCTGCCATTTCTGGTTGGCCAGTGTCTTGACCGCGACGCCCGAGACGAAGTCGGTCCCGTCCATCTCCCAGACGGTGTTTCGTCCGTCTTTCGTATTGCGCCAGAGGATGTCTTCGTTGCCGTCGCCGGTGAGGTCGCCGACGCCCGCAACTTGCCAGTCCATATTGCCCAGTTTCTTGATCGCGATGCCCTGGACGAAGTCGGTCCCGTCCATCTCCCAGACGGAGTTCTTGCCGCTCACGGTGTTGTGCCAGAGCAGGTCGTTGTTCCCATCGCCCGTGAAATCGACTGTGCCCACAAGTTTCCAGTCTGTGTTGCGCAGGCGCCGAACCGTGGTCTCCAGGACAAAATCGATCCCGTCCATCTCCCAGACCGCATTGCGTCCGGTCTTGGTGCTGTGCCAGAAGATGTCGGCCTTGCCGTCACCGGTGAAGTCCCCATCCACCGCACCCGACGGCGGCGGCGGAGGTGGCGGAGGTGGCGGAGGTGGTGGAGGAGGAGGCGGAGGGGGAGGCGGCGGCGGCGTTGCCAATTCCCCATCTGTAAACGCCGCGTCCAGGGTTAAGAAGGTGTCCCCGGCGGCGTTCCTTAGCTTCAATGACCACGTGCCTTCGGCGTCGTCCGAGAGCGTAACCCGGCCGAGGTTGATCGTGCCGATGTCGTTCGTACTGGTATCGACCCAGCTGATGTCCAACTCGCTGGCGTCGAATTGGAAGGCATTACCCCCCACATCCCCGGCACCGCCCGCGATGATGACCGAGTTCCCGTTCGCCGCCACAT
>JAJDCW010000100.1 GCA_029260635.1 Phycisphaeraceae bacterium | reverse complement strand
CCAGCCAACCTGGACCTCACGTGTCCAGCCCTGCATACCTGACAGGGACGTTCCGTCCTTGGCCTCGGGCGGGCCGGCCGACCAGCCTCTGTAGTCGTCGACGTCGTCCCAATTAGACCGGTTCCCGCTGTATTCACCGCTCTCCCGGCCGAAGGCTGGTGTGTCGATCGGTTCCTCGTAAGCCTGGTTCAGGATCTCAGACATCAACTCATCCGCCAGCATCGGCCCGAGTGTCTGCTCGGTGCTTCGAGACTGAGTGACACGCGAAGCGCCGACCGTGTTCAGCGCCGCGACCAGCATCAGGCCGACGATCAGCATCGAGGCGACCGATTCAATCAGTGTGAAGCCGTCACAACTGTTCGGCACGTGACGGTACTCGCATGATAGTAATTTAATGGGTCTCTTCATCATGGCATCAAAGGCCGGTTTAAGGTGCATTCGGTGGCCAGGACTTTCGACGCAGCTGATGTCCCGGAATTCAATGTGATAGCTACCGCAAACAGTTCGTCTGCGGGGGGCTGAGGCGTTACGGTGGTATGTGTACCGTATACATAATAAAGCAAAGAAGCGTCCGGGTCCGCGTCGCCCCAGGAACCAATGAGCAAGATCGTCTCATACTTCGACAAGCCCGGGTCAGTTGATCCAACTCCGTTGATACGATACAGAAGCTGTGCAGATCTTTGGCCGTTATTTGTAAACGTAAGAAAAAGCCCTTTATCAGGCGCAAGTGAAGTAGCCGATGTAAACGGCACCTCCCACCAGAGATAATCTTTTTTCAGTGTTTTACCCGCCATGGTAAACGAATCAACCACGGTGCTGCTGGGTTTCGTATTATTATAATTTGGCAAACGCAGACTGATAATGGTCGGTACTTCTTCATCATCCTCTCTTGCCGAGATATGTACCCGCGTTACCGACCAGGATGTTGTGTTTGCCGGGAATGTTGGTTTGAAATATTGCCCCCACCACTTGTCGTGGTGGACATGTGCATCACCCAGGTCAGCCAGGCTGTCATAGCTGTCATAACTTGAAAGCAGGTATTCCGAAGATTCCGTGACGATGTCGGGCTGATTCATTATTTTAACATCGTAGACAAGATTAAACTCGTACACCTGTGGAAGGACGTTGACAGATGCCCCGCCGTTGTAGATCCTGATCAGCGGATCGCCGGCGTTGCCCGACCAGAAGTAGGCCAGCATCTCGTCGTCGCCGTCATTGTCCCGGTCCGGGACCGTAAAGGCGATGCTCTTGTTAGTGGTGGCGGCGATCGAGGTCGCGGTCTGCAGTTCATCGGTAAGCTGCTGGACGATATCGATCGAGTTGAACGTCTTTAATGCGGTGTCGTCAGAGGTTGGGATCGCCTTGGCCGACATGAGCATCACCGAACCCATCGCCAGGAATATGATGGAGATAATTGACAGGCTGACGACCATCTCGATGAGGGTGAAGGCCGTTCGTTTAGCGTTCGACCGCCGGTCAGCGGGTGATTCGTGAGTGATTGACACAGCGATCTGCGATCGGCCGCTAAACGCGTGTATTGTTTGCGTGGTGGGTTGGTGCCTCATTGCACACCCGCCAGGCCGCTGTCCAGATCGAGGACCACGTTACGGGTTTGCGTGCCAACGGCCAGGATGGCGGTCCCCCCGGTGTCGGGTACGCCGTAGCCGTCGAAGATGACCATCATATCTCCGCCAAAGTCCGAAGACACCACGTCGGCATAGTAAGGCCTAGACCATAACTCGGTGTCGGTGTGTGATGAACCCGCGTAGTCAGGGTTTGGGATGTCGATCAGCCTGACTCGATCATTCCCACTGTGGATCCGGATGGAGACACTGGCACTGGTAGACTGTGCCAGCTGCCGGGCATAATCGAGGTCGACCACGACCCTGCGTGCCGCGGCATCCACACGGTAACGGGACAGCGCCTCGCCGTAGCGGGGGACGGCGATCGCCGCCAGTATCGAGATGATCGTCATCACGAGGATCAATTCGATCAGACTGAAGGCTGACCCCCGGGGCGGGTTCGGCCGGCCGGTACGTAACTCCGAGTTGGGGCGGGGCTGATACATGGCTATGGTGTTACAAGGTCGTCCCTGACTTTTGAGGTGTTGTTGATGATGTTGGTCACCAGGTCCTCGTCGGTGTTGCCGTCGGCCTTGGTAAGATTGGGCCTGATCACGCCTGTAGCGGGGGTGTAGAACCAGCCGACATCATCGCCGTTGCTGACGGCGATCACGGTGTTCCCCTTCTTCTCACCGACCGGCAGCGGCGGGACCTTGCGGAGGTAAGGCCCGTAGGCGATCTCACCGGGTGCCCCCGCCCACACTGTGCCGTCGGCGTTTGTTTGACCGGTAAGCTGCGCCGCGATCGCGGGGGCATTGGGGTATTGCCCGCCGTGTTCGGCGGCGTAATGGTCCACCGCCTTGTTGAGGACGGCCATGTTGCCTGTCAATGCCGACACCGACGCCCCCTTGCTGCCCCGGCTCATCCTTGGGACCGCGATCGCCCCGATGATCCCGATGATGACCACGACGATCACCAACTCGATCAGGCTGAAGCCACGCGGCGTCTTCGTGTGTTGGGTACGACTCTGTTGGATCAATCCTTCACCCGTTCCCAATTAATCAGGTCCGCAAAAAACGAAAACCGCCCGGCCTGCTGTTATTGCTGCCGGGCGACGTGTCTGTCTCTGTGACGAATACCACGCTGCGGCGGCTGTCTATGTTCAGTAGGTGTTGTAAGCCACACCCGCGTCATCTGTCTCCGAATCCTTACAGTTTGCTCGAACCTCGCCGGTGGTCGGGTTGTAATACCAGCCCCCGCCGGTCACGGTCGCCCCGGGAGCGGTCCCGGTGATCCCCGCCTGGCCCTTGTTAGTACCAACCGGGAGCTTAGGGATCGCACGCAGGTAGGGGCCGTAGATCGCGGTCGCCGTCCTGGTCGCACTTAATTCATCTACCCGGACACCTGAGTATCCGGTCAGAGCCTCTTCAAAATCTGCGCCCTCGGGGTAGAGCCCCCCGTGCTCGACCGCGAACAAGTCCAACGCGTCTCGGAGCACCCTCAGGTCCGCGGACAAGGCCGAGTCGGCAGCGCCCTTGGCGCCCCGGCTCATCCTCGGGACCGCGATGGCCCCGATGATCCCGATGATGACCACGACGATCACCAACTCGATCAGGCTGAAGCCGCTTCCCTGCCTGGTGTTGTTTCTGTTCGCGGTAGTAAACATCAAAATAATCTACCCATCGTCAACAGATCACCACACCCGGGCAAGGCCCGTCACGCCCTCCGCCCCGTGATCAATAGTCGCTGTACTTCACACCGGCATCGTCAACCTCGGCATCCTTGCAGTTGGCGCGGACCTCACCGGTGGCGGTGTTGTAGTACCAGCCGGCCGCGTCCGTGGTCGCCGCGGGAACCGTGGCGGTGAAAGTAGCCAGGCCCTTGCGTTCGCCCAGCGGGAGCTTGGGGATCGCACGGATATAAGGCCCGTAGATATTCGTCGCGGACTGTGCACCGGGGGTCGCGTCGACCGTACCGGCCGTGTAGGTAGTCAACGCAGCGGGCAGATCGGCGAGGGTCGGGTAATCGCCGCCGTGCTCGGTCGAGTACAGGTCAAGCGCGTTACGCAGTACCGTCAGGTTGGCGGTGACCGCCGAATCGGTAGCGCCCTTGGCACCACGACTCATACGGGGGACGGCGATCGCGCCGATAATCCCGATAATCACCACAACGATGACCAGCTCGATCAGGCTGAATCCCATGAGTGAACGATTCTCAACTTTACGTACCGCTTGCATTGCAGTTCTCCTGGATAATGAACAGTTAATCCGGCGCAGCGGCCGGACCGCTGTCAAAGTTATCATCGACAATTTTCAGCCCCGGCCTGAGTAGTCGCGCTGCGATATCGGGTTTGAGATTAAGAAAGACGGGTTGTATCGATTAGGGGGTTGCGAACCCGGTCGAGATCACGACTTCCACCCTTATACCGCCTGACTCGAAGATCGCAGACCGCGCGTACACAGCCACGAGCTTGAACCCGTCCAGTTCCTGCCCGATGTGCAGGGTCTGTCCGCCGATCACGGCGTATTGGTTATCGCCCAGGGCCAGCACCGCCTCGAGCTTGTGACGGCTCTTAAACTCCGCAGCCAGGCGGCTTGATGTGTTATCGGTCACTACGCCTTGAACCAGTGTCGTTGTCCGCCAACCCTCACCCGGGGCGAAGGCGTCACGGGCCATGCTCGGATCGGTCACGGCCAAATCGCCCACAGCCTGCCTGAGCTTCTGGGCCACCGATACGGCAGGCCCCTTGGCACGGACAGTGGGGTCTGTGGTCTGTGATATAAGTAGATCGGAAGGATCGGCCAGGCTCGGGTCGATGGCGTCGATCACGCTGGCGGACGACTCAGAAGGCCCGGTCACGTCCGATCCGATAACGACACGGTCGATCAGCAGACCCAGACCCGCGACACCGAGCACGGCGATCAAGATGTTTCTTTCCCTGAAGCTCTTCATAACCCAAGCCAACGATATAACACCGGCCGGGTCAAGTACCAGAATAATTTAATTTTCAGCCATCCCCAGCGTGGGCATCGTGTACCAGGCCAGGCCAATCCCGAACTGCGCCTGATCGGTAGCCATACCCTGTGAGGTCAGGCTGAAGTCGATCACCGCGATGTCCGCAAACTGCTCGTGAACCTCGCGTATAAACCCGGTGACTTTCCGGTAGTCCCCCTGCCCCGTCAGCGTGATCGGGACCATGTCGTAGCGGTCGCCGCCCCACGGGTCTTTCGGTTGCATGGCGTGAAGTTCCAAACCGGTCTTGTCGGCCAGGTCTGCGATGCGTGCAAGTCGGCTGTTCACCTGGGACGACGAGTCCAGGCGAAGCGGGAGTTCCAGGACCGCAGCGCTTGTCTGCTCCAGGTCCGTTTTCAGGTTGGTCAGTGATGCACGCGCGGTGCGCAGCGTCTCTTCTTTCTCGGAAAGTGTTGGCGCAATCCGGGCATACGCTTCCTGCATCTTGACGACCGGGTAGATCAAAAAGACATACATCAAGGCGGTTGTGGCCAGACAGACCGTCACACCGGCCACATGTATACGCCAGCCCCTCATCATCGCGGAAATTTTATGACTCACGATCCACCCCCTGCGCTTGATATCAGGCAATCGATCTCGAAGACGATCGCCTGGCCGTCCATGAAAGGCTCTCGGTTCGTGTTTACGAGCGTGACCCGCTCAAACAGGCCGGACTCTTCGAGTCTGAGTACAAACTGAGATACCGCCGGGGTCGATTTGGCGTGGCCGGTTAGCATCACCGTCATCGAAGCGCTCTGGATGTCGCTCACCCGGGCCTGATCTTCAACGGGTCCGAGCGTGCAACCGGCCAGGATCACGTCATCACCGAGGAGCTTATCCGCCAGATAGACCAGCAACAGGCTCCAATCGGGTTGGTCGGTGATCGATCGACCCGCCGTCAGCACCTGCCTCTGTTCGGTAAGCTCGGGCAAAATACCGGCCTTCTCCTGCTCGATCTGGGCAAGCTCGGCGTCCAGCCCGGCAAGCTGATCGCTGAGTGGCGCGGTATCCCCAAACGCATCCAGGCCGCGGTAGAACAGACAAGCCGACGCGATCGCCACGGTATAGCAGACGAAACCGATGCCCCATGAGCGGCACCTGACCCGGTGGAGCCGGGCCTGTCGCCTGCTGTTCGAGATGAGATTAATCCGACTCATAACGTTATTCCTGATCGTAGTAACCAGCCAACCCACGTGCGGCCGCCATCATCGCGCCGTGGGTCTTCGTGCCGGTCGAATCCTCGTCCATGCCCCAACCCGACGCGCCCATCGAAACGACCTCGGGATCGATTAAGGTATTAAGATATTCATCAAGACCGGGGATCTCGCCGCCGCCACCCACCAGGATCAAGCGGTGAGGCTCCGCGTCCGGGTACTGGTGTGATGCATACTCAAACGACGCCTCCAGGTCGCGCGCGATGTCCTTGAAGTAAGACGCGAAAATCGGCCTGAGCATCGGCGCGACTGACTGCGTACGCTCGTCTTTGTGCTCTGTGGTATCCCTGACACCCGTGATGCCGACTTCCTGTATCAGGCAGACCGCTTCGGCGGGTTCGATATTAAGCTTCTCACAAACCCGGTCATTTAACCCCCCCATGCCTGATCCGGAGAAGGTCCGATCAAATACAACCACGCCCTCATGTACAAGCCCCAGACGCGCGGCCCCCCAGCCCAGATCCAGCACAGCGGAGATCTTGTCAGGTGGGCCTATCTCTTCCCGACAGGCGCGCACCGCTGCGCACAACCCTGAATCCATCGCCACGACATCGAAGCCGGAGGCCTCTAGTAAGTCCAGAAGCGGATCGGTATCAGCATGGGCGCAGCCCACCGCCATAACCTTCGCCGATGACGAACGGGCGGGCTTGGGGATATCCCACCAGGCAACTTCGAACTGCCCCGGCGTCTGATTCTGAAGACGGGCAAACTCCTGTGTGGCGATCACGTGATACGGCGCCCCGGACTCACGGGGCGGCATATCGATCACCGAGGCCATGAGCTGTTCGCCAGGCGTCGAGATCACCAGTTGCCTGCCCGCGAAACCCTGCTGGGACAGCACACGCGATAGCCGTTGGACCTCATCCCGGTCGATCGGCGTTCCCGGTCGCAGACGGGTGATGCTGGCCGACGCTCTGACCACCGACTGGCCACGCATACGACCGAGTTGAACCGCCTTGATAACCCGGCTGCCGATATCAAGCCCGATAGGTGATTTGCCCAACGTGGGGATAAGTCTCATTGTGGGCCTCCCGCGGACATCGCTGTAAGATCGAACAAGGGCAGGAAGATGCTTAGGGCCATAAACCCGACCAGCACACCCATCGCCAACAGAATCAAAGGCTCAAGCACACCGGTCAGTGACTTGATCAGCACCTCGTTCTCTTCATCGATCATGTCAGACATGACCAGCAGTGAAGACGCGACCTTGCCTGTCGCTTCACCGCTGCGGATGGCTTCGGTGACCGAGGGTGTAATTAAATCTGATTTTATAAACGCCGTGCTGATCGGTTCGCCCCGGGTAACGGCTTCCTTGGCTTCGTCGAGCAGGTGGCTGTAGTGGACGTTCTTAGTGCCATCGCGGATCAGGTCCAGTACCTCAAGCAGAGGCAGGTGGCTGTCCATCAACACCCCCAGCAGCCGGGCGATCCGCCCCGTGGCAAAACTGCGTGTCACCTTCCCCACCATCGGAAGTTGGAGCATCAGCGAGAAAATTGACTGCTTGCCGCGCTCCGTTTTGACCCAATAACGAACGCCAAAGGCAACCCCAATGATGGCGAGGATGATGATCCACCAGTAGCTCGTGAGGACCCCACTGAGATACATCAGCGCCATCGTGGTCGGCGGTAACGGCAGGTCCAGGGTTTCAAACAGTTCTCCGAAACGCGGCAACACCATCGTCAGCATCAGACACAACACACCGACGGCCACCACGATCAGCAGGCTGGGATAGACCAGAGCCCCGAGGACCGTGTTGCGCGTCTGCATCTGCTTACGGGTCAGGTCGGAGAGCCGTTCCAGCATGACCGGCAGCTTGCCCGAAACTTCACCGGCGGCGACGAGGTTGCAATAAATCGCGTCGAACCGGTCGGGGTGCTCCTTCATCGCTTCTGATAGAGCGACACCTTCCTCGACGCGGTTTGACAGCTTCTCAATCGTGTCACGCCACACCGCGTTGTCGGTCTGCCGTTGTAGGGCGGTCAACGCCTGAGCAATCGGCGTCCCGGTGGTGATCATCACCTGGAGCTGGCGTGTGAAGAGTGTCAGCCCCTTGAACCCCGACCCCGCGCGCGAACCAAGCAGCCCGCCGCTGGAACCTTTGGACTCTTTGTCTTCGTTACCGGCGGCGTTGATCGACGTGACAAACAGACCCCGCCCGCGCAACACGAGCTTCGCCTCGTCGCTGGTGGGCGCGTCGATGGTGTCACAGACCACCTTCCCGTTGCTGTCATATCCCTGGTACGCCAGTTTCATAATCTTATCCAACCGATATTTCAATCAGATCAAAGCGTCAGGCCGCGTCCGCGACATCCTGCGCAACGACCTCCTGATCGTTCTGTGTCACTCTGAGTACTTCTTCCAACGAACTCTTGCCTTGCAGCGCTACCGCCACGCCCTCTTCACGGAGCGACAGGCCGCCGTGCTCACGGACCTTGTCGCGCAGCTCATGTGTCGCGGCACCGCGGTGGACCATCCGCCGCAACTCGGGGCTGACTTCCATAACTTCATAGATGCCGACCCGGCCGGCGAAGCCGCTGTTGTGACACCGCTGGCAACCCCCGCCCTTCTGAAAGGCACGGCCTGCGTAATCTTCGATACCCGCATCAGAGAGCACGTGCTCGGCGGGGTAGTACTTTGTCCGACAGCCGGCGCAGACCATGCGGCAGAGCCGCTGAGCGACCACGCCGTTAATCGCGCTGGATAACAGGTAAGGCTCGACATTCATGTCGAGCAGGCGTGCGACCGCGCCGGGGGCATCGTTCGTGTGCAGCGTCGCCAGGACGAGGTGGCCGGTCAGCGCCGCCTGCACCGCGACCCGGGCCGTCACCTCGTCACGGATCTCGCCGATCATGATGATGTCCGGGTCCTGACGGAGGATACTCCGTAACGCCGTGGCAAAAGTAAGCCCAATCGAATCCTGTACGTGGATCTGATTGATCAGGTCCATCTGATACTCGACCGGGTCTTCCACCGTCACGATATTCGTTTCGGGGCTGCGCAGCAGGTCCAACGCCGAATAGAGCGTTGTCGTCTTGCCGCTGCCGGTCGGCCCCGTGACCAGCACCAGGCCGTGCGACTGACGCAGCATACGCTTTAAGGATTCCAGCCCGTCGAACCGGATACCCAGGTCTTCCATCTTGACGTGCAGGTTCGCCTTATCCAACACCCGCACGACCAGCTTCTCGCCAAGCAGTGTCGGCATGCTGGAGACACGCAGGTCGATCTCCCGGCCCTCGGCGACCAGGCGCACACGCCCCTCCTGAGGCAGCCGCTTCTCTGCAATATCCATCTTCCCGATCACCTTCACACGCGAGATGATCGCCGCGTGCATCCCCGGCGGCGGCTTCATCAGGTCGCGAAGCAAACCGTCGATCCGATACCGGATGCGTGTGCCCTTCTTGTCGGGCTCGATATGGATGTCGCTGGCCTTGTCACGGATCGCGGTCAGCAACGCGACATTCACCAGATTGATGATCGGGCTGCCCTCGACCATCTGGTCCAGGTCGGTCGATGGGCCTTCGTCCACGGTCTCGCGCTCGACCACCTCGACGTCCGACTCGACCAGCGAGGTCAGGAACGCATCGACGTCCACATCACCACCGGCGTACTTCTTGATGAACTCGTCGATGTTGGATTCCATCGCGAGGATCGGGCGGATCTTGCACTTGGTCAGCTTGACCAGCCGGTCGATCGTGGGCAGGCTCTGCGGCTCCGCCATCGCGACGGTCATCGTGCCGTGGACACGGAACATCGGGATGACCTTCAGCCGCTTGGCCTCGTCGTCACCGAGTTCTTTGAGTAGCGCGGGGTCAATCAGCCCGTGACGCAGGACGCAACCGGGGATGCCCTGACACCGCCCCAGCGCGTTGATGAGGGTCGCGCCGTTGACCACGCCCTGCTCGACCAGAACCTCGCCTAGCATGGCGCCGGAGTTTTTCTGCGCAGCCAAAGCCCGGGCGAGCTGCTCTATGGAGAGAGCCCCCGACTCGATCAACGCCTCACCGAGGCGCGGCTTTTGGCCGGGCGGTGTCAATGAAAACTCCTCAACGCTGAATTCGTGTCATCAAAATGATCAAAACGCAGCGCCAACCCTGTCAGGTCAAGCACTTCCCGGATGGTCTCATTGATCCCACAGAGTTTGAGTGACCGCCCGCCATCGGCGAGCACGTCGTTGGCTTCAACCAGTACTTCAAGGCCCCGGCTATCGATAAACGGGACCGCTGCCATATCCACCACGACACGGCCGGAGCTATCAGACAGCGCATGGGTAAGGTGCCCCTTGAATTGATCGGCGTCGTCCTGTGTCAGCGCGCCGTCAGGGCCCAATACCGTAACCGCTCCGTGTGTCTGCTCGTCAATCTGCATGGCTTATCAGGCGGCCTCCGGTTTGTAAGGGAGGTTGATCGTAAAGGTGCTGCCCTTGTTCAGGGTTGAGTCGGCTTCGATTTCACCGCCGTGCCGACGCACGATCTCTCGCGCGATCGGAAGGCCCAGGCCCGTCCCGGTGATCTGTGAAACACGGCTGTCATTCGCGCGGTAGAAGCGGTCAAACACCCTTTCCAGTTCTTCCTTCTCGATACCGATGCCCTTATCCTTAAACGCGACGGTGAGCCGCCCCGCTTCGGCCGAGATCGATACCGTCACCTCACCACCGGCGGGGGAATACTTGATGGCGTTGCCCAAGAGGTTATGCAGGGAGATCGCCAGTTTGTCGCGGTCCCCCTGGATCACCGGCATCTTCGGCGGCAGGTCAAAGATCAACCCGACCTCTTTCTCCTTCGCCTGCTGCCTGAAATCGGCTTGCAGGTCGGCGAAGACATCGGCCAGCCGGATATCGTCCTGACGAAGCGACATCGAACCCGCTTCGATCTCCGAAACGGAAAGCATATCGTTGACGAGCTGGGTCAGACGCTGGGTCTCCTGGGTGATTACGTTCAGGCAACGCCCGCGGAGTTCGGGGTCTTCTTCGCCGTCGTCGACCGCGGCCTCGACGTTGAGGCTGATATTGGTCAGGGGTGTGCGCAGCTCGTGTGCCACCTGAGCCACGAAGTTTCGGCGGGAGACCTCGGCGACCCGCTGCTGGGTGCTGTCTTCGATCACGACCAGCGCGGTCTTGTTCTGGCTGTCGCCCGTGGCGCGGATGCTGAACCGAAGCGCCTCGCCGTGCCCTTCATTGTCTTGCCCTGATTCAACCGTCCTGCGGCGGCTGTCCGTGCCCCGCGAGACTTCCTGCAGGACGGAAACCACCGAATCATCAAAGACGCCCGCGGCCTCGTTGCCGACCATCGCTTCACGTGAAGACTTGAGCAGCACCGCGGCGGCACCGTTGGCGTAGCTGATACGCATGTCCTCGCCGATCAGCACGATGCCCTGCCAGAGCGCGTCACCGATCAGCCCGAATGATCCCGGCCCGGACTTCTGACTCGCCACCGACTCGAGCGCTCGATCCAGCAGCTCCTGATGCTCTCTCTGTTCCTGCTTTCCTACAAGTTGATTCCAGACCCGGGCCTCGGGGCCAAGTGAATCGCTTACCTTCAACGCTTCGGGGTCGGCCTCGCCCCGCTGGACGGACAAGAGCGCCTCACGGATCAGAGCAAACGGGATGACACGTGACTTCGTTGGACGGTACAGCAACACCACAAGAATCAGCGTCAGCCCGGCGACCGCCGCGACCACCACAATGGTCGAATCCGTGATCTGTTGAGCACCACCGGCCAGCGCCTCGATACGCAGTGTCACGATGCCCCGGCCGGGGACCTGGATCGGGTAGATCAGTGTCAATATGTTCTCGTCGAACAGCTGGATCGCTTCACCGGTGCTGTCACCACCGGGCCAGCTATCCGGCAGTTGATCGACCGTGTTATTGGCGGTTTCCTTATCTGCAAGGACTGATCCGTTGGGCAGCTCAACCCGACAGACCTCGATGCCATTGTGTTGGCCTGACCCGGCAATCAAGCGGCGGACCCCGGACACGTCGCCCGAAGCGAGCATCGAGTGGACGCTGTCTGCCAGGAGTTGAGAGGTCGATACGATGTGTGCGGTGCGGGCCGCGACTACTGCGGTGCGTTCGGCGCGTATCGACCACCAACCCATCACACCCACCGCCACGGCCACCGCGACAATAAATGCCACCGCGACCGGTGCGATCATCGCCTCCGCTGGTCCCAGCCAACGTCGGCGCGTCCCGGAAGAACTTTGTGCCGATTCAGACATATCCCACTCCTGTTAATAGCCTCAGATGAAGCTGCTTAATCAGTAGTATCGGCAAAAGTGAGGTGCTACTGATGTCCTCAGGAGGATCATGCGGGTAAAGAACCTGTCCCATAACCACCCGAGGGCTCCGGGTCGACACAAAGATCGTGCATGACAGGCCAGGACCATCCGATAACGGGGCGTTGCGTTGCCGGGAGAGTCCCGCACCGCATCAGGTTTCAATCCTGACCGGATTGAGCCAAGCATAACCACCCGCAGGGGGCGGTCAGAGAAGTCATCTATAGATCGAGTCTCCCGGAAGCAGTTAGTCAAAGATCAATAGGCTGACATCGAGTCGTAGCGATAAGTCATCCGCTCCGGGTCGAACTTATCAAAGACGCCGATGTGACCGTCTGCAAAGGCGGTATTCAGCAGGCCCTCGTGCTGAGGCACCCAGTGCGAATCGTCCTGAGAGAAGACCTGGGTCATGAAGCTGTAGTCGTCTTTGTCCGCGTCCTGTTTCACGCCCAGATCGCCGAAGTTGCTGAAGTTGTTGTCGCCGGCCAGGACGAAGGCCGAGGGGTACTGGACCTTGTCACGCTGAACCGCGGCGTACTGTTCCCCGGCCTCGACGAAAGCCGCACGGGCACCTAAGAAGTAGTGGAACTGGCTGAAGACCGGGTAAGCGGCGCAGCCCGCGAACACGTCTTTGTCGGTCACGTAAGGCGTCACCTGCTGCATCCAGGATGGTCGGTGCGTGGTCGGGTCGACCTGCTCCCAGGGCACCATCCCGCCAGCGATCGTGTACCGCTGATTGAAATCATCCGCGTGGCTGGACAGACCGTCACTGATGGATTTGATCTGGATGGAGCAGCTGATCTGCTTGGAGGCCGAACGGATCGGCTTCAACGAAGGCAGCAGCATCGCGGCGATCACGCCGAGCGCAACCAAAATCACGAGCAACTCGATGACCGAGAACCCGTCGAGGTCTTTGGAAGTATTCTGTCCCGGGTTATTGTTATGCCGCGTCTTCATCGGTAGGCCCCAGCCGGTAAGTAATTACAAATCGCCTCGTAAACGCCCCGCCATTGTAGACCGATCCGATCGGTGCTGCCAGTACTAATATCGACGTTGTAGGCCCGAATAAGTTACGTCCGATTTGACGTTATATGAAGATTTTTTCTTCCCCAGCTTAACAGCCCGCTGATGCTTTCCGGGTTATCACACCCTAAACGCTTGTCATTTCAGCCGGTGGACCAGATTCGCCAGCATAACCCGGTTGTCGCCGCAGAGGTAATCCAGGGTCCCGCCCATGCGGGCAAAGGTCTTGCAGAAGCGCAGGTAGTAGGCCGGGCTGTCCCTGGGGGGCTCGCCGCGGGACCAGTCCCACCCCCCGCCGTCCTGGATATCAACGACGGCCATGTGGTGGTCATGGATTTGTTTCCCTTCCGGCAAGAGCAGGTTATTCGCCAAACTCAGGGCCTTCTCAAATATCTGCGGGCTCATAATCGCCGACCCGATGCTCAGATAAACCCCGCCGCTCAGATTCTTCACACCCTCGGCGAAGATGCGTGCATCGGTCCCGCTGGCACGTCCAATCGCCCCGGCGTGGAACATCGGGTGGTTGGTGATGATGTCGTACCCGATCCCGGGGTGGACCGTCAGCGGGACCTGCTTGCGGTATGTGGCGTCAAGGATTGTAAATCGGGCACTGGTGTGTTTGATCTCATGCCGACCCGGGGCGAGCTGAAACTCACGCATGACATTCAAAAGGTCCGCACGCGCCCCGGCCAGGGCACCGCCCGGCTCGGCCGTGATCCGCTTCTCCAAGTCTCCCGGTTCCGGCAGCGTCAGCCCGTCTTCTACGACCAGCCGCCCCACCGCTTCGCCCCAGCCGACCCCCTCAGCCGCTCCGACCAGAGCCGCCAGGCTCAGCCAGCGCCCGGTCTCGTCCCAGGTCCCAAAGCGGCCGGCGGGGGTGTTGTCTCGCACCGACTCGCTGGACACACCCTGATAAGCAAACTCCCAGTCGTGGATGATCCCCGCGCCCTGGGTCGCCAGGTGTGTGATGTGCCCGGCTTCGATCAATGCGTTGACCAGCGGGCCGCAGCCGTTCTTGATGACGTGTGCCCCGTAGACCAGGATCACCGAGGCGTCACGCTCACGGGCCCGCTTGATCCGCACGGCCAGCCGGTCGATCTGGCCGTGCATCGCCCCGGGGTCGGGCGCGTCGTCCAGCGGGTCGGCGGCGGCCTTGCGGATATCGATGTAGCTGGTCCGCTGGGCGAGCGGCAGGACCTGGATCTGGCTGGGATCGATCTGCGGGTAGGGCATGACGTGTCACAAGGTCTACGCAAACACAACCCCGGTCAAGTCCGGAGGATAAGACCCGGCCGTCAACGGCCCGAACAACTCCCGGAGGGACAGTAAGCCGGCGGCCCGCCGTGTCTGGACATAGACCCCGACCTCAAGGCTCAACCTACACGGTAGATACACCATCCAGGCGCCTACAAGTGCTTCTCAATGAAGGCGACCGCGGTCCCCACATCCTTTACACCCAGCGCCCCTTGCTCGTCCATCTCGATATCGAATTCTTCCTCAAACGCCGCTACCAGCTCGACGCTCTGGATCGACTCGGCACCCAGGTCTTCAACGAACTTCGACCCGTCATTTATCATCGATGCATCGATCTTCAAGGTTTCTGCTACTACTTTCTTGACACGTTCTGCGGTATCTGACATGGCTGATCTCTCCTGGGGTTAAGCGCAGACGGCAAGCGCCTGCCTGAGTTTCTCGATCCGGTTATTCAAGTCATCGATCGCCTGATTCATCTGCTTAATAAACTTATTGTTATCATACGTGCCACGCACAGCGCGGAAGTCCTCGACCCGATCGGCTTCTTCACCATCCTGCCCGAAGCCTACCTGTGTTACGTCGTCAAACTCCTTGCTCGCATCAATTAGGATCAGCTTCAAGAACTTGCTCTGATCAGCAAGCAGCTTGTCCGCGATCGCAACAGCTTCGTCGGCCTTGATCTGATCCAGGTCGACCTCGAAGACCTTCTTATACGCCTGCCGAACCCAGGCCCACTCGTCTTCCGAATAATTGCTGTGGATCGCATCCAGTGCCGACTCAATTGCATCGACATCCGCGATCTGCCCGGACTCAACGGCCTGATACAGACCTGTCAACCTGTCCGCGGGCATCATCTGCCCGCCAATATCGACCCAACGCTCGCTGTAAACAGCGTCGGGCGCTACCGCCATCGCTCCAGCAAGACCATCACCGCGATCTAGTGCGCCTTCTATCCGGGCAATCACTTTTTCCAGGAGGTAGGTATGGATGCCTGAACGGTAATACTTCACCCCACCGCGGAGAAGCACACGCTTAACCTGTGCCCCGCTGATTGTAACGGTATCGACGGACTTCTCGGTTTTTTCCATCAGCTCTTTGAGTCGGTCATGCCCGTTGATCATTCGTCCGACGACCATCGGGCTGAATACGTCGAAAGAGATACGGTCACGCAAGACACATCCCTCGCGCCGGTCACGGGTCGGCCACTTCGCCCCGTCGCGCACGGTTCCGACGGTCGAAAGGTTCAATCCCGGCACGACCATACAGCGCCCGTCGTGCGCCGCCTCGATATGGCTAAACGGGAAGTCCGACAGGTCGAAGGTGCGTGTGTGCTTGCCCAGAACCACAGAGAAAGGACCAACCCGGCAGGGCCACATCATGTAGCTGAACGACCCGGTTTTGCAGCCGCGTTCAAGCTTGCCCTCATGGACCGGGCCGAGTTTGTACATATGGTTGGACTGGTTGGTCCCGCTACCGGCGTTGTAAAAACTATATAGCCCGGCGATCAGAAGCGTGGATTTATGGTGTGTCACCGTATAAGGTCCGGCGAAGATGCTGCACGCTTCGCCGTGGAAAGCCTCGCAGTTGGCAAAAAACAACGACCCCTCCGCGGAGAACTGCTTGCCGACCTGACACCCCTGCCCGATATAGGACTTGGCAACGATCGCACCCTGAGTGATATTGGTCGCCTCACCGACGATAAAATCGTGCGCCTGAACGCCGTCACCGATCAGGGTCGGCGCGTCCGCCGTGGAAAGAACCGTGCCGTTGACCAGCGCTGAAGCGCCCCAGATGATCGCCGATTCATTGATATTCACATCGATGATGCGAGGTACGCCCGCAATACGCACACCCGCTGCGATCTTGCCGATGTCAGACTTCGCGCGTTGAACCTGGTCATCCGCGATGGCCTCGAGTTGTTCAATAAGTTTGGGCCGGTATCGGTGCATACACAGCAGATGGGCAAACTGGGATGACATCCGAGTGAACAGGCTGACTTCACGGCCGCCGCCCTCGTTGAGCACCTCGACCTCCGTGCCGTGACCGAATAGCGCACCGGGGTTCGTCTGGATGATGCCCACGTCTTCGATACACACGCCGTCGCCGATGTCGTAGTTCGCAATGTGTGAACCAATATTAACGACCCGGACACTGTCACCTAGTGTGCAGCTAATAAGTGTCGCATCTTCAATGCCACACGGTCTTATTAGCCCCGAGGCACTGGTAACCGTTCCGCTCAAGTCGCCGATTCTTATGGTGCCCTCGAATCGGGTATTAATCACCCGTGAGACATCAAGTCTTTTCGCCACCGACACGCAAGACCAGTCCTCCGCTCGGCAGCCCTGACTTTTAAGTTGCTCGATCTGGCTATCAGACAGCGCGGTGTATTGTTTACCCGAAGACATTGTGTGACCTTTCTATCAGGCTTGACTCATTTCATAGGTATCGATCGCGATCGCAGCTTCTTCATTGGTCGGGATCACCATCACCTCAACCCGGCTGGCTTCCGTGCTGATCTTGATCCCGCTACCCGCCGCGTTTTGATTCAGCGCGGGGTCCAGCTCGATGCCTATCTGATCCTGTTCAGAGCAGATGGCGGCGCGCACATCCGCAGCGTTCTCCCCGATACCTCCGGTAAAGATAACAGCATCTAACTTGCCCAACACCGCTGTATATGCCCCGATATATTTCTTGACCCGGTAGGCGAACACATCCAACGCGAGCCGGGCCCGCTTATCTCCTCCGGCCGCTTTCTCGCCGAGCGTCCGCATGTCGTTAGAACTGCCTGATATCCCAAGCACGCCGGATTTCTTGTTACACAGTGTGTTCAACTCCGCCACGGTGTAACCCTTGTCCGCGAGGTAAAACAGGATCGCCGGATCGAAGTCGCCGGTCCGTGTCCCCATGATCACACCTTCAAGGGGTGTAAGCCCCATCGAGGTGTCCACGCTCTTGCCATTCTTGACCGCGGCGATGGAACTGCCGTTGCCCAGGTGGCAGGTGATGCAGTTGATGCCGTATTTATGCTTGCCGAGCATCTCTGCGGCGCGACGGGCGACCCAGCGGTGGCTGGTGCCGTGGAAACCGTAACGGCGGATGCCGTACTTCTCATAAAGCTCATAAGGCAATGCATACATGTACGCCACCGGGGGGATCGTCGTATGAAACGCGGTATCGAAACAAGCGATCTGCGGCACGCCGGGCATCTCCTGCATCGCGGCGCGGATACCGGTGAGGTTAGGCGGGTTGTGCAATGGCGCCAGGTCGGCGACCTTCTCGATCGATGCGATCACTTCCTTGTCGATGACCACCGATCCGGTAAACGCCTCCCCACCGTGCACCACACGGTGCCCGACCGCCCCGATCTCATTGATGTCGGCAATCACGCCTTGCTCGGGATCGATCAGCGCCTCTAGGATCAGCGCGATCGCCTCATCGTGGTTGCGTATCCCGCTCTCAATACGGCGAGTCTGCTCTCGGTGACGAAGTTCCAGTGCGGAACCCGGCTCACCGATCCTTTCGACCAGGCCCTTGGATAGAACCGACCGGCTTGGCATATCGAACAGCTGATACTTGATCGATGAACTGCCACAGTTGACGACGAGAACTTTCATGCTCGAACTCCAGTCGTGTTGGGTCGACGTAACGCCGGCATTGGCTCATGTCATGGCGATACAGATTGAAGTTGTGGCGACGACATCTTGAGCGCTAGCGCCGCGTGACAGGTCGCTGATAGGTTTGGCGAAGCCCTGGAGGAATGGCCCGATGGCCTGAGCATTCGCCATGTACTGCGTCAGCTTGTACGCGATATTACCCGCATCCAGGTCCGGGAAGATCAAGACGTTGGCGTTGCCGACCACCGGTCCGGGCTGCATGACCTTCTTGGCACCCACTGCCGGGATGATCGCCGCGTCTGCCTGTAGTTCACCATCAATGTCAAGCCCCGCACCACGCTGCTTCACTATCGCGAGCGCCTCGGTAACCTTGTCGATGTGTTCATGTGAAGCGCTGCCCCGTGTTGAGAACGAGAGCAAGGCGGTCCGCGCGGGTTCGCCCAGTAGTTTCTCTCCGCTGGCGTGGCTAGCCAATGCGATATCCGCCAACTCCGGCGGGGTCGGTGCGATGTTCACCGCACAGTCGGCATAGATGAATGGCTTGTCGCGCTGCCCCTGAAATTCAGGGATCACCATCAGGAAGAAGCTTGAGGCGGTCTGGATGCCCGGCGCGTATCCCACCGTCAGCGCCCCCGCCTGGATGACGGTCGCGGTGGCGTGGGCCACGCCAGCCACCATCGTGCTGGCATCGCCCGATGCGACCATCATGCCACCGTAGAAAAGCGAGCGTTTAACCATGCGCCGGGCCACGTTCGGACTCAGCTCACGGTTCTGGGCATAACCCTGGGTATAGTCTTCCAGCTTGTCGCTGGTCTTCGGGTCGATCATACGGATGCCGTCGAGCGACACCCCATCTTGCGCGGCGACGGCTTGAATTTCTTCCGCGGGCCCCAGCAAGATCGGGTCCGCGATACCTTCGTCTTTGATCTGGCGGGCGGCTTGTATAATCCGAACGTCCGTGCCCTCTGGTAGAACGACAGATCCTGACCTGGCTTTGGCCTGGTCGATGAAACGGCTGGTGAATCCCATCTTGTTTCACGTCCTTTCCGGACACCGCCCGCCCGACGGTGGCCTAAGCTATTCAGTTGTCACTAATTACTCTTACGCCTTACGCCCTAGGAGCGCCCGGCTTCTTCATCGAGATCCATTCGTAATATTCACGCATCTTCAGGTTGGCCGCGGCATCGCCGTCAATATAGAACTTGGTGTACGGGTGCATCTGCAACGCGCTGGCGGTGATCATACTTGTCACCGGACCCTCAACAGCCTGAGCAACCGCGTCCGCTTTCCCGGCCCCGTTGGCTAGCAAGACGATTTCGTCGGCCTCAAGGATCGTGCCCACGCCCATCGTGATAGCGTAGATTGGCACGTCCTCGGATTTCTCAAAGAACCGGGCGTTGTCATCGATCGTCTGCTTGGCCAGCGTCTTGAGACGTGTACGCGAACTCAACGAACTGGTCGGCTCATTGAAGGCGATGTGCCCGTCCGACCCGATCCCGAGCAGTTGTATATCGATCCCGCCACACGCTTCGATCCGCTCTTCATACCACTGGCAGAACGCGGGGAAGTTGCTGGTCGTGCCCGAAGGGACATGGATATTCTGAGCGGGGATATTCACGTGCTTGAAAAAGTTTTCACGCATGAAGTAGTGGTAACTCTGGTCATGCGACGCGGGCAGCCCGACGTATTCGTCCAGGTTAAACGAAGTGCATCGGGAGAAGTCCAGACCTTCTACGCGGTGCATCCGGGCAAGCTCTTTATAGACCCCAAGCGGAGTCGATCCGGTCGCCAGACCCAGGACCGCGTTGGGTTTGCGATTGAGTACGTCGGCGATCTGCTGTGCGGCGGCGACGCTCATCGCGTCGTAGTCGGGTTTGATAATGACTTCCATGATGCAGCTCCTGATTGAAATAGATGAGCCTACCCAGGCCCGTTTAGTTGTTGACTTTTCGACCCGACGGCTCAGCGACGAGTGATTCTTCTGATTTTATGACCTCGTTACCGCTCAGCTTGAGACCGTCCCAGAGCACGAATGCCTCGATCGCCTCGTA
>JAJDCW010000099.1 GCA_029260635.1 Phycisphaeraceae bacterium | reverse complement strand
TGATCGGCGTGATCTGTGCCGGCTCATATCGTTGGGCTATGTGGTTTAGTTCGAACTGGCTTAACGGTGTGGGGGTGGCGGTGTCTGTGGCCTCGTCGCGCCCGTCTTTGTCGTGCTGGTTCTGCCGCATCCGTTCGAAGCGCACGCGCGCCTCGGCGAGCACCTGGGCCAGGCTGCGCGTCTGGCCTTCGGCGTGCATATAGGACCGGTCGAAGTACTCGGCGTGGTCGGTGTCGGCTTCCGGGTTGGCCAGGCTGTAGCCGGCGTCGTCCCGTACCGGTGATTGCGGTGACGAGATCGTGAACGACAAACCAAGCATCGCCGAAGCCAGGAGCAGTGCGTGGGGCGTGTACTGTCGGGTCTGAATGCGCAACATATCCGATCCTCTCTTAGAGCCGTGACAACCGCCCGGCGCAGTTACATCCGGCAAGGCCCCGCGTCCCGCGTCACGTCCCTGTTTTTCGAGAGAGCGAATCGTTGCCGATCGCCACAATACGCGTCACCCGCCGGCCGATTTTACATCCCTCTCGGCCCGTGCATGTCTGTGTATGCACAGCGGATCACACACCTTCAGTATAAACCATGGATGGGTGCGATTGGAAGTTAATTACCGCTTACTGCGCGATCTATGTGATGAACCACGAGCCGTAACGGTGGGGCAAACAGGGCGGTTGTGTGAAGGCGGGGAATATGGGCGCCTCAAGCGTCCGATAATTGTCTGAGAACCAGATCGCGTGCTTTGATGATGTCACTCGACCGGTCGTCGCCCGCCTCACGTTCGATCACCATGTGCCCGGCAAATCCGTTGCGATTTAGAACCTCAAAAAAACTCTGCCAGTCCACCTCGCCGGTGCCGACCGGTACTTCCGCGCCCCACTCGCCGGGCGTCTTTGTCGCGGTTGCGTCCTTGATATGGACCTGCCTGACCCTGCCGATCAGTTTGCCGACCGCTTCGATCGGGTCGCCTTTGCTGTACAGGATCATGTTCGCCGGGTCGAAGTTCACGCCGACGTTTGGGCGGTCTACCGCGTCGAGGAAGCGGCACAGGTCGTCGGCCGTCTCCTGCCCGGTTTCTAACAAGAGGTCGCAACCGGCGTCGGCAAAAACCCCCGCGAGTGTGACCAGGCGGCCGCACAGCTTTGCGTATGTCGGGTCAGACTTTTCGTGCGGCACAAAGCCCGCGTGGAACGTGACGGTCCCGATGCCTTCTCGGCCCGCGATCGCGGCGATCCCGGTTGCCAGCGCCAGGTTCCGCTTCCAGTGTTTGTCCGGCACAACGCCGCCGGTTTGGCGGATCGTGTCCAGTGTCGAATAATCCTCGCCGATCGGTGAAAACATCCCGGAGACGACGTTCAAACCCGCGTTGCGTAAGGCGTCGATCACGCCCCCCCACGTTCCAGGGTCATCCACCATCGGGCTCATCGCGAGCTGTACATTATTGATGCCCAGTGCTTGCACGTCCCGGGTCAGTTGGGCCGGAGACGCCGGCTTGAGTGACCAGGTGCATACGCCGATTCGGTTGTGGAAGTTGCTCATGGGCCCGATCATAACCCGTTCGTATCAGGCGGGCTAAGGCGCCGGCTTGATACCCGTATGGATCCACCACACTCAGTTAATAAAAATCAGGCGACGGTCCACGAAGGGCCGCCGCCTGACACTAAGGATTCGGGTTTCGCTGCCGTCGTATCGGCAGTCGGTCCGTGACAGTTTAGTCGTACGCCGCGTCGGCGAGCTCGCCTTCCTCAAGCGCTTCGGGCGACTCGCCCAGCGTGATCAGAACCACCAGGTCCTGGAAGTCCGCCGCGGTTGAGCTCAGGCGCGTCGTGCCCAGTTCGAACAGGTAGATCGACTGGTTCTCGTCCATGGTCATCGTGTTCGTGTCCGTATCGATATAGTCCCGGACGAACGCGACGGCGTCGGCCTGGTTCTCGAAGCCGGAGATATCGGGCACGGCGTCGCCGTCCCTTAGCACCTTCACCGAGGGCGATTCCTCGTGCGAGTTGCGCTGCAGGTACAGGCTACCGCTGGTCCGCCAGCTCGTGCCGGTCACGTCGATCGTTGAGTCGGAACCGAACGTTTCCTGCACGACGAAGTGGCGCGCCGGTGAGTGGTCGTTGACGTCGCCCGCCGTCGGGTCGTCCGCGTCGCCGAACGGCTCGAACGACTGTCCGTCGATATTAATCTTCACCGTCACCGGCATATCGACGCCGCTTGAGGTGATCGCCGCGCCGAGCACGGATACCTTCACCGCGAAGTCTTCGCTGGGCACCACCCGGCCGTCGCTGATCGTAAAATCGATCGTTTCCCCGGCCCACGCCGTGCCCGCCGGCGCCAGCACGGCGCCCAGGCACGCAAGCCCGGCCAGTGACCGGATCGTCTTGTTCTTCGGGTTCGCTTTCATTGCACAACCGTCCTTCCTGCATTGCCCCGCCTATGGTGTTCCGTCCCGGTCGTGTGCCGTCCCTTCGGTCAGTCCCGGGTATGCCACTGGATCTTGTGGCAACAAGCCATGAGAACTAACCAATACAACCACCCGGTTTGGCAAGCGGGTGCTTGACGGTTTGTGCCGGGCCGATGGTGAGTCTGACGGTCCCAACGGCTGTGCGGGTTACAACATTCCGAACGGTCCGCCCGCCAACCGTACCCGTCCATATAAGAACCCGGTTTCCCGGCGTGACTTTGGTATGTTTCATTTTCATTTGGCACCCGTGTTATTGGAATCGTACTGTTGGCATGTATCGGACGGACTCCGCCGTGTCGGCAACGCAGACACAGCGGTCAAGCTAGGGTCGCCGGGGACCGGAGAATCACATGATCACAAACGTCACCCGTAAACAAGTCACCCGCGTCGGCGCAAGCCTTCTCATAGCTTGCGTTGCGG
>JAJDCW010000098.1 GCA_029260635.1 Phycisphaeraceae bacterium | reverse complement strand
TCACGCCGTGCTTGTTGACCAGCTCGAACAGCGGGTTCGCCCCCTGCGCCTGGATGATGGCTAGGCGCGGGATCTTGTTGATCAGGCCCAGTTCTTTGAGTTCCGCGAAGGCCTTGCCGAACGCCGAGCAGTTGCCCAGGTTCCCGCCGGGCACGACGATCCAGTCGGGGACTTCCCAGTTCAGGGCTTCGAGCACGCGGTACATGATCGCCTTCTGCCCTTCCAGGCGGAAGGGGTTGACGCTGTTCATCAGGTAGATGCCAAGCTCCCTGCGGTCGCGCGCGATCTCGCGGACCCGTCGCAGGCAGGCGTCGAAGTCGCCGGTGATCTGGAGGGTCTTTGCGCCGTAGTCCAGTGCCTGGGACAGCTTGCCGTAGGCGATCTTACCCGTGCCGATGAAGACGATGCCGGTCATCTGGCTGAGTGAAGCGAACATCGCGAGGCTGGCGGACGTGTTGCCGGTCGAGGCGCAGGCGACGCGGTTTGCGCCGATCATCTTGGCGTGGGTGAACGCGGCGGTCATGCCGTTGTCTTTGAAGCTGCCGGAGGGGTTGAGCCCCTCGTATTGCAGGAACAGGTTGCCGGGCTTCATGCCCAGCCGACCCGCGAGCAGGCGTGCATCCTGGAGGTTGGTCCGGCCCTCGCCGATGGTGACGATGTCGCTCTCGTCGTTGTAGAACTTCATCATCTCGCGGAAACGCCAGACGCCGGAGAAGTCCAGGGCCCCCTGGCCCTGCTCCCCCTTGGTCATCCAGCGGTCTTCGAAGAGGCTGAAATTCCTGGGGACGTCCGGTCGGTCCCAGTTGTATTTGATATCCAGCAGCGACTGCCGGCCCTGGTCCACGCAGGCCGAGCAGGCCAGATGAACCTCATCGACGCCGTAGGTCGCGCCGCAGTCGGGGTGGATGCATTGTTGGTAAGCGGGGTCCATGAATTTCACCTGTGCTGAGCGACGCATTGTAGCAGCGGGCCGGGGTTTGCGCAGCTTTAGTACAATCCGGCGATGAAACCCCTGATCGGCATCACACTGGACCACCTCGCCCCCGGAATCGACCCGGAGCACCCCCATGGGCGGTACCAACTCGGCCCGTCGATGGGGCAGGCGGTGGCGCGGGCGGGCGGCGTACCGGTGCTGCTGACCCCGGACCCGGCGTTGGCGGCGGATTACGTCAGGTCGCTTGATGGTTTCGCGTTGTCCGGCGGGCTGGACCCGGACACTACCGCCTTCGGTGAGCCGATGCACCCCAGCGCTCGGAAGATGGACCCGCTGCGACAGGCGTTCGAGACGGCGTTGCTGCATGAACTGGCCAAGCGTGCCGAGACACCGGTGCTGGGCGTGTGTCTGGGGATGCAGATGATGGCCCTGCACGCAGGCGGCAGGCTGAACCAATACATGCCCGAGACGCACGACAGGCCCGAGGCGCATCAGAAGGGCGCGAGTCACCCATTAAAGATCACGGTTGATGATAGCGTGCTTCGACTAAGCGATGTCGAGCCCGGCGAGGCGATCTGCTCATCCCATCAGCAAGCAGTCAGCGATCCCGGGAAGCTGCGCGTGGTCGCGGTGGCGGATGATGACACCATCGAGGCGGTGGATGGCAAGCCGGTCTTTGGCGACCGGTTCTATCTGGGCGTGCAGTGGCACCCGGAACGCGGCGGCGACGGCCCGATCAACCTCGGGCTTTTCCGGAAGCTGGTGGCGGCGGCGCGTGCTTCCACGTGACCCACACCACGGTCAACACCCCCAACAGCAACGCGACATCGGCGAGGTTGAAGATCCACGGGTAGAGCCCGCGCGCTCCGCCGGGCCAGGCAAGCCCGAAAGGCAGGCTCATCTCCGGAAACAAATGCAGCATGTCACGCACCGCGGCGAACTGGATGCGGTCGTAGAGGTTGCCCAATGCCCCTGCGAGGATCAGGGCCAGCGCGACCTGTAGCATGACCGCTTTGGCGGGGCTGCGCCAGAAGATCCGGCCGATGAACCCGACCGCGATGATGCTCACCGCGACGAAGACCCACCGGCTGCCCTTGCCCATTCCGAAGATCGCGCCGGTGTTGGCCGTCAGCCGAAGGTGCAGCACCCCGGGGACCAGGACGGTAGGGCTGTGGAACGGCACCTCCATTGAGGCGGGCATGTCCGGGTCCAGCACCACAGGCGTATCCGCGACGTAGTGGAACGCGTAGGCCTTCAGCCCCAGGTCCGCAGCGAGTACCGCCAAGGCGACGAGCAGAAACACTGCAATGCACCTGCCTTGTTGGCCTGCGATTACTGGGGTGCCGGTCGGGGGGACGGTCTGGGGCTGATCGTTGGCCGGTTGATCCATGCGGGGATTGTAATCGGATGTGAATGGTTTAGCGGGCGATCGCGGATCGCCGTGGTTTGACCCTGCGGGACTATGGGCGAACCAAGGTCCGCCGTTAAACGGGGTGGGGATATACCAATCGAAACTTAGGGGGTGACGGTTGACTTAAAAGCTGTGCAGGCCGAGCTTCTCGCGTTGGCGGACGACCTCGATGCTGTACTTGGCCCAGGGCTTGATCTCCAGCCGGGCTGGGGGGATGGGGGTGCCGGTAACCAGACAGACGCCGTAGGTCTTGTTCTGGATACGCAGCAGCGCGGCGTCGATCTCGACGAGTAGCTTACGTTCGGACTCGACCAGGCCGAGCGTGAACTCCTGCTCGTAGTTATCCGAGCCGATGTCGGCCATGTGCAGGGGCATGTTGGACAGCTCGCCGCCGTTCCCGCCGGCACGTGCCTCTTCCATCCCGATGACGTCGCCGACGATCTCGGCCCGCTTCTCCAGAAGCAGCAGCTTGAACTCGTTGAGCTGTTTACGGCCGAGGCCTGACTTGATCTTGCGGAGCTTGGCGTCGCTGAGCGGTGTCCAGTCTTCCAGCGGCGGTTCAGCCGGTGGCAGCGGGTTTGGCCGGACAACCCGGCGGATCGTGGACGGGGCCGGCTTGGGGGCTTCGACCGCCTTGCCGTTGCTATTGGGATCGACGGCCTGGGTCTGGGCCTTGGTTTTTTTGGTCGGCTTTTTCTTCGTGGTCGGTTTTTTAGCAGGGGCCTTGCTCTTCGCGGCGGTCTTCTTGGCGGCAGGCTTCTTCTTGGGAGTCTTCTTCGTCGTTTTCTTCGTGGTCTTTTTAGCTGCGGCCTGCTTGGTGGTGACCTTCTTCTTCGCCGGGACCTTCTTCGCGGATTTCTTGGCGGCGGGCTTCTTCCTGGCCGTCTTCTTGACGGTCTTGGCGGCTTTCTTCTTGGTCGTTTTCTTGGCCACTAATCACTCCATCGGCACTGCCGAAAAGTCCTGAATCAAGCCACGGCCGGGGTCGTCCCCCTGTCCGGCCGTCTGATCTGCCCCGTATCTCCATTGTCTGCCTTTAGATAAGGCCAAGGGCAAAAAACCGCACTCCGTGGATGGGACGCGGGAGTTTATCGCCCCTGCCCCGCTCCGGCAAGGCCCCCCGAAAGTTCCCCGGATGCGGCGGTGCATTCTTTGGGGGTATCCGGGGGAAACATCCGTGGCCTATACCGTGGCCTATCCGGGGGGCTAATCCCCGTGCTTCTGCCTGAGCCGACCGCTAAGCCTTAGTAGCAGGTGGGCCCGCTCGAAGTGTTCGAGCCATTCGGCGAGCGTCGCGTTGATCTCGTCCTGGGGCACGGGGGCCCCGGGCATCGGGCAGGCGCCGCCCAGGTTCTTCGCGGCCATGGCCCGGTATCGGGTCAGGGTCTTGTCGCCGAACCAGCTGACAAATTCGTAATCCTCGGCACAGAAGATCGCGACCGGCACACGGTTCCCGGCATTGATCCGCACCTGCTCCTGGAGGTCCATGTGCTCGTCCCGGTCGACCCAGCGCAGGTCAATCGCCTGCGGAGCGCCGTCGGCGATGCGCTGAATCAGCGGTCCCTGCTGCACGCAGTCGCCACACCAGATGCCGGACACCACGATCACGTTGATCTTGCGGGTGAAGGAGCCCAGCAACGCGGTCTGCGCCTCGGTCAGCGAGGTCTGGTCGTAGATTGTATTCCAGTCACCCTGCTGCTGCTCTGTGCCTGTGGCCGTGTAATCGGCGTAACGCTTCCCGGCCTCGTGCTTTGCTCGTAGATAGTCCGCTTTCAAGTGCTGCTCACTTTCAATATCAAGGGTTCCCCACGAGAAAACCTGTGCCACCCACCGGTGCTGATTACTTCAGCATCCCGGCTTCGCGTGCGTAATTAAACACGCCGCCGGCGTCAATGATGGGTTTGACATCACCCAGGGGTTTGAGCTGATACGTCTTGCCGGAGGTGTGGTTCACCAAAGTTCCGGCTTCGATATCCAGGGTGCATTCGTCGCCGGTGCTGATCTCTTCGGAGATCCGGGCCTCGGTCTCGCATGGCAGCAGGTAACCGCCGTTGACGGAGTTTCGGAAGAAGATGCGTGCGTAGAACTCGGCGACGACGGCGTGGACGCCGGCTTCGGCGATGGCGAGCGGGGCGTGCTCGCGGGACGAGCCGCAGCCAAAGTTCTTGCCGCCGATGACGATGGCGTAATCGGACTTGAACTTGCCCTCTTCGACGAACTTGAGGTTGCCCCTGGGCAGCCCCGCCTGGGTCGGAGGCACACCGACCATGGCGTACATCCCGAAGAACTTGCGTTCCTCCGGGTCGGTGGGGTCGTAGGCGAGGAACTCAGCGGGGATGATCTGATCGGTGTCGATATCGTCGCCGAGGACGTAGGCTTTGCCGGTGATTACTGAAGCCATAACCTGTTCTCTAATCGTGGTTAACGGGTGGTCTGCCCCGGCTGTCAGACCAGCCGAGTCAGGCATTATAGCACGACGACCGCCGGCGGCTGAGGTTGCCTGTTGATGTGAGTTTTTAGATCAAATAGTGCCGGATTCATGTCATTTTTCTTGCCAGAGGTGGCTGTCAGGGTTTAGTATGTCTGTACTGGGGATGGAGGGAAGCATGTCTCTGGAGATTTCAGCTACATCTACATATTAGTTTTCAGGCCTTGGCCGATCCCCGGCGCGGTTGCTGCGCCGGTTTACATATTTGTCTGGAACCACATTGGAGGAGGCGTAATATGCATCTCAGAAGGCTTGGCAGTATTTCCGTGTTATCCGGGTTACTCATCTTTTTGTGTCCGGTGTCCGCGTATGGGATCTCATATTCGATCGATGGATTAAGCCCCGAGTTCGCGGTTGGGGTCCAGGGGGTCGCTCCGGCGGGGGCGATCCTGCCCGGTCAGATCTATACCCCCGTGGCGGCGTACGCGCCGGTCGTCCCGCCCGTGGCACCGCCGGGCGTGCTCGTGAACTTCCTTCCCGGCGAGGTCAACGCGCTTTCCTACGGCCGGGCACCGAACACCTTCAACGCCAATGCGCCGGTTTACTTCAGTCTGGACCGCGGGTCCGCCGGACTTGCGGGGACCGGTTCGGCGCATGAGTTCAACTTCGGGGGCGGAGCCGGGAGTGAACAGTCCAGCGACGTGTTTCGCACATCGTTTAACAACACGAACACACTGTTTGCCGATGGTGACGGCGTAGCGCAGTTCGGCAACCCCAACGGCCCGGCTTTCCCTCTGGGCACCGGCGAGTCCGCGACCTTCCCATTCCCGCCCCAGCCACCGTTCCCACCGGCGCTTCAGGCCGACCTGGATGCGTTGGACTTCCGTTTCAACGCCAACTTTCAGGGCGGCTCACCCACCGGCCGGTCGTTCCTCTCGGTGGATACCAGTACGGCGTTTGGTCTGGGTTTTCAAGCCGACGATATCCTGGTTGACCCAACGGGTATCGGGACCGCAAACCCGAATTTTTATACCTCGGGTGCCTCGCTGGGTTTGGTCCCGGGGTCGAACGATATCGACGCATTGATCGTCTACGACGACGGTGATAACCAGTACCTGCCCGGCACCGACATCATCGTATTTTCCCTTGCGCCGGGCTCGCTGTACCTGGGGCAACTAGACCCGCTCACGGGCATGGCGATCAATGAGGGCGACATCCTCATTGATGCCGCCAGCGCGCAGGCCTTGCTCGGTTCATTGGGGCCGGGGCCGGCGATCCTGCACACCGCCGAGTCGCTGGGCCTGCGGACGACGCGGGCGGGTCTGGCCGGCAACGACAACCTCAACGCGCTGGACGTCCCTGAACCGGGGACGGGTTTGGTCGTGTGTTTGGCTTTGGTGGCCGGGGTTAGATGGCCCCGTATGGGGTAGTCGGAAAAATCCAGGTTCGGACCAACCCCGTGCCCCTTGAGTCGGCCGATCCCGCCTGATTCGGGGGCGCGGTATTGTTAAACGATACGCCCGCGTCGCGCAGCGCAGCGATATGTGGGGTGTTACTACTCGTTGTAATACCGCAGCAGGGTGTAACGGGTCAGGTCGATGCCGCCGCCGGGGCGGGTGGTTTCGCGGATGAATATGATCTCGAAGGACACGATCTGCTCCGCGATGCCGTGTGTCTGGTTGAATGACCTGGCGACGTACTGGGCGAACGGGGTGAGGTGGCGGTCAAACTGTGGGTTGGAGAGGTTACGCAGGTATTTGCGCCAGCGCGAGCTTGGCTGGTTTTCCGAGATGTAGATCGGGTTGGTCCAACTCAACGGCCCGCCGGTGAAGGCATCGACTTTCTTGCCATTGATCAACTCCGCGGGCATGACGAACCAGCCGTCGTTACTGAGCGCATCCGGCGAGAGCATGTTCCAGTTCTGCTCCATCCGCAGGACGTCGCCGGCGGTGGTGACGCGCACGGGCAGCAGCGGCTCAGCACGTTGTGAATCCAGCCACTGAACGTTCCATGCGACCGCGTAGAACAGGGCGTTGCTCGGCAGGGCCTGCTCCCAGCCCCGGGCCTTGATGCCGAGGTGTCGGCTGGTGGGGATGTCGATCAGGACATCGCCGGTGCCGCGTCGGGACCCGGAGATCAGGATCGGCAGCCGGCGGATCATCGTCATCAGCCAGTGGGCGCGGGACGGGCTGGCCCGCAGGCCGGACTGCCGCCTGAATAGTTTCTTGATCCAGTCCCAGAACCGCCCGGGGATGAAGACCAGCCAGCTCATCGCGGCGACGTAAGGCAGCAGCCCCAGGTTCAGGCTCATCGCCAGCGCCAGGTGGGTCCCGATCATCGCCAGGATCACGATCATCCGCGCCGTCCCCGTCCAGATCGGGCAGAAGACCAGCAGCGGGGCGACGATCGCCATCGTGAACGCCGCCTTGGTCAGGATCGGCAGCAGCCAGTCGATCTGACGCAGCCACATCCCGAACGGGGTCACCAGCTGATCGACGTGCAGGGCAAAGTACGCCGCGTTCTGGTTCCACCACATCGGGTGGTCCTTGAAGGCCGCGGTGAACCAATACACAAAGCAGACCTGCAGGAAGATCGCGACCCCCGCGACCGAGAGCAGGCTGTTGTCTTTTCGGCGGTATAGGGTCAGCGGGCCGGAGGTGCTATCCAGTGACCAACGCGCACCCAGCGGCAGGAGCATTCCCCAGAACAGCAGCAGACGGAGCAGCGCGTCCCCCGCCTGGAGGATCACGGGGTTTCGGTGGTGCAGGCTCAGCAGCAGCACCCACGAACCGAACGTCGCCAAACGCGTGCGGATGCCCAGCAGCATCGTGATGGCGAAGTAGCCGGCGGCAGCGAACAGGATGGCCTGCCACATGCCCGAGCCGTGCAGGGAATGCAGCGAGAGGTAAGCCCGGAAGCCCTCGGATTCAAAGAGTAGGGCGCGGGGCAGGACGCCGGCGTCCGTGTAATGGGCCGCCAGGTCACCCCATCGCGTCAACAGATCGGCGATCAGCAGCAGGGCCAGGCCGATCCTCAGGACCGCGAGGGAGCGCAGATCGACACTGCTTAAAACGATCAGCCGTTGATAGCACACGGCAAGCCAGGCGGACCGCCCGGGCTTCGAGGTGGCTCTAACTCCAGCCGTAGCCGTCCCCCCGGGCTTAACTACGGGTACTACATGATCTTTTAGAAACTCGCTCAACACCCGCCTCCGGTGATCCACAGCCGATTACTCAGAACTCATCGGCATTCTGCTGTGATCCGGTGGAACCTGCGCCGGCTTTTGGCCAACCGCACTTCCAACCCCAAATAAGAAAAAGGACTTCCGTTGCGTACCCCGCCCATTCTAAGCGATCCACACATTAAACAACCCCGGCCTAAACCGGGGTTGAACAAAGATTAACAGATTATTCTATAAAATCAAGCCTCAGCCGGCGACTTTTTGATTTAACTTACTGGTGAGACGCGACTTGTACCGCGCGGCGGTGTTCTTGTGCATCGTGCTGGTGCTGGCCGCCTGGTCGAGCAGCTTGTAAATGCCGTTGAGCTTGGTCTTGGCCTCATCATTCGTGCCGTGAAGGATGATCTCGCGGTATTCCTTCATCGCGGTTCGGATGCTGCTTTTACGCCAGCGGTTGACCGAGCGGGCCTTGGCGTTCTGACGGATACGTTTGCGGGCGGAGACGGAGTGAGCCATGTGTGATGTCCTCTTTGTGGCTTAGCGGGTGATATCCGAGGTGATATCCCGGGGCCGGGGTTATTTCGAGCCGGGTATTATGGCGGAATTCCAAGCGGAGATCAAGTTTGTAGGCGAGCCGATCCCGGGAGGTAGATGGCGGCGCTGGCCCTGAAATCGAGGATAAGGCGCTGTGATTCTGCATCCAAATTCAGGTCTCAAACTCCAACTCCCCGCTCTTAAACCCCGTGGCCTTGAGCCTGATGCGGTAGGTCTGGCCGGGGCGTAGGCGGGGGCGGCCCTCGTGGTCGTCGGTGCGTTCCATGCTGTTGAGGGTGGAGCCGAAGGAGAAGGTGTCGATCGGGTCGGACCTGCCTTTGACTTCCCAGAGGGTTTCGACGGGTTCGCCGTCGGCGTCGAGACGTTGGACGCGGATGGATTTGATCGGGCGGGTGTCGGACATCGCGAACTGGACCAGCAGGTAGGGGCCGGCGTCGTCGCTGGGCTGGGCGAGGACACGCCAGTGCATATCGATCGAGCGGTCGCTGAACAGGCCAGTGAATACGGCGAAATTGACCAGGGCCAGCAGCCCCAGGCCAATGCCCAGCCAGATGAGTCTTGGGTTTTGCATGGTTCGACGTTTTCCGGTTTGGGATCAGCGTAGTATTTTTCGCGGATCGTAGCGTTTGGTGAGTGAGGTCATTAAGCACGCTTTGCCGCTGCGCGGGCAGAACGTGGCACCCACGGTCTTTGGCTTATGCGTGCTCTAGCGGTAGATCGGTGGCATGAGGAAGACCCACTCGGGGTGGCCGTGCGACGGGACCTCGCCACGCTCCTGGGGGTCGAAGAGGTCCTGGGTGTTGTCGCGCCCGTTGTGCCAACGGCAGTCGGGGTCGCCGGTGTCTTTGAGCCCGAGCGTTTCCGCGTGGCCGTCGACGAAGGCGTAGGTCCCCTTGCCCTGGTGCCAGAACCCGAACCACCCGCCGTGCTCATCGCGGGCGCTCAGGATGTTGTCGGTGATGCGCAGGTCGGGGTACCGGTCGCGTGTCTCGGAGAGCAGGATGGTGTGTGAGGTCCTTCGGATCACGATGGCGGGTCGTTCGGCCTCCTCGTCTTCGAGCTTGATCCGCCAGAGCAGGTGGCCGTTGAGCGCCCAGTTGCTGACCACGTCGCCGACACACAGGCTGCCCTGGTCCACCGTGTCTTGCTCACTGAGCGGCTCGGTCGGCGGCGGGGCGGGGCAGGTCCAGATTTCACCTTCCGGCAGGTAGTTATTTTCAACGAAGTTGTGACGCCAGGTGACGTGCTGGTTAGCGGTCGTCTTGATCCGGTTTTCGGGCAGCTCGCCCTTGTGGTCGGCGGTGAAGGCGTTGACGGCGGTGGCGGTCTGGCGGATGTTCGACAGGCACTTGACGGTCCGTGCCTGCTGCCTGGCGGCGCTGAGCGCGGGGAGCGTCAGGGAGACCAGCAGAGAGATGATCGCAATGACGACCAGCAGTTCGATCAGGGTGAACGCGTTGGGCCTTTGTTTGAGGTGGTGTGCTTTATTCATTCTTCTTCCACCCGTTGCCAGACGGTGGTGTTGAGTTGATCGCCTTTTTTACCTTTGAAGTCCCGTGGGTACTGTTCGGACCTGGGCGAGCGGGCGTCATGGTTGGCGTAAATGACTTTGTCGCCATTGAGTTCGACCAGGTAGCGGACCTTCTTGCCGACCAGCGCGGGCATTTCCGTGGATACCGTGATCACCATTTCAAGCCGCATCGGTTTGGATTGCGGGTCGAAGCTGACCACTTCCGTCTCGCTGACGACGCCGCCGGATTTGTTCGTCATGGTACACAGGCCGTCCTTGATGACGAGGTTGAACGGAAGATAGCCGGACCATGTTCCCGCGAGGGCGGGGTCGAACCCGTCTGCCATCGGGGTTGACTTGCCCGTGCCATCCTTTTTGCAGGCGAGGACCCATCGGCCCGGGACCGTTTCCAGGTTGTCCGGCCGTTCCCCGCCCATGAAGTTGATAGCCAACTTGAACTGCTTTTCGTCGGCTGCATAGGAGGCTACTACCGGGTCGCCTGTGACCGGGATCGTCGGGGAGTTGGATTCGATGAGTTTGTAAACCAGCTTGCCGGGCTTGGCGTCCGGGTCGGTCTCGAGGATTTCGAGGGTCATTTCGATCGGCTTGCTGCCCGGGATGAATGGCGGGACGGTCATCTTGATATGTCGTCCGCCGATGATGGCTGCGGTCGCGGGCTGATTATCGACCTTCCAGGAGAGATTTTCCCAGGTCCCCTCCAGCATTGTCTCGGGGTTGTTGGCGAGGGCGGTCGCCAGCGGCGGCGTTGAGGTGGCGGCGGGTGGTGTCGTCGGCGGTGACGCCGAGCGGAGTTGGTTGACGGTGACGGTGGAGCCGACAATCAGGGTGATTGCAGCGGCGGTGGCGGTGAGTTTGGTCATCAGGGATGCCTCCAGGAGTGGTTCAATGAGTGAGCTTAGGATGGACCCGGAAGGTTCGGAAGCGACGCCCGCCAGGCCGATCTTCATGGCGGATGCGGTGACGGTCTGGGGCACGGACGCCTCGGCGGCCCCAGCCATGAGTGTGCCCAGGGCCACCGCGGCGACGGGGATGCCGCGTTTGGCGAGTTTGCTTCGCAGTTTTTCTACGGCCCGGTTAATGCGCTGATGGACCGCGCTTGGGCTGACGCCCTCACGTTCGGCGATTACTGTCTGAGGGACGCCCACCAGGAAGCGTTCAACCAGCAGGTCACGCTGGTTTTTAGGCAGGGACTGCATCGCCTCATCGACCACCGGGCCGAGCTGTTCCCACGTTTCAGGTTCCTGGTGCGTGACGGTTTGCCCGGCCTCTTGTTCGTGCTTGCGTCGGGTGGCCTGGCGGCGGATCAGGTCGCGGCTGGTCCCGACCGCGCAGCTGTGCAGCCAGGCGGAAAGGCTCGATCGGATCGCCCCTGCCTTGCGGGCAAGCTTCAGGAAAGTCTCCTGGGTCGCGTCCTCGGCATCGGTCGTGTTGCCCTGCTGCCGTCGACAGGTCGCGTAGACCATCCCCTGGTATCGATGGACCAGGACCTCAAAGGCCTGCGGGTCGCCTTGGCTGGCGTAGGCCCGGAGGGCGGACAGTTCGTCTTGTTCGGTATAAGTCGGCATGGCTGGTTCCTCGCCTTATTGTCGCGGCCGAAATGGGAAATGAAGGGGCGACTGGCAGGTTTTTCTGAGATTTTTTAAGCCTGCTGTTCGCGGCCATCAGACCGAGGGGGTTAAAAAATCAGGATTTAGCCTTGTTTTTTCGGCTTATAATCGGGACTATGATAACTGAAGATTGAAGTCATAAGTTCGGACGTGCCGGTGTCCGGGTTCTGGTTTCGGGATTACTTTCCATCTCAAGGGGTCGATCAACATGTGTAGAACAGGCTTCCGTGGGCGTGCCGTACTTGGACTGTGGCTGGGCGTGCTTTGTGTTTGCCTCCCGGTTTCGGGGCAGGTCTTCACGACGATCATCAACGTCCCATCAGACCCCGATCCGGGCTCGATCGGATCTGATACACAATTAAATCTTTTCGATACGGGGGTCCTGGGGTTTGGCTTTCAAGCGGGCGTCCTGCCCAGCACGAATGTCGAAGTCAATGTCATTGGCGGGACTGTCGAGAATGGTTTTAAGGCCTTTTCAGGTAGCACCGTGAATATCAGCGGCGGCGTGGTGGGGGGTGGATTCAAGGCGGGCAGGTTGGGATTCAACAATACCGATCTGGAAGTCAATATCAGTGGCGGATCGGTCGGGAGCCACCTGGTTGTTGCGCGGGGGAGTGCGGTCAACATCAGCGGCGGGCTTCATGGCGGGACGTTTACGTCTTACAGCGACAGCTCGGTGGCGCTGATCGGCGGGGAGTTTCAACTCGATGGCGTCTCGGTCGCGGGGCTTGACACCATTGGAAACTCGGTTGGTCTTAATCTGCCACAGGGTTCGGTATTAAGCGGTACGTATGCAGACGGGATGGCATTTATCTTTTCGTCGGGTAATAGCGACGTCTTGGCCGACGGGACCCTGGCGCTTGTCGCGGCGCCAGTACCTGCGGCGTCGCCGCAGGTGATCAATGTCCCAACCGATACCGTGCCTATGGGGCTTCGCTCGGGCCAGGTGCTGAACCTTTCTAGTGGTGCTGATCTTCCTGACTACTTTGCGGCCATTGAAGCGACCCTAAACATTGATGGCGGATATGTTGGTCGCGACACAGAGGTTTCTAACACGTCGGTATCCTTGACCAGCGGGGCCGTGGCCAGTGGTTTCCGGGCCTATCTAGGAAGCACGTTTGATGTCAACGGTGGTACGGTTGGGACTTTTGCATCGATTCAGTCTGGCAGCACTATCAATGTCCGTGGTGGGTACGTAGATAGTTTTCTCGGGGTAGGGGCCGGCGGTACGGCGAACATCAGTGGCGGGGTTGTGGATAGTTTTTTCAATGTTGGGCCCGGCGGCACCGCGAATATTAGTGGTGGGGACGTCGGCCATGGTGTTACGGCTAATACAGGCAGCACGGTGCGTATCAGTGGCGGGTCCGTGGGGCGTTCGTTTGATGCGGAGTCCGGAAGTTTTGTTGAAATCAGTGGCGGGACGGTGGGCTGGTTCTTTGCCGCATCATCAGGCAGTGATGTGAATCTGGTCGGTGGCGAGTTTCAACTGGATGGTGTCCCTGTTTCGGGTTTGGAACTGGCAGGCAACACCGTCGGGGTCAATATACCTCGAGATTCGGTCCTGACAGGTACCCTGGCGGACGGGTCGGTGCTTATCTTTGGGGCAGATCTCATCCACGATGGGACGCTGAGTCTGTCCGCTTCCCCGATACCGTCGGCGATGGCGAGTGCCTTCAATCTGCCAGCTGATCCATCGCCTTTAGGTTTGCGCGTTGGCCAGGTGCTCAACATGTCTGCTAGCGCGGTTCTTGGTGACAGCTTCGCGGCGGTCGGGGCAGAGATGAATGTTTCAGGCGGAACAATTGGCGACAATCTGGAGCTTTCGGACACGGTACTGACCATGACTGGAGGTTCTGTGGGCGGGGAGTCATTTGCCTTCGCGGGGAGCACGGTAAATCTTCGTGGTGGGTCCATCGGTTCGTTTTTCAGAGCGGAGGCCGAGAGTACCGTCAATATCAGCGGGGGTTCCATGGGGACCTTGTTTGCGGCCCAATCTGGAAGCACGGTCAATATCAGTGGGGGGGAGGTCGTCGGAGAGTTCGAGGCCCATATCGGCAGCGTTGTCAATTTTTCCGGTGGAACCGTGGGCGGCTTCTCCGAGGCCGGCAACCCCTTCGCAGGCGATGGGGAGTCCGCCATCGTGAACATGACTGGGGGCGCTTTGGGCGACCGCTTTACCGCCTATAAAGGAGGTGTTCTAAATATCAGCGGCGGGACCTTTGGTGAGCTATTTTCAGCCT
>JAJDCW010000097.1 GCA_029260635.1 Phycisphaeraceae bacterium | reverse complement strand
GTCGCTGTTCAGCGACGCACGGGGGGCCCGACCGAAATCGAAGCAGACGCCAAGCTCCGGCACCTGAACGAAGGTCTCCTCGCCGGCGATCGAGACGCCCTGGATCCGGTAGGGGTGGACGTACAGGAACCCGAGCTGGGGTCGCCGAGGCGGGGGGTTGGGGATCATGATCGTCTCCGCCGAGACTTTGCGTCCGGCATGGTTCTACGGTCATGGCGTCGCAGACGTGTCTGTGCCGCCCAGAAAACGAATTGAGCGGGCTCTCGCCCACCCACACGGTTCGGTTACAATCTTACTTTGTGCATCACACGGCTAATAAGAGCTTGGGAAGCAGGGTGTGTTGTGCTTGTTAATTACAGGTAAGTATTACAGTCCCGGTTCGGTCGGTCAAACCATTGCCATATAAAGCAGGCAAAACCCCGGGAATCCCAACCGATCAACTCTTAGAAGGTCCGCTCATGACTCAACCTTTGTGCCCCGCCTGGGCGAATGTCGCGAAACCCGTGATCGGGATGGTCCACCTGCCCCCGCTGCCCGGGGCGCCGGGTTTCAAAGGCGACCTGCCGGCCATCCGTGGTCAGGTGTTGGCGGACGCACGGGCGTTGCGAGATGGCGGCATACACGGGCTGATGCTCGAGAACTTCGGGGACGTGCCTTTCTTCGCCGACTCGGTACCGACCCATACGGTTACGCACATGACCGCCCTGGCTACTGCGGTGAAGGCCGAAGTTGACCTGCCGTTAGGGATCAACGTCCTGCGGAACGATGGGATGTCGGCGTTGGCGGTGGCGCATGCCGCCGGGGCCGAATATATCAGGGTCAACGTGCTATCCGGTGCGTGCTTAACGGATCAGGGTGTCATCACCGGGAAGGCCGCCGAGTTGATGCGCTACCGCAAGGAAATCGGTGCGGAGCACGTGAAGGTATTGGCGGACGTACGTGTGAAGCACGCGGCACCCCTGGCGGATCGGCCGTTGAATGAAGAGGTCGATGAGTTGGTTCAGCGTGCGGCGGCGGAGGGCGTCATCGTGTCGGGTATCGGGACCGGGCACCCCACAGACCCGAAACTGGTCGAACAGGTCAAGTCTTTGGCATTGGATACCCCGGTATTCATCGGAAGCGGGGCGACGCCAGAGACGCTGGCCAGACTTTCGCCCCACGCGGACGGCTTCATCGTGGGCAGCTACTTCAAAATCGGTGGCCGCCTGGCTAACCCGGTCGATCCTCAGCGGGTGCAAGCGTTCCTCGATGCGATGTAACGGTGTTTTACTATAAGACCCGTCGAACTGTTATATAAAATTTAAGTACAGAAATATCATGTAATTATCAAAATAATACCGTCATGGTGACTTTAGACAGAGTAGGAAATTTACGAAAATTCCTCTTAAAACTATTGACGCCACGGGTGCGAAGCAGTACAAAGTATGGGTCTGCGGGTTTTAAGGATCGTTTCTGATAGGCAAAATAGTCAATCAGGGCGAACCGCAGAGTTTGGTTCGGAGAAAGACATAGAACCGACCTGGACACGGCATCATTTCTTTATTGCCGTTTAATCTGAGGTCTTAAGGAGAGGAGAAAGACCATGGGTGCAGTTTGTAAGTTAGCGCGAGTCGCAAGGACAGGTGTTCTCGCGCTGGGCCTCGCTGGGGCAATGACGTTGGGTGCGTCGGCTGAAGCCGGTGTCCTGGACGGTCACGCCTCTGCGTTCAATGATGGCAACGGCCCTTCGGCCGGTGCATGGACCGCCTCTACCCCGTTTGATAACGGTGTCGGCGTCAGTGGTACGGTTGAATGGTCCGTATTTGGCCCGGGCGACTTCCCCTACGCGGGTTATTCGCCGACGGCTGGTGAACTGACCTACGCCTTCCAGGTCTTCTCGACCGGTTCGGCGGCCATCCACTCGTTGACCCTGAATGACCCCAACGGCGCGGCCGGTAATATCGGTTCGTTCGCGGACCTTGCCGGTGAAGCACCGACCTCCTCGACGCTGACGACGCAGGCGATCTGGAATTTTGCCGGCCTTGATGCCGGTGAGAACAGCATCGGTCTGGCGTTCTCTTCGATCAAGACCCCGGACTCGCTGTTCGGCGTGGTGGTCAACGGTGGCTCGTTCGCGGTTGCGATCCCGCTGCCAGTCCCAGGCTCCAACGACATCCCCGAGCCCGCCTCGCTGGCTCTGCTGGGTGCCGGTGGCCTGTTGATGCTTCGGCGTCGCTGAACCTGAGCCCATGGGTCCGGCCTCGGGCGGGACACGTTTGCGAAGGTTCAGGTCGGGATGGATACTGAAGTGGCTTCCTCGTGTTGTGTAGAGGAAGAGTCGGACGTTTCGAGTGTGTTTACTTGAAGCCCGATCGGCACGTGTAGTTTTTATGTGGAGATCATGAGTGTAGTTTGGTATCCTCAGTGAGTCCGCTCATTGAATCAGGGAGATATAGGGATGATAATTCGCACGTCACGGATAGGCGTTTTAGGACTAGCGGCGACTGCTATGCTGGTTGGTGGGGGGGCCGCGGAAGCGGGTATCCTCGCGGCCAGCAGCGGCGGCGCAATACCGGCGTTTACTGGCACGCAGTTCTTCGACGATGACTTCTTTGGGTTCACCGTATCAGCTGATGTTGATTATGCGGTCTTTGCACCCGGTACATTCCCGTTTGCTGACCCTAGCGGTGGCTCGCATTACGTCTACGCTTACCAGATCGACAACTTGGACACCGATATCGTGCAGTTCACGGTTGGTGTCGATGGTGATGAGACCCTGGGCTCGATCGGTTCTATCGCGGACGGCGGGTCTAACAGCCCGACTGCGGTACTTTATGTCGGTGCCGGACCGACCTCTGCGGCCTGGGACTTCTCGGGCTTCGCCTCGGGCCAGACCAGTGACGTCTTGTTCTTCACCAGTGCCGAAGCACCCGAACTGGATTCCGCTACGGTGTCGGCGGCATGGGCCAACTCCCACGACCTGCCTAGCCCTTCGCCTGAACCGGCGACCCTCGGCCTGGTTGCTCTGGGTGTTCTGTCTTGCTTGGGTCGACGTCGGAAGTGAATCACGCTCCCTGATTCCTCCAGCCGTGCCGTTTGAGATGTGACTTTTCAGGTTGCTTTCTCAAGGATTGTATCTATCCGGTGCGGGATTATTATTGGGCGCCTTCATGCTAGGCGCTTGACGTACGGAGGGAGACAGGGTTGTTTCGCATAAGTTTGGGTTCTCTGAGAATAAAACGCAACCGGTTCACGAATGCAATAGCCTTCGTTTCCGTGTATGCGTTCTTTTTATGCGCGCCCGCAATGGCACTCGATCCGTCCGAGGTGTTGGTCCTCTACAACGAGGACAGCCCCGACAGCATTCAAATCGCAAACTACTATGCTCAGGTGCATCCCGAAGTCCAGCTTCTGGGCTTGCAGGGCGTCAGCACGGCGGAAGAGGTTTCGCAGGACCATTACCTGGGCGTAATCCGTCCTCAGGTGCTTGCGGGGTTATCCCCAACGACCGAAGTGATCGTGACGACCAAGGGGCTTCCTTTACGGATAAATAATTCGTTGGCGAACCCAGGGTTTTACCCGGGGTGGCGGGGCACATCCTATGGGATACCGATACTGGATGACTGGTGGGAGCCTTACTCCAGCTTGGAGAGTGAACTTACACGGGTTGATCTGATCAGTTCCGCAGCGATGATGGGAGACCAGGCGGAGTTTATGTCGCCGCCGG
>JAJDCW010000096.1 GCA_029260635.1 Phycisphaeraceae bacterium | reverse complement strand
GTCTCCTGGCCGATCCAGGCCTTGTCCGCGGTAGGGTTCGTGTACGTCCCGAAGTCCGTCGAGCTGGCCAGGAAGCAGTCGTTGTGATGACCGATCCGCGCCTTGTCGGTATCCATGAAGGCCTCGCCCACGGTCAGCGCCGTGGTGTCCTGCGTGATCATCTTCTTCAGCGCGGGTGTGCGGATCTGGATCGTCCGGTCGTCCGGCAGAATCTCCAGCCACTTGTCGGTGATCTGCCGCGCGTTCACCGGGTCGGTCAGGTCGTTCGTAGACGCGTGCCACTCGCCCCACGATCCCACGAACCCCGCCTGCGCCGTCGCGATCACGTCCGAGTTCGCGCCGATGATCGGGGCCAACTGATCCATGTGGTTCAGCACCACGGCGAGTGGCGCGTCGTCGTCACCGATCGAGGAGTTGTAGGCAAACCGCAGCACGCTCTTGACCCCCGCCTGACGCATGATCGAGAAGTCGTTGCTGATCATGTTAAGCTCCGCCTGACTCAACGGCTGGTCCCGAAACGGGTCGAGGTAATACAGCCGGAGCATCAGCGTCTTACCGGTGTTGCGCATGTTCTGCACACTTGGCAGGTTCAGAGGGCTCTGCGTGCCCAGCGTCTGGTAGTGCTGATACAGCCCGCGTTCGGGGTTGGTGATCTCGCGCAGGTCGTCATCGAAGAACGTCTTGGTCACGCCGTGTACGCTGCTCAAAGCAAACGCCGCGCAAAGGATAAACGCGGCGGTTGGTATAGATTTATTGATGTTTGACACGCGGTTCCCAGCCTCCTGCTACCTTGACGGATGACGACGAATCATAGACACAACACCAAGGTATAGCAGTGCGACCGTCCCCGGCTCGGGGATGTTCGCCGAACCCGTCGGCGGTGTCCCCGCGTTCCAATTGCCCAGCACGAAATTCAGGTCATCGATGCCCACAAATCCGTCGCCCGACGGGTCCGCCGGATCGCCCGCCGAGGCGGACTGATTCCACGCGCCCAGCACGATGTTCAGGTCGTTGATCCCGACAAACCCGTCGCCGTCCAGGTCACCGTCCAGGGGGCCGTCTATCAGATACCGGTACCCGTCCAGCCCGATGTTCGGGTAGAAGTCGTTGTCTGCCACGGCGTTGTCACCGAAGAGCGTGAAGTCGAACCCGTCGGGGTTGCCGATCAACGAGCGCGGGATGCGCGTCTCGATATCGGTGTCGGGCGTCGCGTTGGACTGCTGTGTGCCGAGGAAGGACCAGCCCCAGGTCGTGGGTGTCGCGCCGGTAAAGGCGAAGACGCTCGAGCCCTGCAGCAGGAAGTCGGCACCGATCGTGAGTTCCCCGCCGCCGCCGATAAAGCCCGTGCCCGGGTCGAAGTCGGCATCGATGTAGACGTTGTGCTTAAAGCCCAGCGGCTCCGAGCTGTTCAACTGCATCCGCAGGTAGAAGTTGTTGTCGTCGTGTGCGATCTGGATCTGGTCGTAGTCAACCTCGACGCCGCCGGTCTCTGACGTGTCGGCGTCGTAGGCGGGGATCCCGGCCCAGTCCGACCGGTCTGCCCCGATCGTCGTGATCGTGCCGTTGGCGACCGGGTTGCTCATGACCTGTCCGCCCGTAGGTGGCGGCTCGATCCCGCCGTCGTTGATGGCCTCAATCCTTGTCACCTCCGCTTCCCAGTAGGAAGGAAGCGTGTCCCAGGGGTTGCCCAGCACGTCGTCGGTGATGTAGACCTGCCCGGCGTTGCGCGAGACCGCGAGGTCCAGGTAAGCGAGCATGTCCGCTTCGGTGGGGGTGGTATGTACGAGGTGGCCGATCGCGCTGGGGTCGTGGTTGAAGTTCCAACTCGAAGGTGTGTTGCCGGGGTAGCTGCTGCCCTGGCTCTCGAATACAAGCAGGCTGTCCGCCGCGGGCCTTGTCAGGTACGACTCGACCGTGTTGATCCCAGGGTTGCCCATGACTTCCCAGGCCGGGTCGATCGCCTTGGCGTAATCGTAGATGTCCTGGTAGTAATCCAGATTGCTCTGAGCGCCGGAGTTACTCATCTCATCGAAGAAGATGCCGTCGATGTTGTACCAGTTGACGTACTTGTCGATGTTAGCCTTGACGGTGGCGGCCGGTTCAGCCGTATAGTTCGTCCGGACGTAGCCGATGACCTTGCCACCCGCCGCGCGGAGGTCGTCCACTGCGCTGACGTAGTTGCTGTCCAGATTATTGCCCGGCCCGTTGAACGGGTTCATGATCGCGGTCACGGGGATGCGCGCCGCCGCGGTGTTCAGGTCGTCCCAGGGGCTGTTGTTGGTCGGGTAGAAGTAGGCCGGCACGATCGCGGTGAGGTCCGCGCGGACGTCCCCCGTGTTAAACACCATGGTCAATGCAAGTGCGGTGATAATCTTGACGGGTGGTGTGGTCCGCACGAGGACTCCTTGGCCTGACGGTCGAGCCTGGGTAAGGGTTGTTGTCTTGTTCTCGCCTGGGAGAACCGTCCCGGAGAAAAACGGGACACCCGCCGTTAAGCGGGCGCCCATGATGTTGTTTCACCGCGGGTTGATGATTACGCACGCCGCCGAAGCATCGCCGCGCCGCCGAGGCCAAGCAGTGCTAACGACGCAGGTTCCGGGACCGCCGCGCCGCCGGCAGGAGGCGTGCCGGCGTTCCAGTTGCCCAGGACCGTGTTCAGGTCATCGATGCCGACGAACCCGTCACCAGAAGGGTCGGCCAGTGGATTAGCAGGGGGCACGTTCTGGTTCCACGCGGCCAGCACGATGTTCAGGTCGTTGATCCCGACGAACCCGTCGCCGTCCAGGTCGCCATCGATGCCGTTGTCGACAAAGTTGATGTCGTAGGTGAAGTAGTCGCCCTCGGTCTGGGTCAGCGGGTCGAACACGCCGGTGGAAGGGTAGACATCCTGGAAGTCGAACGTGGTATCGGTTGTCAATGGGATAAAGTCGAAAGTCAGATCATCAGACAAGTCGGATCGGAGCAGTTCGATTTCGATATCGCTCGGCGGGCTGTCGTCGTAGAGGACGCCGCCCCACGGTACAATCTGCCCCCATGTCCATAGCTCGCGATTCTGTCCGGGGCCGTTGGGGTTGGTGAAGTTTCCGTATTGCCAGACGGCCTGGCCCTCGATCATGATATCGGCACCGATCGCAAAGAAACCGGTGTCGGTAAGCTCGTCGCCGTCGTCACCGATCCAGCCGGTGCTCCGGTCCTGATCTAGGTCGATCATGATCTTGTGGTGAACCCCGAAGAACGACTGGTTGGGGTCCAGTTCGTCGTAGTTGTCCATCTCCATACGGAAGAAGATCCGCGTGTCGTCGTGGGCGATGCTGATCTGGCCGTGACTGAGGACCGGCAAAACGGGATCAACGTCGGCCTGATACTTGGAGATGCCGTCCCAATCCGAGCGGTCCGGGTCCAGCGCCTGGACGAAGATGTCGCCGTTGTTGACCGGGTTGTTATGTGTTTCGAGCGAACCCGCCTGGGCGCTGCTTAATGGTAAACCTGCGGCCATCACGGCGGTCAGAAGAATCGTTGTTTTCATCTGCATGGATCTGTCCTTTACGGTTCCAAAAAAGGTTTGGAGTCACGGGGTCATGTCGTTGCAATGCGGGCCGATACGTATCGACGAAGCGGTCCGCGATGTGCCGGTGTCCTACGGCCGGTCCGGGTCTAGTTGTCCGGGACCGGCCGTAGTTAGCCGGGCTTCATTGTCTCATCCACTCGGAACGGTCCGAGTTAGCGGCGACGCAGCATCGCCAGACCGCCGAGCCCGATCAGAGCCATGCTCGCGGGTTCGGGCACAGCCAGCGTGTAGTCGATCACACCGCTGACATCGCCCTGGCCCTGGTCGGTCCAGAACATCAGGCGGATCGTGTTGTCGGGGAACAATGGCGAATTGTCTTCATTGAGAAGGACATCAAGCGAGATCGCCAACTCCCGTTCGTTGGAGTCGGCAAACGCATCCAACAGTGCAGCGCCTGAGCCGAAGAAGTCACCGGTCATGCCCTGGCCGTCGTTGAAGACGTTGTCGCCCGAGGTGAACGGGAAGTCGTTCTGCCAGCCGGCGTCCTGGCCGATGGCGTTGATCCCGAAGATGTTGAACCCCGTATCGAAATCGTTGTCGATGTCGATGCCGGTGAACGCGCCCAGCGACTTCGCTCCGTGGAACGTGTTTCGGATGTACAGGAAGTCGTCATCGTTGGCGATCTGGACATCAGCGAAGTCGACGAACCCGGCGTTGTCCGCGCCGTCACTATCGACGACCGGGACGCCGGCCCAATCCGAATGATCATCATCGATGACGATCGTCGCGAAGTAACCGGCGTGTGCCGTCCCTGACACCGCGAACGCCGCGGCGAGCGACGCACCGGTCAGGATTTTAGATACTCTTTGCATCTGAACTCTCCTCCTCAGAAGAAATAATGGCGTGGGTCCTACCGCCGACGCCGGCGGGGAATCAACGCTCGATTAACGTAGGCTGTAGACATATCTGCATATTCATCGCGACCGCCCCGGGGGTTTGTTTCTGTGTCTGGCTGGCTTGTTGGACGGCCTGCTCGCCGAGTTGACCGAACGGCAACGCGACCGAAGACAACGGCGGGTCCGACCGGTCCGCCAGTGTGTTATCGATGCTGACGAATCGGATGTCGTCGGGGATCGACAGCCCGGCCTCTTGTGCGGCGGCGATGGCGCCCATCGCTTTGGCGTCACTCGCGCCCACCACGCCGTCGGGTTTGGTGCCGGCGTCTAATAGTTCGCGGAGCATGGCCCGGCCGATCTCGCTGTCGATCGGGTGGCTGCCCTGGCGGGACAGTGCCGGATCGATCTCTAAACCGGCTTCTTTCAGTGCGCGGTGGTAGCCCTGCTGACGCGCCTCGAAGCCCCAGTATTCTTTTAATGGGCCATTGAGCATCGCGATGCGTTTGCAGCCTTGGTCGATCAGGTATTTCGCGGCGATGTAACCCGCGGCGTCCTGGTCGATGTAGACACTGTTGCAACCCGGGCACGGCTCGTTGAGTGCCCAGGTGTTCCAGCCACGGTCTTGAAGTTCGCGGATCAGGGTCGGGTTGAATGAAGGTTCGATCACCAGCGCCATCCCAGGCGGGGTCTGATCGAGGAACCACTTGGTGTCCTGGTCGATCGTGTTTGGCGCGGCCTGCCTAACCGCCATGGTGGGCCGGCTCTGCCCAAGCGCGGACTGGATGCCGTTAATCATCCGGAGCTGGACCTCGCGGGCGTCTCCGCTGAGTTCGGCGATGTCGCTGGACATGAAGACCGCGACGGTCTCGCTGCGCGCCTTCTTGCTCAGGTCGGCGACGAAGGTGCCCCGGCCCTGCTCTCGATACAGGTACCCGTCCCGCACCATTTCCTGGAGCGATCGGATCAGGGTCGGTCGGCTGACCTTGTAGCGTTGGAGCAGCTGACTTTCGGAAGGGAAAGGGCTGCCGGGCGACCATCGGCCGGTCTGGATCTCTTTGACCAGACTGCGTTTGACCTGCTCGTATTTGGGAACATCCGTCACTGACATGCTTCACAATTTAGCCGACCAGCTTGTATTGTCAAGTAAAAATATTACAAAAATCAGAATATAGCCTTTAATTCTGGGTTTAGACCTGTTAGTATGCCAAGTCGTATTGACAAGTTGTAAGCCCGGTGCCGTGATTAAACGGCCGTGTAAGGGATTCACAGGCACAGGATGAATATCATGATGTATATGCGACAAGATAGGCAAGCCTTTACCCTGATCGAGCTGCTGGTGGTGATCTCGATCATCGCGTTGCTGGTCGGGATCCTCCTGCCGGCCCTGGGTGCAGCGAGGAAGACGGCCCAGCGGGCGGTCTGTCTGTCGAATCAGCGGCAAGTCGGCGTCGCGATGATGACGTATACGACCAGCAATAAGGGGCTGATCCCCTACGCCTTCTATCACGAGAACGGGGTTGAAACCCGCTGGTGGCACAGGCTGATCCTGGATGGGGCAGCCGTTGGCAGCACGGAAGAAGGTGATAACAGCAACCTGGTTTGCCCCTCGGACATCAAGCCTTATCTAGCGGGTGCAGCCAGCAACCCCCCGGACCCCGACGACAACGTGCTCTCCAGCTACGGAATGAATCAGTTCGTATCTATCAGTGACGGGATCACCAGCGCTGGCACGCCAACCGCGCCGGATGGTAGAGATGGGTTCAGGCCACTTCAGGTCTGGCATCCCATCGACAATATGATCAGCACGTCAGAGTTGCTCCTGGCGACCGAGATCTATTACGGTCACCTTGTGATTTCAGATTTTGGTACCACTTCGGCACTGCGGCCGCATCAGTTGCCTTTGGTGCATCAGGACAACGAAACCAGTGCGGGCGTGTGGAATTACATCGAGTGGGGCCGACATTCCAACGAGATCGATGACGACGGGGGCAAAGTGAATGTCTTGTACGCGGATGGGCACGCGGCCGCGGCGGGCAGGAAGACCGATATTATAGGCACGGGTGAAGTCACCACTTTTGAAGAGCGCGACAAAGCCATCAAACTTTTTTGGCCACGGCAAGCCGACCCCGGGCAGGGCAACTGACCGGCTGGTGGGTACCGGTTTATTGGTAGATCATGTTATGATAGTTCTGAATTGTCGTGCTCCGGATTTGTTCTCTGTGTAACTCATGAATAGCTTACGTATGATCCGTCTAGCAGTCATAGGTTCAGGTTTTCGTGCCGCGGCGCTGGTGAAGCTGGCACAGGAGATGGACCCGGAGGTCCGGCTCGCGGCGGTGGCCGACCCGGATGCGGATCGGGCTAAGGCGCATCTGCGTGGCGAGGGCGTGGACTTTAGTGACACGAAATTCTATGACTCGGCCGACGGGCTGATCGAGTACGCGGATGGGTTTGATGCGTTGATGCTGGGGACGCGGTGCGACCTGCACACGCCGATCGCGGTGAAGCTGGCGGCGCTGGGTCTGCCGTTGTTTCTGGAGAAGCCGGTTTCGATTACGTTTGAGCAGTTGGCGGAGCTTTCGTCGGCCTACGCCGGGCGGGACGAGAAGGTGGTCGTGTCATTCCCGCTGCGGATGACACCGTTGTGTCAGCGCGTCAATGAGATCGTGCAGTCCGGCCGGATCGGGGTGATCAATCAGGTCGTCGCCTTTAACGACGTGCCCTACGGCGGGGTGTATTTCGGGCAGTGGTACCGCGATCATCAGACCACCGGCGGTCTGTGGCTTCAGAAGGCGACGCACGACTTCGACTACATCAACCACCTGCTGGATGCCACGCCGATGGTCGTGGCCGCGACGAGCACACGGAAAGTTTACGGCGGCAGCGAGCCGACGGACCTGCGTTGCTCGACCTGCACGAAAACCGAACTGTGTCCGGAGAGCCCGGCGAATATCCTCAAGCGTGGCGACGACGGCGGGATGGGCAAGGGAGACCACGCCTGCGCGTTCTCCAGTTCGATTCAGAATCAGGACGCGGGCAGTGCGATGGTGATGTACGACGACGCCACGCAACTGACGTACACCCAGAACTTCGTCTCGCGCCGAACCGCCGCGCGGCGGGGCGCACGCATCACCGGCTACTACGCCACGCTGGACTTCGACTGGTTCACCGAGAAGATCCGTGTCACCGAGCACCACGGCCAGGCGGTGGATGACATCCACGTCCCTGTTATCGAGGGGCACCACGGCGGCGACAGTGTGCTGATCAAGAACTTCCTGCATGTCATCCGTGGTCAGGCCGCGAGCAAGTCCACGCTCGACGACGGGTTGATCAGCGCATCGATGTGTCTGGCGGCGCGTGAATCGGCATCGACCGGCTCGTTCCAGAAGATCAGCGTGCCTGGCCGTGCAAGTGGTGTGGATGTGCTGACACACTGAAGCACACTTTTTCCGATATAAACGTTGTGGGGTGGCGCGTCTTTAATAGTTTTCACGGCGCGTTGTGGTCTGCACGCATTGCCGCAGCGCGGGCATACGTGGCACCCGATAGCTGATGCCCACGGTCATTCTTCTCTGCGATCTCGGCGTCCTCTGCGGTGAATTCTTATCCGTTTGTATGATTCCAAGCGGTTTACGGCTTATCCCACGCGCATCGCCGGTGGGCCGGCGCGGGTGATGACGAAGGACGCGTCGTGTGCCTGGTTCGGGTATGCGACCTGATAAGCGCTGGACCACGCTTCGGCAAATGGCTGAGCGTCGTCTTCGTGGACCATGGCCCAGACGCTCCCGCCGAAGCCGGCACCGAATGCGCTGGCGGCGACGGCGCCTAGTTTGCGTGCGTGTTTCGCGAGGAAGACGGTTTGCGGGACCTGGTTGCCCAGCATGTTTTCTGCGCCTTGCTGAGAGCGGTCGGTCAGTTCGCCAAATGTCGTCAGGTCCCCTTCGGCGAGGGCTTCACATGCGTTGGGAACGATGTTGTAGGTCTCGTCGAGGAATTGGTCGGCACGCTGCCGGAGGTTGAGTTTGGCGTTTTTCAACAAGGTTCGTAACTGGTCTGCGGCACCTGGCTCTGCGTCTGCTACAGCGGCGAGGTGCATATCACTGCGCCCGGTCTTGTTCCGCCAAAGCGCCGCGGCTTCACTGGCTAATTCCGACGCCCGGTTGTATTGATCCTTCGCGTTGCCGGCCTTGGCGGCGTGGACCCCGCTGACACCGATGACAAAAACGTGGTTATCCGGAAGGGTGACTCGGGATTCCAGTTGAACCGGGCGGTACTTGAAGCAGCCCAGCGTATTGGCTTGAGCGCAGAGGATGGCGGTGTGGTCCTGGCTTCCACCAAGTGTGCCGACGCCGCGGTCGCCCTCCAGTGAGCCGTAGCTCAGACCGTTCTCAACGGCGCCCAGATAACCGGCGAGGTCCAGGTCGGACTTGATCTCAGAGGCGTAGGCGGGGTGTTGTTTAAGGTTATTTATCTCGGCGATCGCGGTGAAAACCCCGACGACCAGGGCACTTGAGCTGCTCAGGCCCGCGGCCTCCGGCAGGTCGCTGGTGAAGGCGATGTCGCAGCCGCGCAGCCTGGCGGGCAGGTTGCGCGGGAAGTTGCGCGCGATCCGCCGGCAGACATTCATCGGGTAGTTGGTCCAGTCGCCGACCCAGGGCTCCAACTGCGGGTCCAGCGGGAACGAGGCTTCCAGGTGGCGTATCGGCTCGATGATGCGCACGCGCCAGTCATCTCTGGGGGAGGCGACCATGCAGAACCCCTGCTCGGTGGCGCAGGTCAGGCTCCGTCCGCCTGCGTAGTCGACGTGTTTGCCCAGCACCTCGATACGGCCGGGAATGAAATACGCGCGGGGGGGCTGGCCGTGCATCTGTGCGTGGGCTTCGGTGAGCCGACGAAAAAGTTCAGACTTGAGCTCGGCCTGGTGCCGGCTCATGCCCGCTTTGGTCAGCACATCGGTGGTGGACATCATGGCATTGCCTCTGGCGATCATCAGTACGACACGTCCGCGCCGGTGAGGAGTCTGGTAACCGGCGCGACGTCCTGTTGGGAGGAAAGATCAAGCACGGGTGAGTTGCTGCGGACGACGGTGAAAGTTTCGCCGAGGTGGTCGATACAATACTGCGCGGCGTCGGTGATTTCGTATTCGTTTCGAGACGAGCGTTCGATGTTCTTGCAGGCCTTGAATACGTTGGGCGTAAACCGCCAGCAGTTCATACTCAGGTAGATACCGTCGCCCAGCTCAGCGAGTTGCTCGTCAGTCGGTTTCTCAATCACGCGGGACAGGTGGTCGTTGCCGTCGATCACCGCAGCGGCGAACTTCTGAACACGGTCGGCGGGGATGTTGCTCTTGTCGATCAGGGCTTGGCGTTCGAACGCGGCGAGGCCCGGGCCGTCAATCGCTCGGACGGCGCGGACGGCGTCGACGGGGTAGTGGTTGTCGCTGTTGATCATCAGGAAGTCGTCGTCGCCGACGAAGGTGGCGGCGGCGGCAACGGCGTTGGCGGTGCCCAGTGGTTTTTCCTGGATCGCGAAGTCAATGCTGAGCCGGTTGGGTGGGGATCGTTGGGTGTAGTAGTCGCGGACGTTGTCGTGGCCCGGACCGATCACCAGGCAGACGCGCCGGTAGCCGGCGTCGGCCAGCGTGGTGAGCACATAATCCAGGAACGGCCGGTCGATCGGGATCAGGGCCTTAACCCCGGTGTCGGCGACCCGGGCCTGGTCAGCGGTCAGGGCGGCTGACCGATCCTGCTTACGCATCCGGGTGCCCATCCCCCCGGCCAATATGACTGCTTTATCCATCATTTCCGCTTCTTTGCTTTGTGCTGACCATTTAATATAAATTTACATAAAAAGTATTGAATTATCAAGCATTATCTATCACATAACCATTAAATAGTTGATATATACTTTTTAATTTGATATTAAGTAGTTATGAAACTGACCGATGAACACCGTTCGATGCTTCGGCAACTCTGGCGGCACGGTGCCCAGAGCCGCTCGGACTTGCATGGTTTAATGGGGGTCGTGCCGAACCGGGTCGGGGCGGCGGCGGCGGCGATGGTTCAGGCGGGGCTGCTGCGTGAATGCGAGGCCCAGCCCAGTGGCGGGGGTCGGCCGAGGGTGCCTCTGGAGATCGATCCGGAGCAGCGCCACATGGTAGGGCTCACAATCTGGCCGGGCATGGTGGGGGTGGCCCGGGTGAACCTGCGGGGCGGGTTGGTCGGCAAACCGGTGGCTCGGATGGTGTCCGAGGACTCCGATCGGCTGGTCGAGGCGGCGGCGGGATTGTTAGCTAAAACTATCAATGAAAAGACGATGGGTGTGGGGGTCAGCATCCCCGGGTTTATAGACCCCGGTTCGGGGCGGATATTGTCGGGGGTGTTTGTGTCGGCGCATGATTCGCTGAGCTTGGCGCCGGTGATTCAGCGGGCGGGGGGACTGCCGGTGGTGATTGAAAATGATATGCACGCCCTGGCGGCCCGTTGGTCGCTGACGCATCGTGCACCGGCGGAGCAGGATGTGTTGCTTGTCAATATCGCGGACGGCGCGCTTGGCGCGGCGGTGTTGATCGGCGGGCAGCCAAACCGCGGTTGTGTGAGCAGCGCAAATGAACTTGGGCACATGCGATACTTTGTTGAAACAGACACGTGTTACTGCGGGCAGGTCGGGTGTCTTGAAAGGGTCTTCAGCAGTGAATACCTCAGTCGACTCGATGGAGCCGACGGTGTGGAGGCGGGTGCTTTGATGGTGCGGTTATCGAGGTATCGCCCGGGCGACGAAGCCGTAGATGTCTTGCTTGATTACCTGTCCAACGGCATCGCCAATGTTGCGAATTTCATACGGCCGCATCGACTTGTGTTGGTCAGTGAACTGACGCGCTACCCCGAAGCCAGCGATGTATTGACGGCGTCGATACGCAGGCGGCTGCTCGGCGAGTTGGTGGGGCGGGTGCGCGTGGACCTGTGGGAGCAGCCGGTGGCGCACCTCGCGGAGACGGCGGGGTGGCTGGCGCTGGCGGGTTTGTATTGTGAGGGGTGGGTTTAGGCATCGCTGATTTGTGGAGTGTGATTGATGATTGATGATTGTTGGTGTGAAGAATGTGGGGGTTGAGGTGTGGGGGGCGAATCGAGTGATTCCCGGGCTGGCGATCTGCGATCGCCCGCTAAATGGGGGAAGCGTGTTTAGTGTGGTGCTGCCTGAGTGTTGTCGCGTTATTCTTGGCTGATGATATTTATGGTTACACCCAGGTCGTGTCGGCCGGTCGCGGGGTCCCAGAGGTCGGTGTTGGCGAGTTGGATCGCGTATTCTGGCCGGTCCGACAGCGCGGGTTCGGGGTCGGGCAGTGCCAGGAAAAGGCTATAGCTGCCGTGTTTTGCGCCGATGGGCAGGTTCAGCGAGTCGTTGATCGTGATCGGCGTGTCGGGCAGCCAGGTCCGGGGGTCGTCGGTGAGTGTGGTGGTGTATTCGGTGCCGTCTTCGTTGCTGACCAGGATCAGTTCGACGGCTCGCGGGTTGTAGGGCGCGGCGAATCCTGTGTTGGTGATGTTCAGTTGGACTTCGACCGTGCCGCCGGGTGCTGCGGCATCACTGTAATTGATCGAGTCAAGGTGCAGGCGGTAACCAAGCCGGCGTTTGACTTCATCGAGGTAGCCGTTGTCGCGCCAGGTATTGATAACCTCGGGGTGGTAGCCCAGGTTCAGGTAGCTGAAGTGCAGGCTCTGCATTTCCTTGCGTGCGTTGTCGGGCTCGGAGTAGGCGGCCTTGGCGCAGGTCTCCCCGCCCATCGGGACGAATCGGGTCTCAAGGTGCAGGTACTTCTTTTCGTTATCGATGTCTTCGTAGGTGCCGACATCGGTGTCGCTGGAGAGGAAGCAGTCGTTGTGATGGCCGACGCGTGCGATGGGGGTTCCCGCGAAGGCGGTGTCGGCATCTAAAGGGGTCTTATGGCCGAAGACCATCCACTTTTGTCGGGGGGTGCGCAGCTGAACGGTACGCGTCGTCGGCAGGGCGTCGAGCCATTTATGCACGATTTTATTAGCGTTTTCGGGTTCGGCCAGGTCATTGGTCGAAGCGTGCCATTCACCCCAGGCACCAACAAAACCGGACTGCACGGTGGCGATGACGTCGGCGTTTTCCCGGAGGATGGGCGTCAATTGATCCATGTGATTCAGGACAATGTCTATGGGCGCATCGGGTTCGCCGATCGCCTGGCTGTAGGCAAATCGCAGGACGCACTTGACGCCGGCCTCGCGCATGAGCATGAAGTCGTTCTGGATCATGTTGAGCTGTTTTTCTGTCAATGCCCGGCCGCGGAAGGTCTTGAGGTAGTACATCCGCAGGATCAGGGTCATGTTGTCGGCTTGCAGCGCCTGTAAACCTTCTAGTGTCAGCGGGTCGGCCTCGGCCTGGGAGGTGAACTGCGTGTAGAGGCCGCGTTCTGGGTTGGGGATGTCATGCCGCGCATCAGCGGGGTAGGTTTTCTCGGCCGCGAGCGACGTGCAGGCGAGCAGGCACAGGCACGTTGTTTGTGCGAAGAGGACCCAGGCAGTTGTGCGTCGGATGGTGGCGTTTGCCATGGCGGGCTCCTGTGCTGAGGCACGGTATCTAGAGGATCAATCGAAGGGTTGATTGGTTCGTCTTCATGGTCAAGTTGTTAATACAAGAAAGCTCAGCGTAACCGAGGAGGGGTGCCTGCGTCAAGGCTTTATTTTTAACTTTATTCGCCTTATCGGAATTGTTTGCGGCCAACTTGACAATACAACTATTTTTGTTATTTTACCCCCTTTGCTGGAGGCCCCGGTGGGCAGCGGATTGAGGCCGTGGTTTTGTGATAGCGTGTCCGGGCTTCTATATAGTCGGGGGCTGGGGGCGTGGTTGTATATGATTCATCTCGTTTCGTAATCAACAGGACAGGACCCGCGACATGGCAGGACTCGACTGGTTCATTGTTGGTTTGTACGTCGCGATCGCGTTGGTGCTGGGTTTTATTTTTGTCCGCAAGGCGTCGCACGACACAACTGACTTCTTCGTGGCGGGGCGGAGCCTGCCATGGTGGATCGCCGGGACATCGCTGGTGGCGACGACGTTCTCGACGGACACACCTCTGTTTGTCGCGGGGCTGGCGCGCAACGACGGGATCCACGGCAACTGGTTCTGGTGGGCCGCGGCGATCGGGCAGACCGCGACGATCTTCTACTTCGCCAAGCTCTGGCGACGCACGAAGGTGCTGACGGATGTGGAATTTATCCAGTGCCGGTACGACCCCTCGCCGCAGCGCGACTTGTTGCGGATGTTCAAGGTTTATTTCGATGGCGTGTTTGTAAACTGCGTAATCATGGCTTCGGTGACAATCGCGGCAACCAAGGTAGTAAAGGCGGTGATGGGTCTGGGTTCAGACCCGGTGTATTCGTTTATTCTTTCTCCGGATGCTGCGCCTCTATTTACCATTACAGAGACGGGCGCGGTGCTGCTGGTGCTTGGTTTTTGTGCGATGGTGTACTCGATGGCGTCGGGGTTGTACGGCGTGGTGTACACGGACCTTGTGCAGTTTGGTTTGGCGATGGTCGGGACGATCTGGCTGGCCGTCGTTTCCTTCAACGGTGTGATGGACAAGACGGAGATCAATGGCGTCGCTGCCGAGGGTATGAGTTTTTCCCAAAGACTTGAGGCGACTGCGGCTTACAACCCCGATAAGAACCTGCTGGGCTTTTTCCCGGATATGAGTTCGTGGGACCTGGTGACGTTTACCTTCTTGACCTACATCTTCGTCGTTTCCTGGCAGACGGCACCGGGCAACGGGTACCTGGTTCAGCGGATGCTGGCGACCAGGAGCGAAAAAGACTCGCTGTTGGCGTTCCTCTGGTACAACTTCTGCCACTACGTGCTCAGGCCCTGGCCCTGGATCGTGGTGGGGCTGGCGTCGATGGTGTTTTTCCCAAATCTGACGGGGTCGGACGCCGAGTCCGCGTTTCCGGAGATGATCGACCTGATGCTGGGCAAGGGGATCAAGGGCGTCATGGTAGCGGCCATGCTGGCGGCGTATATGAGTACGCTGGACACACACCTGAACTGGGGCGCTTCGTACCTGGTAAACGATCTATACAAGCCTTTTGTTCGGCCGTTGGCTAAACAGAAGGAGCTGGTCACGGTGTCGAGGCTGACGATGGTGCTTTTAACTATCTATGCTTTGGAAGTATCGACGATGCTCTCCGGGATCATCGACGCCTACAAGATGCTGGGCGTGTTCGTCGGCGGGGTGGGAACGGTGCTGATCCTGCGATGGTATTGGTGGCGTGTCACGGCCTGGTCGGAGATATCGGCGATCATTGGCGCGCTTGTACTGGGCATTGCCTGTGAAGTCTGGCTGGCGAACCCTAAGGACGCGCTGGGTGAGGCAATGTTGGACGCGGCGGGACGGCCGATCGATTATTTTGCTTACCGGGTGATCATTACGACGTTCGGGGCGATGATTGTCTGGGTCGCGGTGTCGTTGCTGACATGTAAGAAGCCGTCGGTCAGCGCGATCAAATTCTGCCGAGAGGTTCGACCTTCCGGGCCGGGTTGGGCGTTGGTGCGGAATCAGGAGGGTATCCCGAAGGAGACCGGCGAGTTCGTACGCAGCACGATCGGTTGGCTCGCGTCGATCGGCTTGATCTATTCGATGCTGCTGGGGATCGGGTCGGCGATCTTTTCCAGGTGGACGGGCGTGGCGGTCTGCGCGGTGATCGCGGTTGTCGCGGGTGTGGTGTTGAAGTGGGTATTGAAGCGTTCGATCTTCGGGGACACGTTAGGTCCGGACAATCAGGGGGGGCCGGGCGATCCGGGGTCGCCGGTGGATTCGGGTGGGGATGGGCCGGGCGGTGCGCCGTTAACCGCATCGGCGACCGATGGGGAGTGATGCGGCAAACGGTGTGGTTGTATCGGTATTGCATAGCAGCAGACGGCGATCTTCGATCGCCCGCTAAACATAGAGCGCAGGGGTTGATGCATGTCCGAAGGACACAACGATCAATGTTCGGGAGATATGCCGGGGGCGGGGCGTTCGGGTGTCATTCCAGGGGCGGGGCTACCGGGGGATAATCCGGGGGCGGGGGGGCGGTTGGTTTCGTTGGATGTGTATCGTGGGTTGGTGATGACGCTGTTGGTCGCGGAGGGGGCGGGGGTTTATCACGCGCTGGGTGGGTTGGGCATCGCTTGGCTTGAACCGGTCGTGGCGCAGTTTCATCACCCGGCCTACGAGGGCTTTACTTTCTGGGACCTGATCCAGCCGGCGTTCATGTTTATCGTCGGCGTGTCGATGGTCTTTTCGATGCGTAAACGCGCCGGGCAGGGCCAGCCGTGGGTCGCCCGTTTCCGTCACATCCTGATACGCTGCGCGGTCCTGTTCCTGATGGGGACCGGGCTGCATTGCGTCTATGCCGGTGCGTTGGTCTGGCAGTTGTGGAACGTGCTGACGCAGTTGTCGGTGACGATCCTGATCGCGTTCCTCATCATGGAACTGCCGATCCTGGTTCAGTTGTTGATCTCATTGGCGCTGATTGGTGCGACGGATCTGGCGTACCGGTTTATCCAGATCGAGCCTTACGATCAGTTGTATGCGGCGGGGGCGAACTTCGGGACGTATGTGGATACCTTGCTGATGGGCCAAGTCAATTCGGATCACTGGGTAACGATCAACTGCATCCCGACCGCGGCGCACACGATCTGGGGCGTGCTGGCGGGGAAGGTATTGATCGGTGGGCGGGGCGTGAACAGCAAGGCGATGAAGATCGCTGCGTGGGGCGTGCTTGCGCTCGTGGTGGGGTACGGGCTGAACTGGCTGGGTTACGCGCCGATGGTCAAGCGGGTATGCACCCCGCCGTTCGTCGTCGCATCGGGTGGCTGGTGCGTGCTGGCGTTGGCGGTGTTTTACGGGATGATCGACGGGCTTGGGTGTAAGCGGGGCGGCTGGGTGGTCGCGGTGGTGGGGACGAACTCGATCCTGATCTACCTGGTCACAGAATCATTGGCACACAGCTGGCTGAACCCGAAGGTGGGGGTGTTTGTTGTTGGTGGGTTGAGCGGGGCGGGTGTATCGGAGCCGACCGCGGCGCTGGTCAATGCGCTCGTGGTGTGGGCGTTGCTCTGGGGGCTGTGTTATTGGCTTTACACCAAGCGGGCTTTTGTCAAGGTGTGACGGCGAGCAAAAAAGCATTGACCACTGACGGGGGACGGGGGGTGTGATTTGCATCGGCTCATTCTTCAGGGGGGCCGAAATTGATCATACCCCAGTAGAGATTCAACTGCTCGACCATGGTCTTGAAGCCGTTGGCATCAAGCGGCTTGACGACATAGCTGACAAGAAGTGACAAAAAGCGGGTGAAGGGACTCGAACCCTCAACATTCAGCTTGGAAGTTTGGTCCAGAGAGCTTGATTACTTGGCCGGAACTTGTTATCCATGCATATCTTACAGATTTGCCGGGGTCATGCAAAGACACACAAACTACCGCAATTATAAGCGAAATAACACGGTAGTCGGGGTGCAAAACGGTAGTCGACGGTAGTCATTTTGGCCTTGACTCCTTCCAACCGATGGATACTCTTATTGCATAAATCCAGCCCCCGGAAGCCGCTCCCTTCAGCCTCGGTTGGGGGGCGGTTATTTTTCTAATCAGGCAGAACAATATGGCGGACGCGCTTGCTTTTATAGCCGATCACAATTGGTTGTCATCATGCCCATGAAGCACCGTTATTGAGTTCTGGCGCTTCTACTCATTCTCGTCATCACCCAATCCACAGTAGGCTGGGGCTCTGTGGGTAAAGAGTTGGTTGGAGACGTCGCCGATCCGAATAGTTAAGGCGGGGGATTTGATTGGCGATCCCGCTCGGCCTTGACATAGCCTCCGGCCTGCCGGGTGTATGTGCGTGGCCTATGCGAGGTGGTTTTCAAAATTATTGCCTGTAATGGGTCAGATGATCTTGCTTCTCCAGTTAACTGAAACTAAACTCTAGGCATAAATCAGCCCCCGGAATCGTCCCGGTTGGCCTCGTGCTGGCCGGGGCGTTTTTCGTTGGGCTCATACGTCTACGGGCCGCGACTAAGCATCTTATAATGTTGTAGCTGATAGTCGTTACAATAAGAGAACTTTTGTAGATTCGCAGTGGTGAAGCTTTGTTTGGAGGACGGGATGCCGCCAGACATTGATCCGATCGAATTACTGTGCGGTGTCTTGGGCGAGTTGCCTGTTTCGCTTCAAAGGTCAGCAATTGCCCGGGGGAGCAGGGCGGTTGGGCTGTGTGCCCCTCCAACGGGTCTCGCGGCGACTCCGGATCGCTCTTGGCGCGAGCTTCATTGGGACCTGAGACTAACCGATCTTCGACAGCATTTGAAGCGCTTTGTCCACGCCACAAACTGCGATTCTCAACAGCTGGTACAGAGCATCCTCGATCAACTCGATAGTTACTTTAGGGCAACGTCGACACAGGAGGGGACGGACCAGTTTAAGCAGGAAATGAGGCAATCCATCAAGCTTCTCCACGAAGATCAAGCTCGAGCCTTGAACGTTCGGATCAGTATGCTTAACGACGAGGAGATATCAGTCCTCATCGCAAAGTTGCAGGACGCCTCAGATAAAGCCGACGGGCTATGTGACGACGCTAAAGAAGCAGTGGTTATAATAGAGTCAGCACAGATCAGGATTTCCGCTTGCTGAGAGTCTGGGGGAAGGAAACTTCCGGCCACACCCATTGATCTAAATGTTTTGTGTATTTAGATCGCGTATTCCACATCTCAACTATATAATGTGATCTTCAAATCAGAGGCACTCATTGCAGTCCTTTCCTACAACACGTTGGTCGCTGCTCGAGGCTGTGGGCAACAGCGGTGACCCCCAGGCCCGGCGGGTAGCATTAGAGAAGATCATTTTACGCTACAACCCTGCGCTGCGCGGGCATATTGTCCGCAAGAACCTTGCTAGGACGGATGAGATCGACGACCTCCTGCAAAGCTTCATCGCTGATCGTATTCTGGCGACGGATCTGCTTAGCCGAGCGGACAAATCTCGAGGGAAGTTTCGCCATTTCATCCGACGTGTGCTGTCCGATTATGCCGTTGAACAGAGGCGATTTAAGGCTGCCTATAAGCGGTCACCGGGTCATATTGCGTCTCTTGCAGATGCGAAGATCTCACTTCCGAACGGTTCTGAAACCGCAAACCGTGAGTTCGATCGTGACTGGGGCAAGCAGGTTGTCTATGAGGCGATCACACAGATGGAGCACGAGTGCGCACGTGTCGAACGGGACGACCTGTGGGAAATATTCGAGGCGCGGATGCTCAAACCGTTATTTGATAATGCTGAACCCGAATCCTACGAACAGCTCGCCCGCCGCCTGGATACCTCCTCCTCGGCCCAGGCAAGCAACCTTTTGGTCACCTGCAAGCGGATGTTTGGTCGGGTCATCAGGGATGTCGTGAGCGAATATTTATGTTCTGAGGGGGATGTCGAAGACGAAATCCGAGATTTGTTCGCCGCCCTGGCCTCTCATGGACAATCGCCACGACCGAGATTGGCTTAACAATCGACACAATATTTGATAAGGATGATCTGTGGGGCAACCAAATAAACCAAACTATGACTTAGATGATCGAGCCGCCGCGATGTTCCTGGAGGTAGCGGTTCAATTCGGCCCAGAGAGTGGCTCCGGCTTCGTTGTTGAGCCGGGGTCGGGCCGAGGGGGCACAGACGCACCGCCCGTCGCTGATGCCGGCTACAAGATCATCGAAGAGATCGGCGAGGGTGGGATGGGCACGGTGTGGCGTGCTCAGCAGTTGGGCACCGGCCAGATGGTCGCGCTCAAGGCTCTTAAGCGTCATCTTCTCCAACAGCCTGGAACGATAGCCCGGTTCCACACCGAGGTACATCTCGCCGCCAGCCTGAAGCACCCGAACATCGCCAGGGTTTTCGACAGCGGCCTTGACCGGCTCGAATACTTCTATGTGATGGAACTGATAGACGGGCAGCCAATCGATGAGTACGTCACAGGGGAGGGTCGTACGCCGCGAGAGATCGTTGAGTTGATGATTGATGTCGGTGACGCCGTGTCATATGCACACGCACGGGAGGTCGTGCATCTTGATCTCAAGCCAAGCAACATCCTGGTATCAGAGGATGGTCGCCCGCATATCCTGGACTTCGGTCTGGCCCGGGTTGTCGGGCAATCGGACCATCATTCAGCTTTTCGTGCCGGCACCTGCGGATTTGTTGCCCCCGAGCAGATTGTCTTTGGCGAATCCCTCGATCAGCGTGCAGACGTTTTTGCGATTGGACGTGTCCTCCAACGCCTGATCGAATCCACTCCCGCCCAGAGCAATACACGACAGACGGAGGACCTTCATGCCATCATCCGCCGGGCGACAGCAGATGATCGAAACCACCGCTACCCGACGGCGGGCGACCTCGCCCGCGATCTTCGGAGTTGGATAGAACTGCGGCCCGTAACGGCCCAACCCAGGACACTCCGCTATACGTCTGGGCTGTGGGCAAAACGAAACAAAAAACCTCTGAGCCTCAGCATCCTACTGGCTATCCTGCTGTTGCTGGTGTCCTCGGGTATCGGTCTGGCAGTCATGCAACGCGAGGCCGCCACACAGCAACTCAGCATACAAAGCGAAGAAACATTTTATAGAAGCACACTCAGGTCCGCCCGGGAGCGTCTCAATCAAGGCGACGTGCTAGCAGCGCAGAGACTGCTTCTGGAATCTGATCCGTTGTCACGCGGATGGGAATGGCGACATCTGGCTTCGCTGGCAGATCAGTCTTCGCACACCGTCATGTTCAAGGATGATGCGATACGGGATTTCACTTCTCTGCGAAGCGACCAGATCGTCTGCCTGACTTTTTCAGGGAATGCCAGGTATATAACTCTAAATACCAATGATTGGGCGGAGACCGGGCTTAGTGAAGGGACAGCTCTTCCCATGGCCCTCTCGCCGGATGCGGGCTTCGTAATAGGCCTAAATCGTGAAGGCCAAGGTGTCTTACAGTCCCTTGACCACACCGAGCGGCTTGACCCCATGATACTGGCGGACTCGCCCGCGATATACAGCAAGATGAGCCCGGATGGCCGGTATGTACTCGTCGGTACTAACGACGGAGAACTTCTCCTCTTCGACACGAATCAAAACGCTGTCATCCATCGCGAGGCCAGGCCGAAAGGCACAATCGTGGCTTGTTTTAGCGACGACGGACGCAATCTTGTCTGGTACGATGAAAGATATCGAGTATTGGACCTTGAGACTCTTATCACACATGAAATGGCGGCAGGGATTCAGGCTGGGCGGCGTCCCCGTTCGTTGGCAGCTAATGGGAGCACGCTCTTTGCGGGAATGAGTGACGGCACTGTCATGAAGTGCAGCCTAGGTGGTATCGCAGAAGCCTCCGTGATCGCACAGATACCAGATGAAATATCAACTATCGCCGTCAGCCCCAATGGTAAGACGGTAGCCTGTGGCGATAGTGGTGGAACAATACATCTAGTTGAAGATGCCAACGAGGCGCGAGCATTGCGCGGCCATACATCGCCGATCACAAAGCTCGTGTTCTCGGATGACGGGCACCGGTTGTATTCACTCGCCTCGCGTGGAAAACTGAAGGTTTGGGGCACCGATTGGGATGTCACTACACATCAGCCGTGGCCATCAGGGAATGCACTGTTTTACGCAACAGATGCGGACGGGCGATTCATGGCCTATTCATCGCCGGAATCGTTCACCCAGTTGGTTGATACACAACCGGGCTTGACCGAGCCGGATTCAGGTGACAGACGAATCGCGGAGTGGTGGGGGCTGCCATCATCGCTGGCGTTGACGCCCGACGCTACACGGCTCGGGATAGCGGGCAACGATCGGACTGTAAGGATTCACAAAACAACGGCCAGAGTGCTTCCCATAGAGTTGATGATGAATACCGAGCCGGCGTACTGGATGTCCTTTGGATTCAGCGGATCACGAGTTGCGGCATCCAATTCCCAAGAAGTGTTGATCTGGGATTATGAAAAGGGTGTGCACGCTCGTATCTTTGATTCGTGTGGGCCTGTCTTATGGTTAAAGCCTCTTCCGGGTCGGCTGGCAATGATTCGACGGAGCCCACTTGGCTACGAGATCGAGGTCCGGGATATTAACGAAGATGTACAAGTTATCCGTGAGTCTCTTGGTGCAGATCCGATCATCGCAATGGGTGCCGCTACGGATGTTGCCAGGGTCGCCACCGTCGACAGTGGCGGGCGGGTTAAGGTTCTTGATGTCAGCGAGAGGCGAATTGCTGCAGTGATACCCGCCAGTGAAGTAGGGGCGGTACTTGCCGTGGCTATGACTCCAGACGGGTCGCGCGTGGTCACGGCGGGTGATAATGTGGTGATCTGGTCTGCGGAGTCTGGTGAGTTGCTGGATGTTATCGAAGAGCGTACAGAAGGCCCCATCATGTCGATCCGGTTCACAGACGACGGCCGTGAGTTGATCGGGCAGGGCCTGACAGGCTACTACAAATGGCGGGCCCGATGACTCATGACGCCAAACAGCTTAGATGGACGTGCATATCGTACGGATTCACGCTCATTGAGTTACTGGTCGTGATTTCGATCATCGGGATCCTCGTAGGTCTGCTGCTCCCCGCACTTTCCAGCGCTCGGGAAAGTGCCCGTGTAGTTAAGTGCAAAGCAACTCTGCGGCAGATCCAGGCAGGCTGGGAGATAGTGATCTATGCACGAAAGGGCCGCATCCCGCTGACTTATAACGCCTCGTCTGACCAGATACACGACCCCACCTGGATACACGCTCTTAATGAGGTCTACCCCGAGGCTCCCATCCTGACCCTCGATGCCACCCCAACCTTCAATGTCTGCCCGACTATCCAAGCAAATCACAGCAGGGCTTTTTACACTGGAATCACCTGGGGGTACGCGGTTAACAGACTATGGGGAAATTCAATTAGCGAACTGAACGAATACGAGCATTGGGACCAGATACTGCGGCCATCTGAGTACCCTTGGTTGGCCGACCCCGCCATGTTCCCTATCGGGACATTACATATGTCTGCCCTCTATTTCCCATACATTAACATACCTCATCCAACGTGGGGCGTGGGACTTCACCACGCGGGCAAGACCGCTGCGATTGTCTCATTCGCCGATGGCTCGGTACGGTCAGTGTCCGGGGATGAAATCATCGCGGGCGTCTCCCCCGATGGGACGGTGTTTAACTGGTTCGCCAATAACTAATCACCAGCACTTCTGCCTCGGCCACGACCAATCAGAAGCAGCCCGACAGGCCACGCCAGGAAGCTGGCTGGCTCCGGAACTGTGTTCGCCACTTCATTTGGAGGTGTCCCTGTGTTCCAGTTGCCCAGAACGGCGTTGAGGTCGTCGATGCCGACGAAGCCGTCGCCGCTTGGATCGGCTAAGGGGTTGGCAGGTGGGACGTTCTGGTTCCAGTTGCCCAGCACGAGGTTCAGGTCGTCGATGCCGACGAAGCCGTCGCTGTCGAGGTCGCCGGGCAGCGACACCTCCAGCCTCAGCACGATCTCATAATCGCTGCCGATATCTGGGACATCAATCGTAAAATATGTGGACTCATTTGCCCCGATCCCTGCGGTGCCACCGGCCCACAACATTTCGTGTGGCAGATGTGTGACATTGGAAAAGTTAGTTGAATCAATAAACGGCGCAGTTTTATCCGGCCAGTCGAAGTCCAGATCTGGAACGGTAATCGATAACCCGGCCGTAGTCCGTGCGCTCAGTGAGTAACGCAGTCTCGGCCAAGGCACTCCGGTAGAATTCACCACCCACTGGTTAAGTAGATATTCGGTAGTGCCGCCTGTCCCCGAGTTGACAGCACGGAACACAAAATCAACCGGGCCGTTAGCCGCGGTAATGGGGAGAGCCGTGAAAAGCTGGAAGAAATTAACCATCATTGGTATTTCATCGTTGTCTTCGGATAATGTTGAAACCGCGATGGGAGTGGGAGAGGCGGGGGACGCAGGCCCCAAAAGCGCAGACAATTCAGTGATTACGGCGGCATGTAGAGGATTGCTTGTAGCCAGATAGGAGAGAGCAGATATTAAAAGTGACACATATGTCTTCATGTTTACCTCGCCTATAAGAAAATATGAGCAATCGACCAGTATTCTTATATGTCGTGCGCAGGATCCCACATTCTAGCGCAGATTATATATTAGACGTGAGCCTTTTCGGGAATTGTGAACGGGGATTATAGCTCTTTCCGCGCCTTGTGTACAGGGCGGCTGGGTGCGGTCGTACCGTTCCCAGGGGGCTACCTATTTAACAGGAGTGTCAATTATGGACGTTCAAAATTCAACCAAGCATGGGCAGTCGCCACCTTCAGCTTCCGGGCTCCCGGAAACGCTCCAGCTATCTGTACTGACGCCCTGTGTCGGTCAGCAAACGCTTAATAAAGTTAATAGCTATGCGT
>JAJDCW010000095.1 GCA_029260635.1 Phycisphaeraceae bacterium | reverse complement strand
CATTTTTGAGAACATGTTCGATAACGCGGTTGTGTTTTCCAAGGATGAAAACGGTGGGGTGGGGGTGCGGGTCACACACGCGTTCAAGCCGAACTGGGATACGTGGGAATACACGGTCGTGGTGGAGTTGGGGGACGGCTCGCCGATCACGCCGGCGAAGAAGTACCGGGACTACCTGGTCGGGCGTGGCGAGTTCGTGACCATGCGTGAGAAGATCGAGGCGAACCCGCGCGTCGAACGGCTGCTAGGGGCGCCGCACGCTTACCTCTGGGACGCGGGCGTGTTCAGCCACATGGACGCGACCGACTGGAAAGGTTTCTGCACGAAGCTGATCGCCGAGGGGGAGGCCGAGGCGGACTCGTTGGGTCGACGGATATGGAAGTCGTTCAATGATGAAGGGCGTGAAGCGGCGGTGCAGATCACGCTGGAAGAGTGGCCTTACAAGTACCTGAAGTCGGTAGTCGCGGCGCAGGTCAGCGCGTATCTGGAAGACAAGATCAAGACGCTTGCGAATAAACGCCCACGCGAGGTGATGCTCGGCGCGTTCTGTGAGCATTTTGATGGGCTGGTTCTGCCTTACGACCAGTGGGGGGACGGGATTTCGACGAAGCTGCTGGACAAGTTTCAGGATGCCGGGTTGGAACGGATGAACCTTTGCATGGGCGATCTGAGCGGCGCGGATATGAAGCCGCAGGTCGCTAAACATGCAGACAAGCTCGGCTACCTGTTCGGGCCTTACGATTCCTACCACAGCATCCATTCGCCGGACGCGCACCCGGACAGCACGTGGGAGACGGCCCAGTTCGGGTGGGACCTCTACAACACGGGCGGGATTGTCAGGGAAGACGGCAGCCTGAGCGCGGGGTTCAAGAAGGTCGGGTATCACCTGAGCCCGAAAGCGGCGCGGCCCTACATGGAAGAGCGTGTGAACGGGGTGTTGGGGCGCGTGCGATTCAATTCCATCTTCGTGGACTGCGACGCCTACGGCCAGTTCTTCGACGACTATTCTCCCGACCACCCGGCGACCAAGCAGGATGATATGCTCGAAAGGCTTGACCGTCTGCGGTGGCTGACCCATGAGCACGGGCTGGTCGTCGGCAGCGAGGGTGGCAGCGCATACGCGGCACCCGCGATCCACTTCGCGCACGGGATGTTCACCCCCGTGATCGGGTGGGGGGACCCTGACTTCAAGGACAAGCAGTCGCCGTATTATATGGGCGCCTACTGGCCCCCCGATGGGCCGACGACGTTTACGATGCAGGCCCCGCTGAAGCCGAAGTACAAAAAATTCTATTACGACCCGCGTTACCGGCTGCCTTTGTATCAGGTGGTCTTCCACGACTCGGTGATCGCGACGCATCACTGGGGGAACGCGAGCCTGAAGTTTAAGGACGTGGCCGGGACGGTGGCGTTGCTGGAGCAGCTATACAACGTCCCGCCTTTGTATCACCTGAATCACGCGGAGTTCAAGAAGCACCGCGAGCACATCCTGAGCCATTACGCGTTCTTTTCGCCGCTGCACCGCGAGCTGGCGTTGCAGCCGATGACGGGGTTCCGGTGGGTAACGGACGATCGTATGATTCAGGAAACCACCTTCGATGACGGCACACGGATCGTGGTGAACTTTGGGGCGGATACGTTCACCATCGATGGGCACGACTTGTCTGGCAACACCGCGATCGCGATCCGTCCCGGGCAAAAGCCGGTGTCTTATTCGCCGGGCGCGGTGGAGTAGTCAGCCGGGACAACTACTTTATCGGGGTTGTCGTACCCGGCGGCTGCGCCGTTGCCGGCGCGGGGGTCGTGGGTGCCGATGAGTTGGTCGTCGTCTGTTGTAGCGATGGCCTGGGTGATGCCCATCGATCCGCGGTCTTCGATTTCATGGCCGAGGTCTTCCAGAGCCTGAACAAGCTTGGGGTCGAGTGAGGATTCGATGGCCAGTGTGTCGGGACGCCACTGATGATGGATGCGTGGTGCGCCAATGGCGTCGGGCAGCGGCATACCAAGGTCGATGTAATTGATGATCCCCTGTACGACCTGTGTGATGATGGTCGGACCGCCAGCCGCGCCGAGGGTGAGCACGGGTTGATTGTCTTTAAGGACGATGGTGGGGCTCATGCTGGACAGCGGGCGTTTGCCGGGTTGGACGCTGTTGGCTTCCGCGCCGAGCAGGCCGAAGAAGTTGGGCACGCCCGGCTGGGCGGAGAAGTCGTCCATCTGGTTGTTCATGAAGACCCCGGTCCCGGGGATCAGGACCTTGGAGCCGTAGGACGTGTTGACGGTGGCGGTGATGGCGACCCAGTTGCCCTCGCTGTCGGCGGCGGCGATGTGGGTGGTGTGTTTGCCGAACAGGTTCTCGGCCGCGCCGGGCGGGGTACCGTGGGTCTCGACGGGTATGGCTTTTGTGATGTCGATCTGGTCGGCGAGCTGTTTGGCGTACTCGGCGTCGGCCAGACCACGTGGGACATCCGCGAAGTCGGGGTCGCCCAGCCAATGCGCACGGTCGGCGAAGGCGCGTTTCATGGCCTCGGCAATGACGTGGGTGCGCGTGGCGTCGTCCATGCTGGCCAAGTCAAAATGTTCCAGGATGTTTAGGATCTGCGCGACGTGGACGCCGCCTGAGCTTGGCGGGCTGAACCCGATGACCCGGTAGCCGCGGTACCGGCTGACGACCGGCTCGCGCTCTGCGACGTAGTAGTTGGCGAAGTCTTCGGCGGTGACAAGGCCGTCGTTCTCAGCCATCCATGTGTGGATGGCTTGCGCGAACGGGCCTTGGTAGAAGTGATCGATCCCATCACGGGCGATGGCGCGGTAGGTCCCGGCGAGGTCGGGTTGTTTGAGCAGGTGGCCCACCGCCAAGGGTTCGCCGTTCTCATCAAGCAGGAGTGCGGCGGCGTCGGGGAATTGCGCGATTATCTCGGCGACGCCGGCGAGGCGGTTGGCGAAGGTGTCGTCGATGATGAAGCCGATGTCGGCGATATCGGCGGCGGGGGTGATGAGGCTGGCGAGCGAGAGGCTGCCGCCCTGCTTCAGGAGGCGGTCATACACAGCGAGCGACCCGGGTACGCCGATCGCCAGTGCGCCGGTCTGGCTGAGTTCGGGGTCGGCTTCGCCGTCGCGGATGAACATGTCACGGGTGGCTTTGGCGGGCGCCATCTCCCGGCCGTCCAATGCGAGGTGGGTACCGTCGGCGAGGTGGATCAGGGCGAAGCATCCGCCACCGATGCCCGAGTTGTGGGGATCGACCACGCCGAGGGTCAGGGCTGCGGCAACGGCGGCGTCGATCGCGTTGCCGCCACGCTCGAAAGCGTCGACCCCGGCCTGCGTGGCCAGCGGGTGGACGGTCGCGACCATCCCGTCTTTGGCGGTGGCTGGCTCGGCGGCGGCGGGGTTGATGCAGCAAAACACCGCGATGAGTGCAACGGTCAATACATCAATTATCGTTCGCTTCATTTTCAGCCTTCCTTGAGTGTTTGAATTGGGCTGTGCATTCTACCGGGAGATCCCGACGGGTTCGACAGGCGGGGGTTGTGTCGGCATGATGGAGTTTCGATGCTGCTTAAATCTCTTGAAAACTTCGATGTCCGGCGGCAGCCGATGATGGCCCGGCCGAGCTACGCGCACGAGCTGGTGACGGCATCGACGTTCCCGATGGCGGTCGCCATGCTGGAGTCGGGGGTGATCGGCGTGCTGGCGAAGAAGACGTTTAACGTCAGCGAGTTCGAGCTGGCGACGATCATGGCGGCCCCGATCTTCGCGAACCTGACCAGCTTCATGTGGGCGATGCTGGCCCGGGGCAGGCGGAAGGTCAGGTTTATCACGGTACTCCAGGCGGCCGTGCTGCTGTTCCTGCTCGGCATCTCGTTTCTGCCCACCGTCGCGCCCGGGCCGACGCTGCTGGTCGTGGTGGTGGTCCTGGCGCGTTGCGCCCTGGCGGGGATGGTGACGCTGCGCAGTACAGTCTGGCGGCAGAACTACCCCGAGGCGTTAAGGGCGCAGATCACGGGGCGGTTCACCGTGATGGCGAGCCTGATCATGGCGGCCGGCCCGTTTGCCGGGTTTTTTATCCAGGATGTTTCGCCGGACAGTTTCCGCTGGTTGTATCGGGGCGTGGCGTTGATCGCGGCGGTGGGGGTGGTTTCGTTTTCGCGTATCCGATTGCGTGGAGAGAAGCATCTGTTGGCCTTCGAGCGGCAGCCCGCGGCGAAGCCTCAGCCCCGCGGCGAGCCCGGGCATGTCTACGCATTCGAGCCCGGCGCGGAGCCGCGCAGTCGGCACACCGTTTGGACCATCCTGCGCGAGGACCACGACTACCGCTGGTACATGGTCTGGCAGTTTTTCGGCGGGATGGCGAACCTGCTGGGCAACTTCGCGTTGATCCGGCTGGTCATTGAGCTGACCGACGGCATCAGATACGAGTACGCGGCCAGTATTTTGATCACGACGACGATCCCGATGGCGGTGGCGACGATGACCGTGCCGATCTGGGCACGCTACCTGGACGGCGTCCACATCACCCGGTTCCGGACCCGGCAGGGCCTGTTCTGGATCGCTTCACAGCTCGGGACCTGGCTCGCGGGACTCAGCGGTATCTTCTGGTGGCTGGCCTTGCCACGGATGATCGATGGCGCTTCACGTGGCGGGGGGATGCTGGCGTGGAACCTGGGGCACAACGATTTCGCCGACCGGCGGATGGTGCCTCTTTATATGGGGATCCACGTGACGCTGACGGGGGTGCGCGGTTTCCTCTCGCCCTACCTGGCGGTGACGCTGTTGTACGGCTGGGAGCCGGACGCGCTGCCCTGGGTGACGATCCCCGGGTTTGCGGGGATCGGCGTGCACGTCTTCCTGGTGACGACGGCGCTGGCTGTCATCGCGGAGATAGGTTTTATCCGGCTGCGTAACCAGGTGGAGAAGCGGGACAAAACGAAAGATGTCTGATCCTCAAGGCCGCGCGGTTGATGATAGTAATTTTTAACGTATTTAAGCGGTGTCCGCCCCGGCGGAGGTGAGTAGTTCGCGTGCGGCTTGCACCGCGACATGGAACGACTCGGCCGCTGAGAGATTGGCCAGTGATACATCACCCGTGCCGTGTACACCCGTGGCGACGACGGCTTTGGAATGGGTCAGGTGCGGCTCGACGACGCACGTCCCCTGCCAGCCAGAATCGACCGCGTCTTTAAGGATGGTGGCCGCGTCGGTGTCGCCGGTCCCCATCGGGACATGCTGGCCGTCGTTCTTCTGGTCCTTCAGGTGCAGGCAGTCGGTCTTGTCTTTAAACATCGACCAGGACCGCTGGGGTGTCGCGTCTGTGCGCAGGTAATTGGCGAAGTCGTAGATGAGCTTGAAGGTTTCACCGTCTCTCAGTTCCGCGATACGAGCCACGTCGTCGGGGTGATCGCCGAAGATATCGCTCTCGTTTTCGTGGAAGAGGACCATACCCAGCTCGCCGGCCCGGTCGCGTAATCGCTTGAGCCGGTCGAGGCTCTGCCGTTGCCATTTGGTTTTGTCGGCACCAGCCTTGTTGTAGTAGCTGAAGATGCGGATGTCGGTGGCGCCGAAGATGTCCTTGAGCTTGCCGAGGTGATCGAGCTTTTCTAGGTCAATGTTCAGGTCGTCTGCGATGTCGATCTTACCGATTGGGGAGCCGTACATGTGGACCCGGATGCCCACCGCCTCGTATTGACGCGCGACTTCTTCGGCTTGGTCAAGCGGGAGTTCGGTGATGTTGTGTCCATCGACGTTGCGCGGATCGATGTGTGTCAGGCCGGCCTTGAGGCAGGCGGCGATCTGTTCAGTGGTGCTCTCGCCGGCTTCGTCGGCGAATCCGCTTAGGGTCCAGGGCATGGTGAGGCTCGTTGTTATGGTTAAGAAGGACAACGGCGTGCTGAAACACGCCTCGCCGTGGTGTTGGTTTGGGTCGATTAAAAAGAGTTTGAGAGGTCGCGTTGGCCTGACACGTCGGTCTTTTTGACATGAGTGGACTCGGCGATCAGCTGCATGAGCTTCTGTTCGTAGGCCTGCGCATCCAGGGGCATCTCGACGGGCGTCCCGGTCAACGAGGCGTAGAGCATGGCGTTGCCCAGCTCCACCGAGTGGATCCCCTCCTCGGCCGGGGCAATCAGATCGGCGCCGGTTCGGACGGCTTCGATGAAGTTTTCCAGGACTTGCTTGTGCTTCCCGCCGTGGTTGTCGATGGGGATGTCGATGGTTTCAGTCTCGGGTTTGGCGAAGGCTTCCCTACTTATGCGTAGAAACTCTTCGGCAGGGATGGCGTTCTTGATGAATGTAAACTTGTCATCTTCGATAATGACCCGCCCCAACTCGCCGGCGACCTCCAGTCGGTTGGTTCCGGGGGCTTCGCCGGTAGAGGTAATGAACGTGCCGGTCGCGCCGTTCTCGTATTCCAGGTAGGCGGTCACCTGGTCTTCGACCTCGATGTCGTGACGCTTGCCGATCCCGCAGAAGCCTGCGACGCGTGTCGGCATGCCAAAGAGCCACTGCATCAGGTCCAACTGGTGGGGGCACTGGTTCAAGAGGACGCCGCCGCCCTCGCCTTCCCAGGTTGCTCGCCACCCGCCGCCGGCGTAGTAGGTATCGGTGCGGAACCAGTTGGTGATGATCCAACTGACGCGCACGAGACCGCCAAGCTCGCCGCCGTCGATCATCTGCTTGAGCTTGATGTAATAAGGGTCAGTCCGCTGGTTAAACATCGCGGCGAAGACAAGGCTCTTGTCGGTGTGTGCGGCGATCAGTCTTTCACAGTCGGCTTTGTGTACGGAGATCGGCTTCTCGACCAGGACGTGCTTGCCGGCTTTGAGAGCATCGATGCCGATGGTGGTGTGTGCGTAGTGGGGGGTCGCGATCAGGACGGCGTCACAGACATCGGCCTTTAATAGCTCGTTGTGATTGTCGAACCCGGGGCAGTTGTTGTCTTCCGTGGCTTTCTGCAATGACTCCGCAGAGGTGTCGCATGCCGCAGAAATCTCGACGCCGTCGAGTTCGGCGGCGTGTTTCATGTGGACCGTCGCCATGCCGCCACAACCGATGACAGCCAGGCGGACGGGTGGGGATTGATTACTCATGGTGAAGACACTCGGGTATGACGGAACGGCTGGGGTAAAATCGGGCGGGTCACGTATGGGTCCCTGCAACCAATATAACGGAAGCCGGCTTCCCGCTCTCCGGGTGGACGGGCTCGCGGATTTCACGCAGAAGGTACCCGCTGTCGATAAACAGGTTTACCCAGCTACTAAGCGTCCGGAAGTACCAAGGGGCCGGGTCGGTGAACTCGGCCGCAAACCCGTCCCACGACCCCCGCCGCCACCCGTCCCGGTAGGGGGCGTCACCGCAGGCGAATACAGGGTGCGGCGTCTGAACGATGAACGACCCGCCCTGGTTCAGCAACGATCGGGCGGCGCGGACAACGTCTTCGACCGGCTCCTTGCCGAGCAGAGAGAAGTTGCAGACGATCGCATCCACCTTGATATTTAAATGGCCCTCAGCGATATCCTCATAGGAAGCCATGCGGTAGTCGCCGGGCCGGATGCGGCTCGCCTCTTCAATGAGTTCCGGGATCACGTCGACACCGATCATGTCGACCCTCTGGTCTTCGAGCTTTCGAGTAAGCCAGCCCTCGCCACAGCCCAAGTCCACCGCGGATTTGGGGGAGCAGCTTAAGACCGCCTCGACAATTGCTCCATCCGTGCAGGCCAATCGACTCTCGATCTGCCCGTCACGGATCGCGGCGATCCAGGGGCTCGCATTTTTTGTCCATGAGTCAACGATCTTCTCATCATTTAAAGGGCCTCTGCTCATCTTTGGTCCTTTTAGCGGTTAGAAGTGGTTTGTATTTGAAGCGAGGTGTCAGATTGTATCTTTAATCAATCGCGTGATGAAAAACACCTCCTGGTAGAAGCACCTTGCCCTGCAACAGGGCTATGATCGTTACTCTGGCGGGGCGGGGTAATCTGGGTAGGGGCCACGGATCAGTTTTATACTGATTGCATCGCCTGCGGCACACGGATCGGGGTGTCGATGCGTTATAATTCGGATTCATCAAGGAGCCGAGCATGCGTCCATTCAGGCACATACTCGGAGGGGCAGTCAGTCTTATCTGTTTGGGTTCCGCCGTGAACCAATCGGCGGCAGTGATCGCGGTTCAGCCGTGGCAGCCGTTATATCAGGGCGTCGACCTCATGGTGGGGACCGCGGATGCGTCGGACGGCCGTGTCCAGCGTGTAACCGCGGTGCGTATCGATCTGTCCGTGTCCGGCATCGGTTTTACATCGACGGCCTCTAACGGCGGGTTACCACTAGACACGGTCTCACAGAGTACGACCGAGTTCCTGGCCGCGAGCAACACGCAGGTCGCGGTCAACACCAGCTTCTATACACCCTGCTGCTCGGGTGCCCCTCAGAATAAAGACATCATCGGGCTCGCGGTGACCGACGGCATGCTGGTCTCGCCGGCTCAATCCGAGGCGCGTGCGGTGTTGTTGATCGATGCTTTCAACGGAGCTGGCTTTGTCAACACGGTGGCCGACCCTTTCTCTCTGACGGGTGTGGATACCGCTTTCGCGGGTTCGAACTTCGTACTCGGGGTCGGCCGTGAACTCCCGGCCACCGCGGATACGATCCATCCCGCCCGGACTCTGGTCGGACTGGGCGACCGCGAGTTGCCGGGCGACAACCAGCTGCTGTACCTCGTCACGATCGACGCGGGGCTGCCGGGCGTGAGTGACGGGGCGACTCGGCGGGAGAGCGCGGAATGGCTGATGCGGCTCGGTGCTCACACCGGGGTCAATCTGGACGGCGGGGGGTCAACCCTGATGGCTGCCATTAACCCGGTTGACGACTCGGTGGTTAGGTTGAATGCAAAACTTGGTGGTGAACGCAGCAATGCCAATCATCTGGGTGTGTTTGCCGACCCCGTCTCGGGGCTGGCTCGGCATCAGTTCACCCCGCTGTGGTTCGCGGGGCTACCCGACAATTCGGTGTCCGATTTCTCGGCCGAAGACGCGGTGATGAACCCTTCGCCCGGCAGCGCTACGGCCCGGGATGACGACTATTACTTCGCGGGCACGTACC
>JAJDCW010000094.1 GCA_029260635.1 Phycisphaeraceae bacterium | reverse complement strand
GCGAATATCACACGTATTAAATCCGCCGACGTCATGATCGATCCCGGTCAGGACGGCATCGGCAAGCGCCACGTCCCCGCTAGCGCCATGGTCAACGTGATGACCACGACGGGGGCGGTTGATACCGCGATGGCCGACGCGATCGCCTCGCTGGTCAGCGGCGCGGTCGCACGCCTGGACCTCGAAGACGTCAAGATCGTCGATGCGCGTACCGGCCGGCGCGTCGAGGTGTCCGACCCTTCCAACATGCTCCCATCCAGTGCCCTTGAGGTGAAGCGGAACATCGAGGAACGCAAGCGCAAAGAAATCGAGAACATCCTGGACTACATCCCCGGGGTCCGCGTGGGTGTCAACGTCCTGATGGACTCCGTCGCCGCCCAACACGAACGCCGGATGGAGTACGACAAAGACCAGCCGATCAAACGCGAGTCCACGGAGGAGACCGTCAGCCGTGACATCGCCGACGCCGGTGAGCCCGGCCCACGCTCCAACGCCGGCCTGTCGATCAACGGCAGCGGCCCCTCCGGTTCAGAGCAGACTATGAACCTGACCGAGACGGAGTTCTACGAAAGCAAGCCCTTTGTCCTCCAGCAGGAGACCACGATTGTTGGCAATCAGGTCAAGCAGATCAATGTCGCGGTGAACATCCCCCGCAGCTTTTTTGTCAATCAATACAAGCAGCAGAACCCCGACGCACAGGATGAACCCAACGACGCGGCGCTTGCCCCGTTTGTCACAGAACAGCTCCCCAAGATCGAGCAGAAGGTCCAGGTCCTGACCCTTGCCGATGTGCAGGGCACGGTGCAGGCCGACATGGTCCCCGACGTCCCGGTTTATGCCGGCGTGGGCGGCGGCGGCGTGATCGGGCAGATGTTCGATGCGGGCTGGTCCCGTGTCCTGGGGCTCTCGCTGCTCACACTCGCGAGTCTGGGGCTGATGCTCGGGATGGTCCGCAAGTCCACCCGGCCCGAATCGTTGCCGAGTATCGAAGAGCTTGCCGGTGTCCCCCCGTCGCTGCCTTCCGATGAAGAGTTGATCGGCGAAGCCGAGGAGTCCGAAGCCTCGATGGAAGGCCTGGAACTCGACGAAGACGATCTTCAGGCACGCCGCATCGCCGAGCAGATCAGCGACCTGGTCCGCGCCGATCCGACCGAGGCCAGCCGGCTGCTGGGCAAATGGGTGTCCGTTAACGAATAACCCCCGGGTTTCACTACCATGGTTCAGACACAAGACCCCGATCTCAGCCTCTCCCTTGACGAGATGCCCGGTGTGAAAAAAGCAGCCGTCCTGCTGCTCGCGCTCGATCAGGAAGCCGCATCGATGGTGCTGAGTAAACTCAACCCCAAGGCGGTTGAGGAAGTCACCCGCGAGTTGGCGAGCATCAACCAGGTCCCCCAGAAAACGCGCGACGCGATCCTGCACGAGTTCTACGACCTGGCGGTCGCGCAGAACTGGGCACGCGAGGGTGGGCTGGATTACGCACGCAGCCTGCTGATGAAGAGCCTGGACCCCAAAGACGCCGAGCGCATCATCGGCCAGATCAGCCAGCAGGTGCGGCGCACCCCGTTCGCGTTTCTCCAGAAGGCCGAGTCCACCAACCTGCTGACTTTTATCCAGGACGAACACCCGCAGACCATCGCGCTGATCGTCAGCCACCTCGCCCACCATAAGGCCTCGGAGATCCTCGGCGGCCTGGCGGGGCCTAAGCAGATCGAGGTCGTCAAGCGAGTCGCCAACATGGAGCAGACCAACCCCGAGGTCATCGCAGAGGTCGAGCAGGGGTTGGAAGCCCGGCTCGCGAACATGCTAAGCCAGAGCTTCGAGAAGATCGGTGGCGTCGAGACCGTTGCCGAGATGCTCAACCTCGTGGACCGGACCACGGAGAAGGGCATCATGGAGGGCCTCGAAGCCGAGGACCCCGACCTGGTCGAAGAGATCCGCCGGCTGATGTTCGTCTTCGAAGACATCAACCTCGTGGACGACAAGGGCATCCAGTCCGTCCTCAAGGAGGTCGAGAACGACGAGTTGGCGATCGCGCTCAAGACCGCCAGCGAAGACCTCAAGAACAAGGTCTTCAAGAATATGTCCGAACGTGCCGCCACGATGATCGGGGAGGACATGGAATACATGGGTCCGGTCCGTATGAGCGACGTCGAAGCCGCGCAGCAGCGCATCGTGGATGTCGTGCGTCGCCTGGAGGATGCCGGCGAGATCATCATCAGCGGCCGGGGCGGTGCCGGGGAAATGGTCGTTTAATTTTCAGTGCGAACAGCTAAAGGCAAACAGCTAAAGGCTCACATAATGTCTGTCATCAAAGCAAACAACACGGTCGGTTTCGCCAAGGACGCGGTGGTGCTGGACCTGGGCGATCTTGGCCGTCAGGCCGCGCGTCTGCGCATGGTCGCCGAGGACAAGGCCGCCGGCATCGTCACCGAGGCCGAGCAGAAGGCCAAGGAACTGATCGCCGGTGCCGAACAGATCGGTCTTGAAAAGGGCAAGGCCGCCGGGATGGAGCGTGGGCTTGCCGAGGGCCGCGAGTTGGGACGAGAAGAAGCACTTGCGGAATCCCGCGAACAGTTTGCCCAGCTCCACGCCGCCTGGTCCGATGTCGCCGAGCAGTGGGACGCCCAGACCAAAGGGATGGCCATCGAGGCCCGTCAGATTGTCGCCGAGTTCGCCCTGAAGATGGCCGAACGCCTCGTTCACCGCGTCATCGAAGTCGATCAATCCGTTGTCGTCGACCAAGTCGCCGGCGCGTTGGCTCTGGTGCTTCGGCCGCTGGATGTCTCGGTCCGTGTGAACCCCGCAGACCTGGCGGTGATCTCCCAGGCCTTGCCACAGTTGCTTGAAGAGTTTGACCACCTTGAGCATATCCACCTCGCCGAGGACGGAAACGTCAGCCCGGGCGGCTGCCTGGTGTCCTATGGACAGGGCCAGATCGACGCCACCATCGAGACCCAAATCCGCCGGGTCGTTGACCTGATCCTGCCCGCCGATACGGATACCGATATCGAACCCATCGCCGACATCTCGCTGGACAACCTGACCCAAGAGGACATCCATGAATTACCCGGCCCCGATGGCTTGCCTCCGCAACGGGGGATCGATCCGATCAGTGAGCCGGGCTTTGATCCTGATCCGGAGCAGGGGGGCTGACCCACCCTAACCCGGAGGGTTTCGGAGTTTCCGAGCCGTACCGGGTATTTCGGGGTTCGTCTGGCATGTCATTCGCAGGGTGAGGTTGTCTATGAGTCTTTTGACCGACCAGTTACGGATCTTGGACCACGCAGCCCCGCTGGAATTGCGCGGTACCGTGTCAGAAGTGCGCGGTCTTGCGCTCAGAGTGGCCGACCTGCCCGCACCGATCGGGGCGATGGTCGGCATCCGCAATAAAAATTCTCTTGACACCAAGCTCGACGGCGAGGTTGTCGGCTTCGACCACGAACAGGCCATCGTCATGCCCCTGGGCCCGACCACCGGTGTCCGACGCGGCGACCACGTCGTGGCGGAGCACTTCTCGCCCTTCGTCCGGGTGGGTGAGTCCTTACTCGGTCGTGTCCTGGATGGAATGGGACGACCGATGGACGGCAAGGGGCCTCTTTGCGATACCGTCATCCGCCCGTTGACCCCGCCGACGGTCGATCCGTTAGACCGGCCGCTGATCAATCAGCCCCTGGCGACCGGCGTCCGGGCCTTAGATGCACTGCACACGGTCGGTCGAGGTCAGCGCATCGGCGTGTTTGCCGCACCCGGGGTCGGTAAATCGACACTGCTGGGCACCGTCGCCCGCCACACCGCCGCCGATGTCAGCGTCATTGCCCTGGTCGGCGAGCGTGGCCGTGAGGTCCGTGACTTCATCGAGAACAACCTCGGGGCTGAGGGCCTGGCCCGCAGCGTTGTGGTCTGTGCGACCGGCGACCAGCCGGCGCTCTTGCGCATCCGCGCCGCTATTGTCGCCGCCGCCATCAGCGAATATTTCCGCGACACCGGTCTGGACGTCATGCTCATCATGGACTCGGTGACACGCTTCTGCCAGGCGCAGCGGCAGGTCGGCCTGGCCGCCGGGGAACCGCCAGCCACCAAGGGCTACCCGCCCAGCGTGTTCTCCATGCTCCCGACACTCCTGGAACGCTCCGGCCGAACAAGCAAGGGCTCGATCACCGGCATCTACTCCGTCCTCGTCGAGGGCGACGACATTAACGAGCCGATCTCCGACGCCTGCCGCGGAATCCTCGACGGCCACGTCCAGCTCTCGCGTGACCTGGCCCAGAAAGGTCACTACCCCGCGATCGACGTGCTGTCCTCCATCAGCCGTGTTTCCGATGACGTGACAGGCCCGGACCAGCAAGCCGCCAAGCGAGAAGTCCTCAAACTCATCCACAGCTACCAGCAGGTAGAAGACCTCCTGAATATCGGTGCTTATGCGCCGGGCTCGAACCCCGATTTCGACCTGGCCATCGCCTGCAAGCCGGCGGTCGACCGCCTGCTCCAGCAGGGACGACACGAAGTCAAGGGCGCGGCTGAGTTTGACGCGGCCCGCTCGCAGCTACTGGCCTTGAGTCAGCAGATCCAGTTATCCCAGCAGAAGCTCAACCAACACAATCGTCAGCCCGTCGCACCCGCGCCGCGCTGAACATTCACCGGGCCCGGCGGAGCCAGGCCTAGAGAGAACCCGGTATGGCAAAATTCCAATTCAGGTTCCAGACCTTATTGGCGCACCACCGCAGGGAGGAAGACCAGCGGCAGCGCGAACTCGCTCAGCAGCTACGCACACGTATGATCCTGCACGATCAGATCCGCGACATGCAGCACACCATCCGCGATTCCAAGCAGTCCCTCGCCGACGGTTTGGTCGGCAAGGTCGACCTCACGCGAGTCGGCCAGTTTGCGCGGTACTCGGGCCACGCGGCCATGCGCGCCCGGCAGATCGTACAAAAGCTCGCCGGCGTCGAGAAGCAGATCGAGCTGGCACGCGTCGCGCTCCTGGACGCGACCAAGCAACGCAAGAGCCTGGAACTGCTCCGCGACAAGCACGAAGCCAAGTGGCGCTACGAGCAGAACCGCCGGGAGACCAACGAACTGGACGAACTGGCGACCACCCGTTTCGCCCGTAACCTGATGATCGGGGGTGCCTCGTGAAGCTAATCTGGAACGTCATCGTCGCTTTCATCATCTTCAACCTGTTACTCGCGGCGGGTTATGTCGGCTGGCTTTACAACACCGGCTATATCAACGGCGACCGGATCGATCTGGTCCGTGAGGTGTTCAGCCTCACCGTCGCGGAAGAGGAAGCGATGGAGGAAGAGGCCCGTCTCCTGGAAGAGAAGGCCAAGCAGGACCGCGACCAGCTCGCTCGCCTCGAATCCACCGGCCAGGGCCCGACCACCCTCCGGGACGAACTCGATAAAGCCACCCGCGCCGACCAGACCGCGATCGAACGCATCAACCTCTTCAACCAGCAGAACCAGGCCCTGCGTGAAGAGATGGCCCGCTTCCAGGCAGACCACAACCGCCGCGTTGCCGAACTCGATGCAGAGCGCGCCGCATTTGAGAAATGGATCAAGGACCGCGCCGAGCAGACCGAGGATGAAAACTTCCTCCAGGTCGTCAGCCTCTACGAGACTCAGGCCCCCAAGCAGACAAAGCAGGCTTTCCAGACCCTGATGGCGTTGGGCGACACCGACCAGGTCGTCGAATACCTCGCCGCGATGAGCCCCCGAAAGGCCGGCAAGGTTCTGGCGCAGTTTAAGGCTCCCGAAGAAGTCCCCCAGGCCGCGAGCCTGCTTGAGAAGCTCCGTCAGCGCGGGGAATACACGATTGGCGATCAGCCAGCCTCCGAAGAGAACCAACTATGAGTACACTGACCGTGTTTAACCAGTCCGTCACCGACCTGCTGCCCGCGCGCAAGCCCGCGCCCGCCGATCGTCCCGCGCCTCCCGACCGGCCCGAGTTCGACCGCCAGCTCAAAGACGCCGGCGAACGCTACACCAAACCCGAGCAGCCCGTCGAGAAAACGCCCACGGTTAAGCCCGTCGATGATGCCGTAAAACCCGAGCAGCCTACAACAGCTACCGAAACCGATACCAAAGTCGAACCAAAACCTGAGTCCAACGAACCACAGACCGAACAGGGCGAAGCCGTTGACACCACCGAGTCGGCCCCAGCCGAAAACACTCCGGAACCCGTCGCCGAATCGGATGTCCCAACCGACCAACCCGTGGTAACCGAAGCGGCCACGCAGGCTATCGTCGCGTCCGCCCAGGCCGAGGCCTTGCTGGTGCAGCAAGCCACCACGCAGTCAGCCGAGACCGTTACAACCCAGACCACAGCGACCGACAAGCCCGCAGAAGTTCAGCAGAATCAGCAGGCACAACAGGTTACTGCTCAATCCATTCAGCCTGAACAGACTCAGACAAGCACCACCCCGAACCATCAGGCCTCAGCCGAAGCCGCCGCGAATCTTGTGACCGGCCCGGTTCAGCCGCAGCAGCAAAAAACTGTGCAGGTTGTGAACACAGACACCACGACGCAGAACCAGGCTTCCGCAACCACAGAGCGGATCGCGGTCGTCAGCGAGGCCCGTCAGCAGAACGACGCCCAGCAGTCCGGCACGAACGATACCGCACAACAGGATCAGGGCGCACATAAGACAAACACCCAAACCGTCCAGACACAAACCACACAGGCCTTCACCCCGACCGCTTCATCCGTCACCGCGGGCATCGACATCGCCGTCGGCGTGCAGCCCCCTGTCTCGGGTGAGGCACAGGTAACGTCCACCGGTTCGACTTCCCAAGCCGCACCGAACACACAAACTCAGGACGCCAGCAATACCCAACTCAACACCGCCCGCATAGCGCGTGGCCTGCAGAACGCCGTGCAGCAGAAGGGCGGGGCCGTCACGCTCCGGTTGACGCCCCCCGAGATGGGCACCGTCCGCATCCAGCTACAGATGCAAAACGGCACGGTGACAGCGCAGTTCCACGCCGAGACCGAGTCGACTCGCACGCTGTTGAGCCAGCAGATGTCACAGCTGCGGTCTTCGTTGGAGCAGCAGGGTCTCACCGTGGATCGTCTCGGTGTGCAGACGATGAGCCAGACCTCGGGTTCCAACCTGCACAACGAGTCGCAATCCGACCGTGAGGGCCAAGCCAACGACGGCCGAAGCCGTGGCGGCTTCACGCGGCAGGGCGACAACCATCCGCAGCAACAGAATCCGGACGAACCCTCCCTATTCGATCAGGAACTGACCACGGCCGCGTAAAGAAGAAAACATCACGGCCACGATGGCTGTGTGAATCCAGGAGTACCAGACTATGTCAGCAGGCGCTATCGGCGGACTCGCCTCCGCACAACTACCAAGCAAGCCCACGAACAACGCCTTCGGTGAGCTGTCCAGCGAGGAGTTCATCAACATCCTTGTAACCGAGCTGACCCAGCAGGACCCGTTCGAGCCGAACGACTCGGCTGCGATCCTCGAACAGCTTTCGAGTCTGCGCAATATTGAAAGCCAGATCTCTCTGCAAGATCAGCTCAAGACCATGGTCGACCAGAACGCGATCTCCTCGGCCAGCGGGATGATCGGTCAACTCGTCAAGGGCCTCGACGCCAACAACCAGGCCATCGAAGGCATCGTCGATTCCGTCGTGATCGAGAACGGCAACCCCATACTCAAGCTCAGCGACGGCAAACGCATCGAGGCCTCGCGCATCACCGATGTCGGCAACCTGGGCGATCTAGACACGCAGATCGTCCAGCAGCTGCTGCGCAACCTCATCATCCTAAACTCCAGCGCCCTGGTCGGTAAGAAGGTCAGCGGACTCAACGAAGTGGGCGACGTCCTCGAAGGTATCGTTACCAGCGTCGTCCCCAAAGACGACGACCTGATCCTGGAACTGGACACCGGGCAGAGCATGTCCGCCGGTGCCGTTACCCGGTATACAGACGTAGAGAAATGATCCACGTAACGGTTAAAGGAAGTCATCGTGTCCAACGGCGGCGATTTATTGCGGATGCTCATGCCAGCGGTCAGGCCCGTGCCGAGCGGGGGCGTGAGTCCCGCCAAGCAGCCGATCGAATCGCAGAGCTTCGACGCCCTGTTGCAGGACGCCAGGCAGGTCGATCCGTTAAATCAGACCGATCAAGTGAAACCAGCCGAGAACACACCACCCGCAGAAGCCCCGGCGAAGCCCGACACGCTCGCGCCGCTGGCCGGCTTGGATTCGATCCATAACGCGTCACTACGACGCATCATCGCCGAAGCAAACGGCAAGTAGTTTTGAAGTTCAGTTAAGCATCCACACACCCCGGCAGCACGGGTAGAACACGCAGGAGTTCATCATGGCGTTACAGACCGCACTCTTCAGCAGCCTCACTGGCATCACCTCCAACTCCAAGCTCCTGGCGGTGACCGGCAACAACATCGCGAACGTGAACACCACCGGCTACAAGAAGAGCCGGATCACCTTCGAGACGCAGATATCCCAACGGCTCAGCAGCGCCTCGGCCCCCACCGGCACACGCGGTGGCACCAACCCCACACAGATGGGCCTGGGCTCGCGGGACAGCTCCATCACCCGCGACTTCTCCACCGGCTCGCTGCAACCCACCGGGGTCGGCACGGATATGGCCATCGACGGCAACGGGTTCTTTATCGTGGAGTCTCAGGGCAACACCCGTTACACACGCACCGGCAACTTCGTCCTGGACCGCGACTTCAACCTCGTCAATGCTGACGGCGGCCGGGTGCAGGGCTTCGGTGTCGATGAAGAGTACAACGTCGTCGATGGTCTGCTCGTTGATGTCAACATACCGGTGGGTATCCTGACCATCGCACAAGCCACGGAGAACGTCGTATTCGCCGGCAACCTCAATGCCGCCGGCGACGTGGCGACCGTCGGCAGCATCAGCACCAGCGACGTGCTCTACTCCGACGCCCTGGCCACGACTCCCGCGGTCGGCACCGACGCGCTGGCAAGCCTCTTCGATTCCGCCGGCACCGCGCTGTACGCCGTCGGCGATGTCATCAATGTCGCCGGCGTCACCAAGGGCGGCGCCGCCATCGGCGAAGCCACCTTCGAGATCGGCCCTGCCAACACCACCAGCAGCGACGATTTCGGCACGACCCTCGACGACTTCACCGCCTTCCTCGACGATCTGCTGGGCATCGACACCACCCAGACGCCCACCGCGACCTCGACGCCCGGGATCTCGATCGTAGGCGGGCAGTTAATCGTCGAAGGCAACACCGGAGGAGCCAACGGCATCCTCTTTAGCGCCTCCAGCATCCAGACCAACAACACCGTCTCCTACGGCTTCACCGGCACCCAGGAGGCCAATGGCGGATCGACCCGGACCACCTTCGTCGCCTTCGACAGCCTCGGCAACGAGGTCGTCGTCGACCTGCGATTCGTTCTCGAATCGAAAACCACCACCGGCGCGACCTGGCGGTACTACGCCGATTCCGTTGATGACACCGACCTGGACATCCATCTGGGTACCGGCGTCCTGAGTTTCGATACCGAGGGCAACCTCCTGACCGTAAGCAACCCCAGTATCTCGATCGACCGGGTCAACACCGGTGCCGTCACACCCCTGGACATCAATCTTCAGTTCGCAAACCCCGGCAACAGCATCACCTCGCTGGCCGACACCTCCAGCCAGGTTGCCGCGCAGAGTCAGGACGGCTCGCAGATCGGTTCGCTGGAAGACTTCAGCGTCGGCGGGGATGGGACGATCACGGGCGTCTTCTCCAACGGCCTGCTGCGGGACCTCGGCCGAGTCGCCGTCGCCGTCTTCGCCAACAACAACGGCCTGGAGGAGTTTGGCGGCAGCCTCTACCGACCGACCGTCAACTCCGGCCTCGCCACGGTCGTCTCCGCCGGGCAGGCCGGGTCCGGGTCGGTGATAGGCCGGTCGCTGGAACTCTCCAACGTCGAGCTCGCCGAGGAGTTCATCAACCTGATCAGCGCCAGCACCGGCTTCAGCGCCAACTCCCGGGTCCTGACCACCAGCGACGAACTTATCCAGGAACTCCTCGCCGCGGTCCGATAATACATAGGCTTGAGGCTTGAGCGAGTGAGTCTTGAGTCACCAAGACGTACGCTTGTCTTGATACGCAAGCCTCAAGCCTCATACCTCATACCTCAAGCCTCCCCATGATCACCGTTACCCGCCTCAACGGCAAACAATTCGTCGTCAACGCCGAGGTCATCCGCACCGTGGAGTCAAACCCGGACACCACGATCATCTTGATGAACGGCGATCACATCATCGTCAAGGAAGACATGAAGCGCGTCGTCGAGTTGGCGGTTCAGTACGGCCGAACCTTGCGGGGGCTGCTGCCCCCGAGTTAGTCATACGCCATTTAAAAAGCCCCGCATGTCATGCCGGGTCCATCGCTTACGCCAGTGAAAATCCCCCCATCCGTTCTTAATTATTCCAGACCCCGTAGACCGATAAGAAAACAATGGACCCGTTTCCGGTCCCGCTTGAGGTGCGCTTATGGATTTAGGCATCCTGTATGGTTTTCTCGGCACGTGGGTGCTGTTGATGTGGGCGTTGTTCGGCAGCGGTGACATCACCATGTTTATCGATCAAAACAGCCTCATCCTGGTCTGCGGGATGACCTCGACGGTGATCTTCTACGCCTTCCCCGCCGGGAATGTCAAAAACATTATCAAGATCGTCAAGCGGGCCGTGTTCTTCAGTTCCCCATCCATCGCCAAGCTCATCGAGGACATGGTCTCCTACGCGGAGATCGCCCGCCGCGACGGCATCCTCAGCCTGGAGAGCACGACCAAAGACATCGAAGACCCGTTCATCGTCCTGGGCATCCAGATGGCGGTCGACGGCACAGACCCCGAACTCATCGAGCAGGTCCTGACCAACGACCTGGAAAACCTCGCCGAACGCCACGACACCGGCAAGGAGGTGCTGAGCACGATCGGCAAGTACGCCCCGGCGTTCGGGATGATCGGGACGCTCGTCGGGCTGGTCATCATGCTCAGCAACATGGACGACCCCGCCGCCATCGGCCCCGGTATGGCGGTCGCGTTGCTCACCACCATGTACGGCGCCATCATCGCCAACGCCGTCGCGCTGCCCCTGGCCGACCGTCTGGGTCGGCGATCCGCCGAGGAAGTCCTCTACCGCACGATCATCATCAAGGGGGTCATGTCGATCCAGAGCGGCGACAACCCCCGGATTGTTGAGCAGAAGCTGAGGACCTACCTCCCGCCAAGCGAACGCACCGAAGAGGAAGATAAGGAAGCGGCGTAAGAACTATTAGCTTTTAGCCATTAGCAATTAGCACAGACTAATACGAAAACATAACCAACCCCGATCCCTGAACCCCGAACCCCGACTTACCCATGGCCAGTAAGTGTAAATGCCCACCGCCCGGTGCCCCCGACTGGGTCATGACCTTCGGCGACATGATGTCGCTGCTGCTGACCTTCTTTATCCTCCTGCTCTCGCTCTCGGAGATCAAGAAGGAGGACGAGTGGAAGGCCGTGGTCGAGGAGGTCAAGAAGTCGTTCGGGATGAAGGGCGGTGGCGGGCGGCTTCCGACCGATAATGACCCGGCCCTGACGCTCGTGAAGATCCTCGAGACCGTTCAGAACCAGCAGAGGCGTGAGCAGAACACCTCCAACGCCGACGACCCGGGCATGTCCGGTCGGGACCAGCGTGTAACGACGGTCCGTGAGGGAGAATTCATTCCGATGGGGGGTTTGGTCACGTTCGAGCCCGGATTGGCCGATCTTAGCGATGAAGAGAAGCGCAAAATACGCACCTTCATCGAGCAGGAGGAGTTCGATATCCGTGGCACGAACTTTATCGTAGAGATACGAGGCCACGCCGATGCTTCAGAAGCCGACCAGATCGGCGATTCGGGCGATGACTTATGGGACCTCAGCTACGACCGCGCCAAGGCCGTCATGCATTACCTGGTAAGTGACGAGATCGGCCTGAAGCAGGAACAGTTGCGGCTCACCGGCAACGCCGACCGCGAGCCGCTAAAGAAGCAGGCCTACACCTCCGAGAAGAGGCAGGCCAACCGACGCGTTGAGATCCGCGTCACCGAGAATATCATCACGGACTACGCCGTGACGCGGACGAAGAACTCGTGGTAAACAAAGACGACGGACGTATAGAACATGGCAGATGAGAAAAACAAAGACGCGGCACCGGCGGCAGAAGAGGGTGCCAAGAAGACGCTGCCGATCAAGACACTGATCGTGCTCCTGGTAGCTCTGTTGATCGAGGGAGCGGCGATCTCGGCGGTGTTCATGATCGCCAAGGGTCCCGAGCCCATCCGTGCCGACGCCGGGCTCGCCGAAGACCTGGCCGATGAGGAGCGTCAGGTCGAGGTCCTGGTGATCGAAGAGAAATTCCAGAACACGCGTACCGGCCGAAGCTACCTCTACGACACCGAGGTCTATGTCCTGATCAGCAAGAAGTATGTGGATGATGTCGAGGCCAACATCCTGGGGATGAAGGCCCAACTCAGCACCGAGATCGCCACGATCTTCCGCCGGGCTGAGCCGTCTTACTTAATGGAACCCAACCTCGCGACCCTCACCCGCCAGGTCGGGGCCGTCGTCGTCGAAAAACTCGGAACGGATTCCGTGACAGATGAGCCCTACGTTCAGGGCACCTTGATCAGGAAATGCATCCGTATCCGTGCGGATATGTGACCCGGGCAAGCAAGGAAGCAGCCATGGCCGAAGAACCCACCAACGACCCATCCAAAAGCGCCGCCGAGGCCGAAGCCGAAGCGCAGATGCAGGCTGCGCTCAACGAAGCGCAGTCCTCGCTCAACGAGATCAAGGAGTCGGTTGACACCGCCTCGCCGGACCTGCCGGACTTCGGCGCGGACGACGCCCGCATGCCATCCGGCCTTGAGATGCTCGGTGACGTTGACCTGCACGTCACGGTCGAACTTGGCCGGACGGAGATGCTGGTCGAGGATGTCCTCAAGCTATCTTCCGGCAGCGTCGTCGAACTCGACAAACTCGCCGGTGACCCCGTAGATATCTACGTCAACCAGCGACTGGTTGCACGCGGGGAGGTCCTGGTCCTAAATGACAACTTCTGTATCCGTATCAGTGAGATCGTTGCCAATCTTCAGGAAGAGGCGCAACACGCCACACAGGAGCAGACGCAGACGGTATGATGCCCGGCCCGTGATGGGTCGACAGGCAGGGCGGTACGAAGCCCGCAAAGTTTCGTAGTACGGGGGAAACAATCCGGGGGGGGGGGAATGCCGACAGCAGGATGCGGTCGGCCGCGACAGGTTCGCAAACAAGGCCAGGAGGGCCAGGGTGACCAGGACCGGATTCATAGCGGTGATCGCGTGGGCAATCTTCACTTGCGCCCCGGCCCTCGCCGCGCCCGCCGATTCAGACACGACCTCTCAAGCAACCGCCAACTCACAAGCCCAGGCTTCCGACGCCGAGGCGTCCCGGCTCGCCAAACTCGCACACCGCATCGCTGACGGCAAAACCGCGCCTCCTGATTTAGATATGGGTAGCGACGCGGTTGAAGTTGCGTCTGACGCACCCGCTCCCGGTGGGACACCGCTCGTCGCCAGCACCCCCATCTTCAAGCCCGGCTCACTCACCGACCAGCCAGGCGAAGTCTCCGAACGTCCCGGATCAACCTCCTGGTTTATGAAAACGCTGACCGCGCTGGGGGTGGTGATCGGCCTGGCTCTGTTCGTCCGGTGGGGCTATGTCCGTATGGGTGGCAAAGTTGCCTCGGGCAGCAGCCCCGTTGTGGAAGTGCTCAGCCGGACCGCCGTCGCGCCGCGCAGCCACGTCATGCTCCTGCGTGTCGGCGGCCGTGTGTTGGTTGTCAGCGATTCTTCTTCCGGGATGCGTACACTCGCGAGCCTGGAAGATGCCGAAGAAGTCGCCGACATCCTCGGCGCGGTCAGCGCCGCCAAGCCCAGCAGCATCAGCCGCGGCTTCGGTCAGATACTAAATAGGTTCAATGACGACCACGACCAGCAGCCTAATGAACTCGACGCAACCGATTTGTCTGCGGACCCCGGCGGCACGTCTCCATCAAGTGTGTCTAATCTACTCTCGCGCGTCCGCACGCTGGGTCGGCAGGGGGATTCGACATGATCCACCTGCGACATAACGTGGTCTGGTGGATCGTTGCCCTGGCCGCGGTCGCGATGCTGCTGATCGTCACACCGCCTTTGCACGGACAGACAAGCCAGGCCGAGCAAGCCGACCAGGCCGCATTCGATCTGACCAACGTCGGATCCATCATCAAAGAGGCCGGCGAAGCGCTCCCGGGCTCCAAAGAGGGCGACACCGCCGGCAATTTCCACTCGACGATCTCCATCGTCCTTCTGATGACCGTCCTGTCGCTGGCACCGTCGATCCTCGTGATGTGTACCAGCTTCACGCGGATCATCGTCGTGCTGGCCCTGCTTCGTCAGGCGCTGGGCACGCAGTCGCTGCCGCCCTCGCAGGTCCTCGTCGGGTTGGCGCTCTTCATGACGCTGCTAATCATGGCCCCGACCTTCCAGCAGATCAACCAAGAGGCGATCGTCCCGCTGACCGAGAACAAGATCAACGAGTTGGAGGCCTGGGACCTCGCTAAGGCCCCGATCAAGTCATTCATGTTCGACCAGATCCAGTACGCCGGCAACGAGGCGGATATCTTTATGATTCTCGAGTACCGCGGCGTTGATACCAGCAACCCCGAGCAGCTCACCCTCGAGAAAGACGTCGATATCATCACGCTTGTCCCGGCTTTTATCCTCAGCGAGTTGAAGGTCGCCTTCCTCATGGGGTTTCAGCTGTACCTGCCGTTCCTGATTATCGACATGGTGATCTCGAGCATCCTGATCTCGATGGGCATGATGATGCTGCCGCCCGTCCTGATCTCGCTGCCGTTCAAGCTGCTGCTGTTTGTGCTGGTCGATGGCTGGATGCTGGTGGCGGGGAACCTGTTGACGAGTTTTGCTGTGCCCGGAGTGACGACGTAGGCGAGTGATACAGCGGCGCCTTTGCGCGCCGACGAAAGCTGGAAGGATATATGATGGCGATGAACGTGGAACAGGCAATCGATGTTGTGCGCGAGACACTCACGCTCATGCTGACGCTGTCGCTGCCGATCCTCGCCGCGGCATTGGTCATCGGCCTGATCGTCAGTCTGATGCAGGCAGTCACGCAGGTGCAGGAGCAGACACTGAGCTTCGTCCCGAAGATCGTCGGCATGGGGGTCGCCGCGATCGTTGTCCTGCCCTGGATCATTATGCAGATCATGGACTTCGCGACCCGTATGTTTGCCGGCCCGAACTGGTAGGGCGTTTGGATTCGTTTGATTAGGTGGGCGGAGCCCGCTGACTTTGTAAAGGGTATGGAGGCCCGACACGTTGCCCGGAGATTTCGGACCACTTCTGGATCACATCCCCGCATGGCTTATGGTCATGTTTCGGCTGTCCGGCATCTTTATCCTCGCGCCCATGCTCGGCAGCACCACCATCCCGCGTATCGTCAAGGTCATGCTCGTCTTCTCGCTGACGTTCTGCGTCTACCCGCTGCTGCTAAACCCCGATCAGCCCTCCGCCGCGATGCTCGGGGTTGTGATCGACCACGGCCTGTCGCTGTGGACGCTCATCCCGCACATCGCGATGGAGCTGATGGTGGGGCTGGTCATCGGCTACTGCGCCAGCCTCCCGCTGATCGGCATGCAGTTCGGTGGGGACGTGATCGACAAGCAGATCGGCATCGGGTTTGCTGACATCGTCAACCCCGAGTCGGGCGAACAGTCAGGCGTCATTGCCAACTCATTTTTTATGATGGGCCTGGCTATCTTCGCCATCCTGGGCGGCCACAGGATCATGCTCGACATCCTCGTCGGCAGCTTCAACACCGTCCCCATCGGCGGCTTCAACAACTTCGAGGGTGTGGTCGCCCTGGTCCAGGGCATGCTCTCGGTCATCTTCCAGATGGCCTTCCGCATCGCCGCGCCGCTGCTGTGCCTGATCTTCCTGCAGACGGTCGCGCTGGGTTTCATCGCCCGCACCGTCCCCCAGCTGAACATCATGAGCGTCGGGTTCACCATCCGGATCCTCAACGGCGTCCTGTTCCTGATCGCGTTTATCTCCGTCGCCGCTTACGTCTATATCGATGAAATGAATCGGTTGCTGGAAGTCATCGCCAACTTTTTTGGGGTGTAGTTTTTAGTTATGGCTGAGAATAATTTTGAAAAAACCGAGGCGCCGACACCCAGGCGCCTACAAGAGGCCCGCAACGACGGCAATGTCGCGCGCAGCACCGACCTCACCGCGGCGCTGATGCTGCTGGCCGGCATCGTTGCGCTGCACATCCTGGGCTCGCACATGTTCGAGGGCCTGGGCGCGGCGACACGCGTCCTGCTGATGACCGAGCACGCCGTCAACCCCACCCGAGTCGACGGGCTCGGGGAGATCGCCTACTACAGCGCCTATATGTTTGCCACGTCATTGGGGCCGATCGTCCTGGCCATCGCCGCGGTCGGCCTGCTCGCTTCGCTGGGCCAAGTCGGCTTCCTGCTGACCACCAAGCCGCTTGAGCCGAATTTCGGCAAACTCTCCCCGCTCAAGGGCATCGCCAACCTCTTTAACATGCGTGCGGTGATGCGTCTGGTGATGAGCGTGTTGAAGGTGATCCTGATCGCCGCCGTCGCCGCCTGGTTCGTTGTCCGTGACATGCCCAAGATCGTCCACATCGCCGAGATGTCCGCGATGCAGGCCTTCGGCGCGGCGGGCACACTCGTCTACTACCTCGCACTCAAACTCGCGATCCTCTTGGTCATCATGGCCCTGATCGATTACAGCTTCCAGCGCTGGCAGCATCAGCAGGACCTGAAGATGAGCAAGCAGGACGTCAAGGAAGAGATGAAGCGCATGGAGGGTGACCCGCAGGTCAAGCAACGCCGGACCCGTGTTGCCAGGCAGTTGGCGATGCAACGTGTCGCCCAGGCCGTGCCTAAGGCCGACGTCATCGTCACCAACCCGACGCACTACTCGATCGCGTTGCAGTATGAGTCGGGCTCGATGCGCGCCCCCAAGGTCATTGCCAAGGGTGCCGACTTCATGGCCATGCGCATCCGGCAGATCGCCATCGCCCATGGCATCCCCCTGGTCGAGCGCAAACCCTTGGCGCAGGCGCTCTACAAAGGCGTCGAGATCGGTGAAGAGGTCCCGCCCGAACATTACGCCGCCGTCGCCGAAATACTCGCCTACGTCTACCGACTCAGCGGGAAGAAGTCAGCATAGAAAGTATCCGTCCATAAGCACACATGGCTAACGCATTACCCACCAACCCGAACTCCCTGATCCAACGGTTCCACCAGTACCGGCCGCTGCTCGTGCCGATCGTGTTTATCGGGATGCTGTCGATGATCGTCGTGCCGATGCCGCCGATGCTCATGGACCTGATGATCGCGGCCAATATCGCGCTCGCGTCGATCATCCTGCTGACCACGATATTTGTCGAGAGCCCGCTGGACTTCTCGGTCTTCCCGTCGCTGCTGCTGGGCACGACGTTGTTCAGACTGGTATTGAATATCGCGACCACGAAGATGATCCTCTCGGCAGACCCGGCCTCGCCGACCGCCGCCACCGCCGCCGCAGGGCGGGTGATCCAGGCATTTGCCGAGTTTGTCACCGGGTCGTCCATCGTGGTCGGTGTCGTGATGTTCAGCATCCTGATCATCATCCAGTTCGTCGTCATCACCAAGGGTGCGACACGCATCTCCGAGGTCGCGGCGCGTTTCACCTTAGACGGCATGCCCGGCAAGCAGATGGCGATCGACGCCGACCTCAACGCCGGCCTGATCGATGAGCAGCAGGCCAAGCACCGCCGCGAAGAGATCGCGCAGGAAGCCGATTTCTACGGGGCGATGGACGGTGCCGCCAAGTTTGTCCGCGGCGACGCCATCGCGGGCATCATTATTACGGTCGTTAACATCCTCGGTGGGTTCGCTATCGGCGTCTTCATGAACGGCTGGACCGTCAGCGAATCGATTGATGTCTTCACCCGCCTGACCGTCGGCGACGGGCTGGTCTCACAACTCCCCGCCTTTGTGATTTCGATCGCGGCTGGCCTGATCGTCACACGCTCGAGCAGCCGACAGGACCTGGGCACTGAACTGACCGGGCAGCTTACCAGCCGCGCGGCCGCCGTCGGCATCACCTCCGGCTTCATGGTATTGATGGGCCTGCTCACGCCTTTGCCTACCGCGCCGATGCTGATACTCGGTTCAGTGCTTGGCTTGTTCGTGTTCTTTTCCGAGCGCAGCCTGACCCAAGCCGCAGCGCAGACGCAGGCCGCCGAAACCGCCAAGGCCGCGCGCCCCGATGACAGCCCGGTCGAAGAGGTGATGAAAGTCGACACACTTGAACTCGAAGTGGGCTACGGCCTGGTCCGGCTCGTGGATCAGACCCAGGGCGGCGATCTGCTGAACCGTATCACGATGATCCGCCGACAACTCGCCACGGAGATGGGCCTGGTCATGCCCCCCGTGCGCATCCGTGACAACATGCAGCTTCAACCCAACGACTACGCCATCAAGATCCGCGGCAACGTCATGGCGCAGGGGCAGCTGCATCCCGGCCAGTTCCTCGCGATGGACAGCGGGCTGGCGTCCGAGCCGTTGCAGGGCTTGAAGACCACCGAGCCGGCCTTTGGGCTCGACGCCGTATGGATCAGCCCCGGCCAGAAGGAACGTGCCGAGGCGCTGAACTACACCGTCGTCGGCGCGACCGACGTCCTGGCGACCCACATCACCGAGGTCGTCCGTAACTACGCACGAGAGCTGCTCACCCGTGAAGAGACCAACAACCTCATCATCCAGCTCAAGGAGCGCGCCCCCAAACTCTGCGAAGAGGTTCTGCAAGCTGTCGGCGACAAACCGCCGCTAGTCAAGCCCGGCGAACTTCAGCGCGTCCTGCAGAACCTGCTCACCGAGCGCGTCCCCGTCCGCGACCTGGAAGTCATCGTCGAAACACTTGGCGATTGGGCGACACGCACGCGCGACCTGGATGTGCTCACCGAATATGTGCGCAATGCGCTAAGCCGGACGATATGTAATCAGTACACCGTGTCGGAGCCCGCCGGAGACGGCGTCATGCCCGGCACACAGAGCGTCAATAAGCTCTACTGCGTCAGCCTCGACCCGGCGCTGGAGGACCAGATCAATGGCTATATCGAGCGATCAAGCGAAGGCACAAGCATGACCATGCCCCCGGCGGTCGCCAACCGCATCAGCACCGCGCTGCTGCAGGAGCTACAACGGCTCACCCAGGCCGGCCACCACCCGGTTGTCCTCGCCTCGCCGCAGGTCCGCGGCCAGGTCAGGCAGCTGATCGAACCACATCTGCCCAACGCGGCCGTGCTTGGGTACAACGAAGTGAGTAAGGGCGTCGATGTCGAAGCGCTCGGGCTCGTGCAAGTCAACGAATCAAGTGATAGGATGGCGCAAACGTTACAAGGGGCCGTGAATTGAATCTGAAAACCTTCACCGCACACTCGATGGCTCAGGCGCTGGCTCTAGTGAAGCGAGAGCTGGGTAGTGACGCGGTTGTGTTGCATACGCGCAGTTACAAGCGGGGCGGGGTGCTTGGTATCGGGGCGAAAACCGTGGTTGAAGTCACCGCCGGGCGTGGTTCAGATGTCGGCCGGGCGCGCCGCCGCGCCAACCCGTCGGTACGTGCCGCCGCATTACCCAAGCGTCGTCCCAACATCGTCCAGGCCGATCCCAAGGAACACGTCGCCGCCGGCGATCTGATCCGCAAGACCTACGCTGCGGCAAAAGCCGAGATCGAAAAGACCCAGCAGACACAGAAAACTACCGCACCGTCCGCCATCATGCCGGTCCCGTCGGTGGTCACGGCACCGATCGCGTCGGACGGCCCCAACGCCCGTCAACTCGCCGACGAGATGAGCGCCGTCAAGCACTTGGTCTCGCAGATGATGCATCAGCAGAAGGCCGAGGCCGCCCCCGCCTCGCTGCCCAAGGCCCTCAGCCAGCAGTACGCCGCCTTGATCGCGCAGGAGGTCGCCTGTGAACTGGCCGACGAGATCGTGAATAAGGTCCGTCGCCAGCTGGACGAAAAGGACCTGCACGATGAAGACGCCTGTTTCCGCGCCGTGCGCCGGGAACTGGCCGGTTATATGCCTATCGATACCGACACCTCGGAGATTAAACCCAGCCCCGACGGCCGGCCACGCACCATCGCCCTGATCGGCCCGACCGGTGTGGGCAAGACCACGACCGTCGCCAAACTTGCCGCCACCTTCAAGCTCAAACACAAAAAGAAGGTCGCGATGATCACCCTGGACACCTACCGTATCGCCGCCGTCGAGCAGCTGCGCACCTACGCCGGGATCATCGGCGTGCCGCTGCATGTCGTGTCCGAACCGGGAGATATACAGCATGCCCTGGATCAATGCGCTGGCTACGACGCCGTTCTGATCGATACCGCGGGCCGAAGCCAGCGCGATGGTGAACGGCTTACCCAGCTTACCAGCTTCCTGGACGCCGCTAATCCCCACGAAGTCCACCTGGTTCTCTCCTCCACGGGCTCGCAAAAGGTCCTCATGGAGGCGGTCCAGCGGTTCAGTAAGGTACGCACCGACAGAATTATCTTTACCAAGCTGGATGAAGCGGTTACCTTTGGGGTGTTGTTGAATGTTTTGGGCAAGGCGGATATGCGCCTGAGCTACGTGACCACGGGGCAGGAAGTGCCGCACCAGATCGAGCCTGGCTGCTCAAAACGCATGGCCGGACTGGTGCTTGGACAAATGGTGGGAGAGAAAAGTGATAGCTGACCAAGCCGAAGCGCTGAGGGAACTGGTCGCCGAAGACCGGGCCTATCAGGAACACACCCATGCGGAGAGGTCCGTCTCGGCACCATCGCGCGCTACCACCCTCGCCGTGACCAGCGGCAAGGGGGGGGTCGGCAAGACCTCCGTTTCGGTCAACCTGGCGGTGCAACTTTCACAGATGGGCCGAGATGTCATCCTCCTGGACGCCGACCTGGGCACCGCCAACGCGGACGTTGTCTGCAATATCAACCCCCAGCGGAACCTCTCGCATGTCGTCGCTGGACGGTGTTCACTCCAGGACGCGCTGGTCGAAGCGCCGGGCGGATTCCGACTCATCGCCGGTGCCTCCGGCCTGTCTCAGATGGCCGCGCTCAGCGAGTTTGAGCGCGCCCGCCTGATGGACCAGATGCGGTCTCTTGAAGAGGAAGCCGACCTTATCCTGATAGATACCGGCGCGGGTGTCGGCCCCAACGTCTTGGGCTTCCTAATCGCCGCCGATCAAATCCTTGTGGTCACCACCCCCGAGCCGACCGCCATCACCGACGCCTATGCCGTTATCAAAACCGTCTGCAAGCAGGGCGACGGGCTGGATATCAGGCTGCTGGTGAACATGGTTCGCGACGAACGCGAGGCCCGCGCTGTTTACGACCGGGTGTCGGGTGTCTGCGACAAGTTTTTGGGCATCACGCCGAGCTACGCCGGGCATATCCTGTCCGACACGCGCGTCCCGCACGCCGTCCGTCGGCGTCAGCCCTTCGTTCTGGAACACCCGACCAGCCCTGCGAGCGTCTGCATGCACCGGCTGGCACACCGCATCGATCGGCACGCCGCCACGCCGCGTGACCACGGGCTGCTTCGGCGCATGGCGGCCTGGCTCGTCGGGTAGTACCGCGCAGTTTTTGCCGACCCGGTATTTTCATTAGTTTTTATTTTTTTTCCCGTCTCGCCGTTTTACCCCTTCACAGGCGCGCGCGATCGGCTATATTAGCTGGTCAACGGAATGACCCGATCGAGCAAGGAGTGCTCAACCATCCCCGCACGTGTGATCGCAACCTGTTTCGCGCTTCTGAGTTTTGCCGCCGCCATCGTTGTCGGGATCGGCGCGGGCAACAGCACATCCACTATCTTGTTTAGATCGATCTGCGTCATGATCGTCTGCTGGTTCATCGGTCGGCTGGTCGGCGCGGTCGCTCAGTGGGCGATCCTCGATCACATCAAGCAATACAAAGAACAGCACCCGATCCCCGAAGAACCCGTACCCGATACTTAATCGCGCATGAGGCGTGGCCGTCACTACAAGCACCACGAGCGGGGCTGTGACGGTATGGTATAAACTTACCCGTTTCGATTAATCCCCGACGCCGCGAACGGATTCGCACAAAAGCGTTGAGCCGGTCAAGGAGTAGGCCATGGCGAAAACCAGGCAAGCAGTCAAGACAGCCCCCGCGGGCGCCAACCCCATCATGGAGGTCTGGCCCGAGTACAAGAAGACCGGCTCCGAGCAGCTGCGCAACCAACTCATGGAGAACTACCTGCACCTGGTGAAGTACAACGCCGAGCGTATCTACTCCAAGCTGCCCGACGAGGTCGACATCGACGACCTGATGAGCGCCGGAATCTTCGGGCTGATGGACGCCATCGACGCGTTCGACCTGGAGCGTGGGGTCAAGTTCGAAACCTACTGCGCCCCGCGTATCCGCGGCGCGATCCTCGACGAGCTGCGCTCGATGGACTGGGTTCCTCGTCTTGTCCGTAGCCGATCCAGCCTGGTCGAGCAGGCCCGACGTTCTTTACAGATGCAACTCGGCCGCAAGCCAACCGACGACGAGTTGTGTGAGAAGATGGGCGTCGACCAGGACGAGTACGCCAAGATCCGTAAAGATGCCGGTGCTGTGGGTGTTGTCTCGCTTTCACGCAAGTGGTTCGAGACCGACTCCAATAAAGACGTTCGCGAGATCGACGTCCTCAAAGACGCCAAGCAGGTCAACCCGTTCAAGGTCGTTCAGAAGCGCGACCTCAAGGACCTGATCACCAAAGGCCTGAGCCGCGCCGAACGCCTCATCGTCATCCTCTACTACTACGAAGAGATGACCATGAAAGAGATCGGTGTGACGCTGGACCTCTCCGAGTCCCGCGTCAGCCAGATGCACAGCTCAATCCTCGCCCGCCTCAAGGCCCAACTCCAGCACCGCGGCTCCGACTTACAGCAGGAAGCGCTCTAAAAGTACAGGCCTACAACTTTGACCCACAAATACCCACGCCTGGCCGCGCCCGCGGTCTTCCGTGGGATTTTTTTATCTACTAATCTTGTCAAACATGACCCGTGTTCCCCCGTTTAGCGGCGGATCGTAGATTCTCGCATATCACCGTCACCGGCATACTTCGTTCCCAAACCCGTCCCGTACTTGACTTAACGCCCAAGGTCGCTGACCCTATCGCCCCCATGCCCGATATCCAGTCCATCCTCGAAGGGCTGCTCAGCGAAGCGGTCGCCAGCGCGTTCGGCAGCGAGTTTGCCGACGCCGATCCCATCCTGCGCCAGGCCACCAGCCCCAGGTTCGGGGACTACCAGGCCAACCTCGCGATGGGCCTGGCCAAACGCCTGGGCCAGAAGCCACGCGACATCGCCGACGCCATCAAAGAAAAGCTCACACTGGGCGACGCCATTACCGATGCCGAGGTCGCCGGCCCAGGGTTTATCAACCTAACGCTCAACCCGGACCTACTGGCGACTCAGCTCGGATCGATGTTCCGGTCTGATCGGCTCGGTGTCGCGAAATCCGACCCGCCGGCGAAGGTGGTCGTGGATTACGCCAGCCCGAACCTTGCCAAAGAGATGCACATCGGGCACCTGCGGTCCACCATCATCGGCGACGCCATCGCGCGGGTCCTGGAATTTCAGGGTCAGGACGTCATCCGGCACAACCACATCGGCGACTGGGGCACGCAATTCGGCCTGCTACTCGAGCACCTGATCGAAACCGGCTGGGCCGACTCTACCGATTCGAGCATCAGCGACCTGAATGTTTTGTATCAGCAAGCCAAGGTCAGAGACGATAACGACCCCGCTTTCGCAGAGAGAGCGCGTAAGCGTGTGGTCGATCTACAGTCCGGCGAGCCCCAGGCACGCAAGATCTGGGAGATGCTGATCGTCGAGTCGATCCGTCACATGAATCAGGTCTTCAGCAGCCTCGGCGTCCAACTCACCGACGACCACCTCAAGCCCGAGAGTTTTTATAACGACCGGCTGTCGGGTGTCGTCGAGGCGATCGAAGGAGCGGGCATGATTCGCGACCTTAAAGGCGCGAAAGTCGTGTACGTGGACGGCTTCTTTAATAAAGAAGGCGAGCCGCTCCCCATGGCCATCCAGAAATCGGATGGCGGCTTTGGCTACCCCGCGACCGACCTGGCCGCGGTTCACTACCGGGTCGCAGACCTCAAGGCCGACCGGGTCGTCTACGTCGTCGACTCCAGACAGAAAGACCACTTCCGTCAGTTCTTCAAGGTGGCGGAAGATGTGGGCTGGCTAAAGGATGGGGCGGAGCTGGTCCATGTCGGTTTCGGGACCATCATGGGTGCAGACCGCAAGCCTTTTAAGACACGCGAGGGGGGTACCGTGAAGCTCGCCGACGTCCTGGACGAGGCCGTCGATCGGGCCGGCAAAGTCATCGCGGAAAAAGCCCCCGAGCTGCCCTCCGAGGAGCGAGACGCCATCGCCCGCGTCGTCGGCGTCGGGGCGGTCAAGTACTTCGACCTCAGCAACGACCGCATCAAGGACTACGTCTTCGACTGGGACCGGATGCTCGCGCTGGAGGGCAACACCGCGCCCTACCTCCAGAACGCCTACGTGCGTATCCGCTCGATCTTCCGTAAGGGCGAGGTCGAACCCTCGTCGCTTTCCGGGAGAGAGATCAAACTCGAACAGGCCGCCGAGCGGGCGCTGGCGTTGCAACTCCTACAACTGCCTCGCATCATTCAGTCTGTCGCCGACAGCCTGGAACCGCACCGGCTGTGTACCTACCTTTACGAGCTGGCGTCGTCGTTCCACAAGTTCTACGAGAAGTGCCCGGTGCTGGCCGCCGACTCAGACGCCCGCCGTGACAGCCGGCTGGCGCTGTGCGACTTGGTCGCACGCACCCTAAAGCAGGGCCTTGGGCTGCTGGGCATCGACACCGTCGAACGGATGTGAATCACAAGCCGCTAAACGAGCCGTGGCCGTAAGGCCACGGTCAATACCATCCCGAAGCCTCACGGCCCCGGCTCGTTGTCGCGAAGACCCAACGCCTCACGGCCTCGGCTCGTTGTCGTTGAGACCTAACGCCTCACGCAGCACCGCCGCCAGCCAGCTCAGCTCGTTATCCGCCAGTTGGCTGAACATCGAAATTTTCTTCCCCTCGTGTAGCCGGATCTGAAGGTTCAGGATCGGCTCGTCGTTGACCTCGACCCCGCTCTTATCCCGGCAGATCGACTTGATGTTGTCGCGCGTGATCTCCTGCTGCTTCGTCCCGAAGATATTCTGCCGGGTGATCAGTAACGTGTCGCCGACCACGTCCAGGATCGCGGTGCGCCGCCCTGCGTTGATCGTCGCGACCAGCATCCAGATGCCGACGACCCAGAATAAACCCAACACACCGAGAATAATCAGCAGGTCCTGAACGCTCTTGTTACCGCCGAAGAAAAACGCGGTCGTGACGATCAGCATGAACCCATTCCACACGATCGAGAACCCGAACATCCCCTTGCCGCCTTTGCGCATCCCGACGGGTGGGACGATGATCGTGACCCCGTCGTCGCGTGGCTCGACCCGGACCTCGCTGCCGGTCGGTTTCTGGGGGACCACTTGCTCGCCGGGGTCGTCGGCGTCGCCCCGGGCTTGTTTGATCTTGTCGGCCAGCCGGTCCGCGCCGAGCGTTGTTACTTCTACTTCGATGCCCCCGCCGCCGGGTGAGTCGTTCACAAGTCGAGCGCCCCCGGCCGACTTAAATTTGGCAGAAAGGTCGTCCGCCAACGCACGCAGCATCGGTTTGGGGTACCCCCAGGCCAGGCTGTACAACCCGCCGTCGGGCCTCACGACATTCAGTGCGCTCATCGCCGCCCCGATCGCGACCGTGGCCTCTTCGATGTTGGATGACTTGATCTGGAGTCTGGCGACCTCGCTAAGCGGGATCTTCCTCCGCCAACGGAACGGGCCGCTGCGTTGGGTCGCGATCAGTGTTTCGTCCCGCAGTTCGATGACGCTCCGCCCGCCGAGCATCATCGCGCCCAGGTAGAGCATGCCGTACCCGATAGCGATGAAAGGCAGGCCGAACGCGATATTATAGAGGTCCACCGGTTTGCCCGTGGTCCCGTTGGCCCAGTGCCAAAGACCGCCTTCAACCACCGACGTGTAGCACCCCACGAACAGGAAGACCAGCCCGATCAGCAGCATCGGGACCGCCGCGACCCGCAGGCACCCGACCCGGCGTGTCGGCATCACGTACCGCTCACCCCGGGGCGTGGTAATGACATCGATTTCGGGGGGCAACCCGCTTCGCATGATATCTAAGGTATCGGCAGATCAGCCCCCGGAACTGGGTCTATACAGCCTATCTGTTTCAAATGTGGCTACGCCGGCTGCGGCAGGGGTTTCCGGCTCTCCAGGAACACGCGCAGGTGTACCCAGAGGCTGGAGCCACCGACATACAGATACCCGGATGCGAACAGGGTCAGGAACGGCAGGCTGATCGTCCGGTGGTCCGCCGTCAGGGACAGCCCGATGCAGGCGAGCATGTAGGCACCCATCCCAAGTTCGAGCAGGCAGACCGACCGCTTCATCGAGGGGATCGGGATGACGCGCGAGACTTTCTTGCTGTGCTTCTCGACGTGTGATTGTGCTGCGCCCTTGGCAAGCGGTTCGGTCATCCCGGGCAGTTCGCCGTTGTCGGCGGACGTGTTGTACTTGGGCGTGCGGATGAACGGGCTCTCGTGGCCGAACAAGGCTTCGAGGCAGGCGATCGCGTTGTTCAGCGCGATCCCGATCCCGATGGCCATCAGCGCGGGCACTTGGATCAGGGTGAGCAGGGCGCTGCGTTTCTGGGCGCGTTGGCTGGCGATGTAGAAGATCGCCGCGGAAATCGTGCCGAGGATGAACAGGCTCATGCCCGCGAGTTCGCCGTACCACGCGCCCCGGCCGAACGGCTTGATGTTCATCGAGATCGCCGGGTAGAACAGCGCAGCGAACAGCGTGACGTACAGGTACACCATCGGGCTGGTCAGGTGGAAGAACGCCTCGCTTTTCACTTTCCAGGGCACCTTCGCGCGGAACACCGTCGGCAGCAGCTTGATCGCGGTCTGGATCGAGCCCTTGGTCCAGCGGTGCTGCTGGCTCTTGAAGGCGTTGATCTCCGGCGGCAGTTCTGCCGGGCACTGCACCCAGGGCAGGAACAGGAAACGCCAGCCCGCCAGTTGAGCCCGGTAGGAAAGGTCGACATCCTCGGTCAGCGTGTCGTGTTGCCAGCCGCCGGCGGACTCGATCGCTTCGCGTCGCCAGAGGCCGGCGGTCCCGTTGAAGTTGATCCACGCGCCTGAGCGGTTGCGCGCGGTGTGTTCGATCACAAAGTGCCCGTCCAGGAAGATCGCCTGCCCGCGTGTCAAGATCGAGTCGTTGCGGTTGATGTGCGCCCAGCGTGTCTGCACCATCCCGAGCGTCGGGTCGGTGAAGTAGTGGACGGTGCGTTTCAGGAAAGCGGTGGGGGGGATGAAGTCCGCGTCGAAAATCGCGATGAGTTCGCCGGTCGCCGAGGAATTGGCCGCCTGGAGCGCCCCTGCCTTGAAGCCCGTGCGGTCGGTGCGGTGGAGGTATTGGATATCGACGCCCTGGTTGGCCCAGTAAGCGACTCGCCGTTCGGCCATCGTCGCGGATTCATCGGTCGAGTCGTCCACGACCTGCACTTGCAGAAGTTCCGTGGGGTAGTCGATCGCGCAGGCCGCGTCGATGATCCGGTGGATGACCGCGCCTTCATTAAAGATCGGCAGCTGGACCGTGACCCGGGGCAACTGTTCATACCGACGCTCGGGCCGGGGCCTGACCCGGCGGTGGCGACTATACAGATAGACCAGCCAGTACCGGTGCAGGCCGTAGGTCCCGATGATGACCATCAGCGCCAAGTACACCCCCGTGACCGGCCAGCGCAAAATCTGCGGGTCGATCCAGGCGGACAATATCAGCGGTGAAATCCATTCGGTCATCGGGTTTTTGTCTTATTCATTGAGTTACCGGACCTTGCCAAGGCCCCCGTGGAGGCTGATCGTCCTTATAACAGACGGGTCTGAGGCTTCATCCTATCTATCTGCCCTCAGATTGACCATGTCTCCCTCGATCCATTGTCTGAAATACGGCTGATTATTCGGTCACGCCTCCGCTTCAAGCCCGACGGCTTGGCCGTCCGATAAATCTACTGGCCGACTGCGTTTAAGCCGACGCGACCCGCCGACCCGATAACGGCATACGTCGGACGACGTTTTTGAGTCTGTAATAAAAGGTTGGTCATGACGCTGAGAAGCATACTAACGCTAACCACCTTCGCCCTGCTTTTATTCACAAACCCGGGCTGCAGCCAGTATTACAATGGGGGCTACGGCCTGAAAACTCAGGACCGCGAGGCCGTGCTGGCTTATGAGCGTGCCAAGCAGGATCGAGCCGAGGCCGCTGAGGCCAAGAAACTCGCCGACAAACGCACCGGCCCGGTGGATTTCCAGGCCGGTGGGCAGACAATCGAGACTGGCCCCGTCCCCCGCCCGGGTTTCGCCGGCGCGACCCGGCCTGAATACACCCACAACGTCGCCAAGCGATCGATCGGGACTATGGGGCTATACGGCCAGGTCCAGACCGACAAGCAGCCACGCACCAGCCCGCTGGACGGCATCAACAACCTCCGGCAGGTGACTTTCACCACCGAGGGGGCCGACTTCGACCCGGATATCGACCCGACCGGCCAAATGCTGGTCTACGCCTCGACCCGCCACCGCGAAAAATCTGACCTCTACATCAAGTCCGTGAACGGGATGGCCCTGCGTCAGCTTACCGACGACCCGGCCAACGAGGTTATGCCCACGTTCAGCCCCGACGGCTCGCGGGTCGCGTTTGCCTCCGACCGGGCGGGCAACTGGGACATCTACATCATGGACACCGAAGGCGGCCAGCCGGTGCAGGTCACCCGGGACGCCACCGATGACTTCTACCCCAGCTTCTCCCGTGACGGCCAACAACTGATCTACAGCACGTTCGGTACGCAGTCCGGCCAGTGGGAGATGGTCATCATCGACCTGAACAACCCCGCCACCAAGCGATACATCGGCCACGGCCTGTTCCCGGTCTGGTCGCCCACCCAGGACAAGATCGTCTTCCAGCGCTCCCGCCAACGCGGCACGCGATGGTTCAGCATCTGGACGATCGACCTGGTCAACGGCGAGCCGATGTACCCCACCGAGATCGCCGCCAGTTCCAACGCCGCCGCGATCACCCCCGACTGGAGCCCCGACGGCAAGCAGGTCGTCTTCTGCACGGTCATCGACCCCGACGCCGACGGCTCGGATGGCCCGCTGCACGCCGACCTCTGGCTGGTGAACACCAATGGGACCAACCGCGTCCGCCTGACGATGGGCCGATTCGCCAACATCCAGCCCAACTGGGCGGGCGACGGCACGATCTATTTCACCTCAGACCGGTCCGGCCTGGGGATGGAAAACGTCTGGTCGATCGCCCCGAACCGCGCTCAGAAGCTGGCGGCTCAGCCCGTCGAGCCCTACCTGGCGCAGGGCACGCCCGATATTCCTGGCGCAGAGAGTGAAGGAACCGAGGCCATGGTGCCGACCGAATAAGGACCGACACACGTCGGCCGACCCGCCTGCCTGGATTGTCCAGCGCCGCGGGCCGAGATGACACGACAGACACCGGCAGCGGAGGCTGACCGGATAAACCCTGGCAGGACGCCATGAAAAGTGAACAGGCCATGTGGATGGTAGTGCTGCTGGTGGTAATGACCGCCGGCTGTACCTACCGAGGTGCCAAAAAGCCCCAGCGTCTCTCGGCCCCCTACGGGGATCGTCAGGTCTGGGCGGTCGTGCCTTTGCGTAACGAGTCCGGCAGCCTGCATGCCGACGGGCTCAAGGCCGCCGACCAACTCGCCCAACGGCTGGAGACCGTCATGGGGTTGGACACCGTTCCGGTCAACCGCGTGCTCGCGGCGATGCAGTCCCTTGAGATGCCCGGTGTCTCCGATGCCGCGGATGTCGCCCAACTGCGGAGCGTGCTGGGTGTCGATGCGTTAGTCGTCGGGACGCTTACGGCGTATGACCCCTATGACCCGCCGAAGCTGGGGATCGCCATCGAGTTGTATTTCGACCCGCAACGGCAGAGTGCCCACGCGACCAACCTCCGGGACCTGGTCCGGGCCGGGACCGATGACATCACCCCGCCCGAGCAGGTGAACCAACCCCGCCGACCGGTCAGCGTCGTATCCGGTTTCTACGACGCTTCGGACCCTGCGGTGCATCAGCAGCTTGTGAAGTACGCCGCCTCGCGGAGCGATGTGGACGGACACGACCCCGAACGGGTTTGGCGCCTCTATCAGATCGACATGGACCTGTACACCGAGTTTGTGACTTACCTGGTGAGCAAACAGCTGCTGCGCGTCGAACAAGACCGACTCGCACCGCCGATGCTCGCCGCAGAACCCGCGACATAACGGGTCGGCACGCCGCCGATCCGAACCGGATCGAGGCCGTGCCGAAATGAACGAACCTATTAAAAACCCCCAGCCCGGCCCGACCCTGCACGAGCAGAAGGCCGAGGACGGCACACGCGAGCTGGTCCTGGTGAAACAGGGCCAACGCTACGTCTTCCGCTGCGCCCCGGGCCAGGAGCCGCAGTTGCTGGACCAGCTGATCGATATGGCAAGAGACAAGGAGTCCGACATCGAGTGGTTCGATGCCGCGATGCTCTCACACCAGCTGGGCGCGAGGATGGTTGACCAGCTTAACAAAGTGAAATTAGACCCGGGGGCGTAACCCGAAACGTAAGACGGGCACCGCCCGGAACTTTGACCCACAAATTCGTGTGGCCGTTCGGCCACTTAGGCCGATGACAGAAGAGGAAACAGCCATGGCAGCAACAAATCAAACGCTCGAACAATTCGTCAACTATCTGCGGTACGAGAGGCACTTCAGCCCCTACACCGCCCGCTGCTACGGCGCGGACCTCCGACAGTACGCCGAGTTCCTCAGCGGCGAGGCCCCCGGCCAGCAGCCGTCCGAGACGCCCCCGCCTCAGGAAGAAGGCTCCGACGGCAACGGCCGGCTGGATGCCAAACTCAAGAGTGCCGACGCCATGGTCATCCGCGGCTTCCTTACGCACCTGGACGGCTTTGGCTACTCACCGGCCACCACCGCCCGTAAGATCGCCACGCTACGCAGCTTCTACAAGTGGATGCTCAAGCGGGGCACCTGCCAGACCAACCCCATGCTCCTGATCCGCACGCCCAAGCAGACCAAGCGTCTGCCCAAGGCCATCACCGTTGAGCAGGTCGAGAAACTGCTGAGCGCGCCGGACAACCGCGACACCCTCGGTGCCCGTGACCGTGCGATCCTGGAAACGCTCTACTCCACTGGCGTCCGCGTCAGCGAGCTGGTGGACCTCAACCGCAACGACCTGGACCAGGTCGGCCAGACCGTTAACATCCGCGGCAAGGGGAAGAAAGAACGCATCGTTCCGCTGGGCTCGCACGCCATCGCCGCGATCCGTCACTACCTGACACTGCTTGAGCCCGACCAGCGCTTCACCGCACTGCGTCAGCAGTCGATGTCCGACCCGGCGCTCCCGTTATTCGTCAATAAGAACGGCGGACGGCTCTCGACCCGCTCGGTCCGCCGTAAACTCGATAAGTATCTCAAGTCCTGCGACCTGGACTCGACCATCAGCCCCCACACCCTGCGTCACAGCTTCGCGACGCACCTCTTGGACAACGGCGCGGACCTCCGCAGCGTCCAGGAACTGCTGGGCCATCAGTCCCTGTCCACCACCCAGATCTACACCCACCTCTCGAGCATGCGGCTTCGTACCGCCTACGACGAGGCCCATCCACGGGCGGTGTAAGTTTAGGGTCCGGGGTACAGGGATCGGGGATCAGAAAGACAGAAACTCAAACGCCTACGCAGGAGATTGCGTGGGCGTTTTTAATACCGACAATAAGTGGCTGTGATTCCTTCGGTTGAAGTAGGCAAATGAAGCGTCCAAGATCTGACTGATCCCCGCCCCCTGTCCCCCGTACCCTGACCCTCCATGCCCCAATCCCAGCACCACCCAGCTCACGTGGCCTTACCCAGGACCGGCATCCGCTCGGTCCCGGTCCACCTGATCCTCGCGGGGCTCTCGGCGGTGTTGATCATCCTGTCCTTCCCGCCGTTCGGTTTGGCGTGGCTGGCGTACTTCGCGCTGTGGCCCGTCGGACTGCTCGCGGCCCGCGCCGCCTCGACCCGGAAACTCACATGGACCACCTTCCTGGTTTTCTGGGTGGTCTGGCTCTACATGTTGTCCTGGATTATCCCCATCACGCAGGGCGGCTACGTCGTGCTCTCCGCGCTGATGGCGGCCTACTGGTCGCTCGCGCTGGTGGTCGCACACGTCCTTCACAAGCGATACCGCACCGCGATGATCGTGTTGCTGCCGATGGCCTGGGTCGCCAGCGAGTTTGTCCGCGGCCGGTTCCTCGCAGGCGGGTTCGGCTGGTTCGCATTTGGGCATACGCAGGCGTCCTACCTGCCAACCCAGTCCGCGGGGCGCATCATTCAGGTCGCCGATGTCTTTGGCGAACTGGGTGTCAGTCTGGTCGTCGTGATGACCTCGGGCCTGCTGGTTGATCTGATGACGCATCCGCTTTTCACACCGATCGGTCAAAGCAAGCACCGCCTGCACCGCACGATCCGCGGGTCGTTGTTCCTCTGGGTGTTGGTGATGTCATCCGCCTGGCTCTACGGCAACTACCGCATCGGGCAGTGGGACCAGGCCACGCGGCCCGGCCCGAACGTCGCGGTGATCCAGACCAACGTCCCCCAGGATAATAAGGTCCACAGCACGCCGCAGTCCGACGCCGAGAACTGGCAACGCATGACCGAGCTGACGCGTCTCGCCGCTGAGGCCGACCCTAAACCCGACCTGATCGTCTGGCCCGAGACGATGGTCCCCAAGGCGATCAACCCCTACGCGCTGAATTTCTACCGCGAGATGGGCGGCGACAGTTATATCTACCACGACCTGATCCGCGCGACCGCACAATCAATCGATACCAACCTCATCGTGGGGTCGCCCTCGTATGAGGGCTTCGTCGAGGCCCCGTACCCCGACGGCCAGCCCGGCTACCTGCCCAAGCCCCGGTACAACTCGGCGTATCTATATTACTCCGATGGCGAGCAGTCCCCGGTGCGGTACGACAAGATGCACCGGGTCCCCTTCGGCGAATTTATCCCCTGGGTCGGTGCGGTCCCGCCGATCAAGGCCCTGTTCCTGAAATGGTTCACCCCTTACGATCAGGACTACTCTCTCGCGCCGGGCACGTCGCTGACGGTGTTTGATATCCCCTATCTACAGGCCGCCGACGGTCAGCCCGACGACGCCGAGACGCCATCAAGCTCAAGCACCAAGATCATCCGTGTCGCCACGCCGATCTGTTATGAAGACGCGGTCGGTCGTGTGGTCAATCGGCTCGTCTACCAGAACGACGGGCGGAAGCGTGCCGACCTGTTGGTCAACCTTACGAACAGCGCCTGGTACCCCGGCCTCGCCCAGCAGCCCCAGCACCTTCAGATCGCCACGATCCGGTGCATCGAGAACCGTGTCCCGATGGCCCGCAGCGTCAATGGCGGCATCAGCGGGTTCATCGATTCACTCGGCCGGGTCGGGCCGGTCGTGCAAGTGGGGGGGCAGACCCAGTGGGTCGATGGCTTCGCCTCCAACCAGCCCCGCCTGGATACCCGGCTGACGATCTATGGCACCCTGGGCGATATCCCCGCCGGCATTCTTACGACCCTGGCCGCACTCCTGCTCGTATGGGGTAAGATAGCCCCCCGAAAGATCAGGGATTAACCCCCGCCCCGGCGGAGGCGGCTCCGGCCGTCTGTCCAAGAATTCGACACCCCTTGCCCATTCCGCTCGAACGAAGGAAAGATAACGTGAACAGCCCAACCTTCTCTACCCCGCAGCACACCTTGTTAGCCTGCTGCTTCGCGGCCTTTATCTGCGTGCTCGGTGCGCCCGCTCACGTCTCCGCCGCCAACGATTCTAAAAACGATCAACCGGTCCCGTCACTGCTTGAACTGCGAGAGGGGGCGATCCAGATCATTCAGGACGCCGCTCGTAGTGAAGACCCGTTCCTGCGTGCCAACGCGATCGAAGCCATGCAGAGCGTCCCCAGCCGTGTACTGCCATTAGCGCAGATCGGCCTGGATGACGAACACCCCGTCGTGCGTTTCACCTCGCTGGTCACCATCGGCAAGATGCGCATGCACGAGTTGGGCCCCGCCGCCCTGCGTTGTGTCGAAGACCAGGACCCCTCCGTCCGCGCCGCCGCGATGTACGCCGCCCGCCGATGCAATCAGGAGGTCGATATCAGCGAGATGGCTGAGATGCTAGGCGCGCCCAACCCCTCGGTCCGCAGCAACACCGTCATGCTGCTGGGGCTGATGGGTGAATCCAGCGCGCTACCCATGATCGACGCGATGGCTAAGGTCCCGATGCCCAACCAGCGTGTGGACAAGCTCCGTCAGGCGATCGTCCGTATCCAGTTCGCCGAGGCCCAGTTCATCCTGGGTGACCAAGAAGCGATCAGCCCGCTCCGCGCCGCGGCCTTCTCCGAGTTCGACGAGGTCCGCGTCCTGGCGGTCACCATGCTCGGCCGGCTCCGTGACGCCTCGGCCGAGACCGCGCTGATGGCAATAATCGAACGCCGCGACCAGCCCATAGAGCTGCGGCTGGCGTCCGTCGAGGCCGTCTCCCACATCGGGGGCCGTGCCGCGATTAAAGAACTGCTGGAACAATCCAAATTCGTCAATCAGGCCTGCCAGTCCGATAACCCGGTCCTGCGTTCCCAGTCCGTGATCACGGCGGGGGCCCTGGACTCCGCCCGGTCGCGTATTTATTTAGAGTTGCTGCCGTCCGACCCGCCCTATATCTGGCGTCTTTTCGAGGATAAAACCCTCATCGCCACCATGGCTGAATTGATGCAGGACCCTCATCCGCAGGTTCGGCTCTCCGCCGCTGCCGCCGTGCTCCGGGCCCAGCCCAGGTGAGAATCCGCCTTCACAGCCCCGAGCCCGGTTTGACGATCCCCAACGGTTGACAAGCCCTGCCCCACAAGTAGATAATGTGCATCCGAGTGGGGCCTGCTGTCCCACCCCCGTGGTATCTGAATTTGTTCCTTTATCTCGCTTTGAGAGGATGTTCCATTGAGTCCCCTGACCAAGATCCTCGTGGTTTTTGTGACCGTTATGTCTGTCCTGCTCGTCGCCCTGGTTGTGCCTTATGTGGCACAGACCGAGGACTACGCAAGTCAGATCACCACCCACAAGTCCGAAGCCGCCGCCGCGAAGGTTAGCGCCCGCGTCGCCGAGCAGGAAAAGTCTGCCGCGCTTGAAGGCAACTCCAAAGAGTCCGCCCTCCTGAATCAGCGCGTCACCGCGCTGACCAAGGAGATGAACCAGCTCCGTGAGCAGGCCGCCCAGGCCAGCAGCAACGTCCTGCAGGGCGAACGCAAGCTCGCCCAGCTCGAGGCCGAGCTTTCACGCCTCTCCGCCGCCGCCGTCCAGGATGCCAACCTCCTGACGATTACCACGACCGACCTCAAGGAAACACGCCAGCAGCTGGTCGACTCACAGACCAAGCTCGTGCAGCTCGGCGACCGCAATAACGAGCTGGAGAGTCAGCGCGACAGCCTCAACCGCCAGGTCCGTCGCATCGGCGAGCAGATGGTCAGCCTCGAGCAGGACAACATCTCGCTGCGTGACTCGCTGGCCAAGGTGCCCCCGCAGTTCCGCTCCGATCTGAGCACCGGCGACACGGCCCAGACGCCGATCGAATCTAATGTCGCTATCGCTGGTACCATCACGGTCGTCGAGAATTCTGCGGGCACTCAGCTCGTGCAGGTTGACGTCGGTTCCAAGGATGGCGTTCAGGAAAACATGAAGTTCCTCGTCCACAGGAACGAATCCTATGTCGGCACTTTCGTCGTCGATCGTGTCGAATCCGCCATCGCCGCAGGGCGCATGACCCTGTCCAACGGTCAGGTTGTGGCGGGCGATCAGGTCTACACCGGCCCTTATTGATCGATCGCCGCCGCACTCGAACAGGCTTTTCCTAATTTGCACACACACCCGCCACGACGCGGGACGCTCGGGAGTATTCAGTCATGGCAGATACCGCTGGCTCTAGTGAAAGCATCTACACCGTCCTGGTGTTCGTCGCCCTGTTAGCCCTCGTGGCCGGCGTCGGCTACGTCTGGTACCGCGGCTTCCAGGTCTTCGGCACCGCCACCTGGTTCCTCCCCGGCAGCTAAACGATTTGCTCCATATAAAACACCCCCCGAAGCCCACGTTTTCAAAACGTGGGCTTTTTCTATCAGGGCTCCCCTTATCACATCCCCGTATTCCGATAAAACTACATCCTGCCGGCACTAATCACCGATAAACAGGCTATATGACGGGGTATCGTTACCCCCGTTGCGCGTCCATTGCGCACAATCACGGCGATTGGATACAATCGTGCCCGGCCCGGATCAATATCCGATATCACCGGGCGACAGGGGCCTAGGCGTTTGAATCTTGACAGCATACTAAGCTGGTTTTCCGTCGACATGGGGATCGATCTGGGCACGTGCAACACCCTGGTGTGCGTGCGCGGCGAGGGTATCGTTCTGAACGAGCCCAGCGTGGTCGCCGTCCGCAAGGGCACCAACCAGGTCCTCCAGAACGGCAACGCCGTGGGCTGGGTCGCCAAGGAGATGCTAGGCAAGACCCCCGGCAGCATCACCGCCATCCGTCCGCTCAAGGACGGCGTCATCAGTGACTTCCAGATCACCGAGGCGATGCTCGGGTACTTCATCCGCAAGGTCAACGGTAAGCGGCCGTTCGTCAAGCCCCGCGTCGTCATCGCCGTGCCCTCCGGCATCACCGCCGTCGAGAAACGGGCCGTCCTGGACTCCGCCGAGCGCGCCGGTGCACGCCGGGTCTTCCTGGTTGAAGAACCCATGGCCGCCGGTATCGGGGCCAACCTCCCCATCGTCGAGGCGACCGCCAGCATGATCGTCGATATCGGCGGCGGCACCACCGAGGTCGCCATCATGTCGCTCGCGGACATCGCCCAGTGCGAGTCCGTCCGCGTGGCTGGCGACGACATGGACGAGGCCATCATCAACCACATGAAGAAGGCCTACAACCTGATGATCGGCGAGCAGACCGCCGAACGCATCAAGATCGAGATCGGCTCCGCCGCGTCTGACGGCGAAGAACGCACCATGGAGGTCCGCGGCCGCGACATGATCTCCGGCCTGCCACGAAAGACCGTCATCACCAGCGAAGAGATCCGCGAAGCCTTGCAGGAACCGCTCAGCGCCATCATCGAGACGGTCACCCGCACACTTGAACGCACCGAGCCCGAACTCGCCGCGGACCTCGTCGACAACGGCGTCGTCCTCGCCGGCGGCGGCTCGCTGCTCCGCGGCATCGATATCGTCATCAGCAACGCGACCGGCCTGGACTGCCGCGTCGCCGAGGACCCCCTGACCTGCGTCGCACGCGGCACGGCCATCTACCTCGAACACCTCGAGGAGTGGAAGGCCACCATGGAAAGCGACATGGACGACGCGTGACCCCCGGCGTGACCCCCGGTTTGCCCCCTTGGCGTGGACGACGGGATGCCCCCCCGGTTCAGCCCTTAGCGGCATCATCACATGAAGCGCCGCGAACTGTTGCGCCAGACGCCAGCACACCGGACCTTCCCGTGATGATAAGCAACACACCAGCCAAATCGGAGCGGGCATGAACAGGCCGCCCATCACACCCAAGCGCATCCTGATCGCCATCGCGGTCCTGCTGCTGCTATCCAGCCAACTGCCCACCGGCGCCGCCACCGCCATCGCCTCGATCCCGCGCGCGTTCGTCGGGTTCATCAGCAAGCCCGCGACGATGCTCCAACGCATGTCCGCCACACTCAGGCCCGGTCGTGCTAACGCCCCCGACTTCACGCCCGGCGGCGACCTCGCAGAACAACTCGCCCAGGCCAACGTCTACATCGACACACTCGAACAGGAGATCCTCGAACTCCGCGATGTCAGCCAGAGCCTCGCCCAGATCGATGCGCTGCTGGACCTCGGCGGGATCCGACTCATCGGTGCGAATGTTCTTGGGTTTAATGGCGACCTGGAGAACCCGATCCTCACCATCGGAGTCGGTGAATCATCCGGCCTGCGTGAGGGACTGGCCGTCGTCTGGGGCGCGGGCCTGGTCGGCCGGGTGGTCAGCACATCGGCGCAGACCGCCGACGTCCAGCTCGTCACCGCAGCCGGCACCAAGCTGCAGGTCCGCATCGCTAAGCCCGTCCACGACGGCGTCTCCGAGCCGCTGCCCGCATTCATCCAGGTCGCCGAGGATGGCCGGTCGTTTATCACCGAAGATTTCGCCGTCGATGCACCGGTGCAAGTAGGGGACCTGGTCCACCTCGCCGACGACAGCTGGCAGTTCCGCGCACGCGGGTTTATCGTCGGTGTCGTGACCGAGGCGGGCGACCACCCTGATCGGCCTTACCTGAATAAATTCGTCGTGATCCGTCCCACGCTCCCGCTGCCATCCCTGACCCGAGTGGCCGTACTCGTCCCCGTGGATTAACCCTTAGCAGAACCCTATGAACTGGCTTGTTTTCGTCATCACGAGTTACCTGTTCCTGCTCCTGCAAATGGGCTTGAAGCCGCTGTTGGGTATCCCCGACGCCTACGGTGCCTCGCCGAACTTCCTGCTGATCCTCGCGGTCTTCGTCGGCCTTTCCGCGCAGACCAAGACCGTTGCCTGGGGTATGCTCACGCTGGGCATCCTCGCCAACCTCATCCCCGGCCCCGAAGTCTCGGGAACGATCCTCGGCCCGGTCGCGCTGGGTTACCTCGCCGGCGCGTTCGCCATCCTCCAGCTGCGCACACTCGTCTTCCGCGAGTCCGTAATCTCCCTGGCGATCATGGTCTTCTTCGTCGGCATCATCATCCAACTCGTCACCGTGATGCTCTACACCGGGCGGGGTCTGCCGCTATTCTTAAACGAACCCATCCCCAACTGGAGCGCGATCGACGAGCTGTTCCAACGCTTCTGGGAGCTGCTCTACTCCGCCGTCGCCGCCGTCCCATTAGGGATTATCCTGATGCAGCTACAGCCCAGCTTCAAATTCACAGCCAGCCAACGCGGTGAACGCGGCTATTGATTAATGGGCACCTCTAATTATTCGATTGTCCCAGCGCCAATGCCGCTTGCGGCTTAGCGGAGACCGGTGGACACCTCGTCCTGTGTATTTTTAGAGGTGCCCTAATTATTATATTTGTGTCCCCGTAGACCCCACTCTGCCCGGGGGTAAATCTCAGCTGCCATCAACAGCTTATAGCAGCAGCCCCGTTACCAGCCCGGCAATCACCAGCACCCCGATCAGCAACAGCAGCGCCCACACGACCGTCTTAAACACAGGCCCACGGTTCGGCCGCCAGGTCTCGCTCCCGGGGTCTTTGATGGGTGTGCCCATCGGGTGGAGCGGGTCGGGCTGATTGGGGGTAGGGCGGTGGCTATTGCCGGGCATTATTTGTCCCCGTATCCATCGGGGTTCTCCTTGAACCACCGCCAGGCCGTCTGAATCGTCTGCTTGATGTCGGTGATCTTCGCGGACCAGCCCAACTCGTTGCGCACCTTGTCAGCGTTAGCGTAAAGCATCGGCGGGTCACCCGCCCGGCGGGGGCCAAGGTCCGCGGGGACCTCGTGCCCGGTCACCTCACGGGCCGCGTCGATCAGTTCTTTCACGCTCCGGCCTTGCCCGATGCCCAGGTTGTAGAACCGCTGGTCGCCCGGCTGTAACGCGCCCATCACGACCGCGTGCGCATCGACCAGGTCCTCGACATGGATGTAATCGCGTATACACGTCCCGTCCGGCGTCGGGTAGTCGTCGCCGAACACCGTGACCTTCGGCACCTTCCCCAGCGCGACATTCAACAATACCGGGATGATGTGCGTCTCAGGGGTATGATCCTCGCCGATGCTTCCATCGCTGGCGCTGCCCGCGACGTTGAAGTAACGCAACGCCGCAAATGCGAAGTCCTCGTTCGCCGCCGCGTAATCTATAAGCACCCGTTCGATAAACAGCTTCGACCACCCGTAAGGGTTGATCGGGTTCTGTGGCATCGTTTCGACGATCGGCATCGACTCCGGCTCGCCGTAGGTCGCGCAGGTCGAGCTGAAGACCAGACGCTTCACGCCAACCTTATCCATCGCACGTAGCAGGCTGATCGTCCCGGCCGTGTTGTTGTCGTAATACGTCAGAGGCTCACTGACCGACTCGCCGACGTAGGACAACGCCGCGAAGTGCATCACGCACTCGATCTTGTGGTCTTTCAGAGCCTTCTCCACCGCGTCGGTCTGCCGCAGGTCCGCCT
>JAJDCW010000093.1 GCA_029260635.1 Phycisphaeraceae bacterium | reverse complement strand
CGATGCCATACAGCGGGCCGCCGGGCTGGGAGAGGCCGCCGATGTCACCGGTGTTCATGTCGAAGTAGCGGGCGGTCTTGGCCTTCTTGATCGCGATATCAATGCTGCCAAGCCAGGCGCCGTCCATGCGTAAGAAAGCCTTGAGATTCCCGCCGGCATCGACGATGGCGATGTCCATCTTGGTGTCGATTTCAGCCGCCTTATCGACCGCGGCCGCGATGATCGCGTGGGCCTGGTGGTCGCTGATGTTACCGACGGTCAGTGGGCCTGCGCCCGGGTGCTCGGCTCCGGCACCGTGATGCCCATCGGCCACCGCAGAGGCGCCGCCGTCTTGGGCCGTCGCTGAGGGTAGCGTGTTGAAGGCCAATGCCACCGTACCGGCCAACGCCGCACCCATCAACATATAACCCACCCTGATCGATCGTTTCATCGTGTCGCTCCTGTGCCTATGGAATTAATAAAAATGCTAGTTGTAACAATCCGGGTAGAGCCTAACGGGGCCGCCGGCACCGTCAACTCTCCGGCAGGTCGTATGTCTTTGCCGCGTCGTTGATCAGCCCCGGAGGCGGGGATTGCCCCGTGATGGATCGGGTGATCTTGCTGACATGGGGGTGGCAATTCTCGATAAACAGGCGGAAGCGTTTCTGCGTCCCCGCCGCCGCCGTCCCCGCGACGAATAGCCCGGGCACGTTGGTCATCATCGTCGCCGGGTCAAACTCCGGGCCCTGGTTCTCACCGACCAGCGTCACCCCCGCGTCTTCAAACAGCGAGGTATCCATGCGGTACCCGGTCAGCAACAGTACGAAGTCGGCGGGCACATCAATCGGGTCTCCACCCGACGGATCGATTTCACCCTCTGCCGTCGTTTTCACGAGTCGTGCGTGAGTCTCGCATAGCCTTGTCGGCGTCGTGTTAGGCAAATACGTCACCTGCCCAGACTTAATCAGTGCCTGGATTTCGGGCAGCAGCCAGTACTTGATCGACTTGTCATCGAACGCCGCTCTGCGATACGAAAGCGTCACGGCCGCGCCGGTCCGGCTGCAACGGATCGCGGTCTCCACCGCCGAGTTACGCCCGCCAACAATCAACAGCTTCTGCCCGAAGTAGCGGTGAGGCTCGTCGAAGTAGTGGCTCACGTGGTCCAGGTCTTCGCCGGGGATCTGAAGCTTCTGCGGGTGGTGCATGTCGCCGACCGCCATCACTACGTGATTGGCCTGGTAGGTGCGCTGCTCGCCTCCACGCCTTGTCTGTACGAGGAAGGTGTCGTTCTGTTTCTGCACGCTCAGCACGCGCTCGTAGGTGTTGATCTTCAGCTCGAACTGCTGAACGATCCCGCGTAGGTAGGCCAGGTAATGCTCGCGTGTCGCCTTCTCCTGGTCGCTGGTGCTCAGCGGAACGCCCGCGATCGCGATCCGCTCCGGGCTCGAGAAGAAGCGTACCTGCCTGGGGTACCAGCTCACCGTCTGCCCGACCTGACCGGCATCGACCTGGACGTAGTCCACGCCCATCGTTTTAAAGACGACGGCCAACTCGAGGCCGATCGGGCCGGCACCGACAATCAACGTATCCGTTTGGATCAGCGGTTCAATCATGGGGGTTGCGATCCCTCGCTTGAGACCCCAATGATATCAGATACTTCGGTCCTGTTCTCAGGCTGCGAGGCTGCGGGAGGGCCGTGGCTTCTTCGCGACGACGGTCACATCCGGGGCCTCCGGAGCGTCGGGCGCTTCCTCGGGTTCCAGCCACTCGATCCGATTCAGCAACATCAGGTCGATCTTGCGCAATCGTCGGCGGAACGAGCTGTACGTCATATAACCCAGAAACCGCATCCGCCGGCAGATCACCGCGTAGGTTTGTAGCTCACGGATCATCCCACGGGCGGCCGTCATCCCCTGTTGGGCCTTGGTCGGGTCTTCCTGTCCCTCGGCGTCGGCGATCCTGGCGGGGACCCCCGTCGCCGATCGGCGTAGCGATGCCGCCAGCCCCGACTTCTCGTCAGCGGGGAAACCGCGCGTCAATTGGTACACCGACTCGACCATCTCGACCGACCGCTGCCAGACGGCCAGCTTCTCAAAGGGTTCATGGGCCATTGGATTTATATCGGCTCATCATTGCGTTTGAGTACGCAGACAGCCACGCGGCCAAGATCAGACATCGGCGTGGTGGAGTTGAGGCTGTAATTACCGGACCTTTACTCGGCTGTGCCCGGCAGCCAAAGCGCCCAGATACGTCGGCCCTGTGGGTCGATCGTCAGGCGGAAGTTCTTGAGCATCTCACCGCCGACCCGCCCGATCGGTTTTGGCTGACGGGCCAGGGCACCGGTCGCTTCCTCGAAAGTCACCGGGGTGTTTTTCAGATCTAGTCCGAAGATCTTCAGCCTGCCAAGCCAGGTGTTGGTGCTTGCGACCGAGCCACCGATCCCAGAGCTTGCGCCCGAGCCACTGTTCTTCACGGAGACGATCTCCGGCCAATCCGTCAGGCAACGCCGAGGCAGCGTCAGCGCGTTGTCCGCGCCGCTGTCCAGGATCAGCCAGACCTTGTGCCCGTTGCCGACCTCGGCGTCAATGACCGGCAGACCGACCAGGTCAAAACGGGCGGGGAAGACCGGCGCATCTTTGGGTGCCTTGAACGTGTCCCTGCGGTAGATCGTCAGCGACGGCTCCTGATAATCGAGTGTGAAAGGCAGGCCGTTTAACGCGCGGATGCCGATCAGCCCCGAAACGCTGGTCCCCAGTGCCCGGCTCATGGTGTGCAGGCTGATCGCCGCCATCTGATCGCCCGCCACGCCCACCCCGCCGAACTCCAGGCTCCTGACCGGCCGAAAGTCGAAGGCCTGCGCCCCGCCAACACCGGTCGCCACGCTGCTGCCCGCGGTCGGCAAGCCAAGACGCCCGGCCACGCCGGTCGAGACCACGTTCAGGCTGCTGCCGGTATCAAACATGAACATCCCCGCGTTCCGCCCGTTGACCATCGTCCGCGCAAACAGATAACCGCGGTGGTCCCGCAGCCGGATCGTCAGCGACTCGGGCAACGTGTCGGGGTGATTGACCGAGAACGCGGCGGTCTGCACCGGTGCCGCCGGGCTCTTCACCGACGGGGTTTTGGTTCCGGTGTCGCCCGCGCAGCCGGTAAGCAACGCCAGAATCAGACCGAGGGACAAGAACCCCCGTATATACTGCGTGAATCGTTCGGGGAGGATGGTCGGCTCCTATCGGTCGTTGTCTGCCGGGCAGGGGTATAGAGGGTGCGTAGCCAATTGTAGCTGGTCAGGCCAGCCGCGTCCCGGCGCTGTTCGCGGCGGTTATTTTCGGACCCTGAGTGTCAGAGCAGCGCAGACCCGCCCCGTTGATTCGGGGTCTGGATACGGTCGATGATAGAGCAATGTTCATAGACATACGACGTGGCAACCCGGTGTAAATCTCATGGCCCGCGATAGACCCGTTCAATTAATTGATACCCTTCAGCTCAGCAACGAGCAGTGGGCCGAGCTGTCCGCCAAGCTTGAGCAGCCCGGCGCGGAAGATGGAGGGCAACGCCAACATAAGCGGGTCCCGTTCCGCAAGCTCGCCCAGATCGCGGTCGCGATCCAACAGCCCGATCAGACGTGGACTAAATACATCGTCCGATCGCGCGACCTCAGTTCGGGTGGCATCGGGTTCATCCACGGCTCGTTTATCCATGCAGGCAGCCGGTGCCGGGTGATCCTCAAAGAAACCGAGGGCCGGGCGTCCTGTATCGAAGGCGTCGTCCGTCGATGCGAGCTGCTCCAGGGCCGGGCTCATAATGTCGGCGTGGAGTTCAACGAACCGATCGAGTTGGACAGGTTTGTCCATCCCGAGTCGGACGAAACATCAGAACCCCACCAAGACGCGGGCTGAGCCGAGTCTTCGCTGATCTACACACGATTAAGAAGCTGGCCGTCAGGCCCGGATCGCTACAACCCGCAACCCTCATTCCCACTCGATCGTCGCCGGCGGCTTGCTGGAGATGTCGTAGACCACACGGTTGACGCCGCGGACCTCGTTGATGATGCGGTTGCTGATGGTGGCCAGCACGTCGAAGGGGATGCGTGCCCAGTCGGCGGTCATGAAGTCCTGTGATTCCACGGCCCGGATCGCGACGACCTGCTCGTGCGTCCGGCCGTCGCCCATCACGCCGACGGCTTTGACCGGCAGCAGCACGGCGAACACCTGCGCGGTCTTCTGATACAGGTTATTCGCCACGATCTCTTCGAGCAGGATCTCGTCGGCGTCGCGGACCAGCTCCAGTTGTTCTTCGGTGACTTCGCCGAGGACTCGCACCGCCAGGCCGGGGCCGGGGAATGGGTGACGCCAGACCATCTGATCCGGCAGGCCCAAGACAGAACCAAGTTTGCGGACCTCGTCCTTAAATAGATTGCGCAGGGGTTCGATCAGGTCGAAGCCGAGCTCTTCGGGCAGGCCGCCGACGTTGTGGTGCAGCTTGATGTTGGCCGCCGCGCCGGAATACCCCTGGCCGGACTCGATCACGTCGGGGTACAGTGTGCCTTGTGCGAGGAACTGGATCGCGGTGGAAGCACCGCTGGCCTCGGCGCGGAGTTTGTCCGCCGTCTGCTTGAAGACCTCGATGAACCGATGGCCGATCCGTGTGCGCTTCTCTTGAGGCTCGGTGATGCCTTTAAGGTCATCCAGGAAGTCGTCGGCCGCATCGACTACACGCAGGTCCAGATCGAAATGACCCTTGAAGGTGTGTTCGACCAGGTCGCGTTCGCCTTTACGTAGTAGGCCGTTGTCGACGAAGATGCAGGTCAGTTGTTTTCCGATGGCTTTGCTGAGCATCGCGGCGACGACGGAGGAATCGACCCCGCCGGACAGCCCGCAGATGACACGCTTGTCGCCGACCGTTTCACGGATGCGTGCGATCTCGCTGTCCAGGAAGTTGGTCATCCGCCAGGAGCCATCGCAGCCGCAGATGTTGAACAGGAAGTTCGTGAGGATGTCCGCGCCGTGGGGCGTGTGGGTGACCTCCGGGTGGAACTGGACGCCGAAGAACGGCTTGCTCTTGTGACGCACGGCGGCATAAGGACAGGTCCCCGTCGCGGCCAGGGGCACAAACTCGTCCGGCAGGCTCTGGACCTGGTCGCCGTGACTCATCCACGCCGTGGTCTTTGCGGGGACGCCGCGCAGCAGGTCGGCCGCGTCGTTGATACTCAGCCGGACCCCGCCGTACTCCCGGGCCTGAGCGTTCTTCACCTCCGCACCCAGAAGCGAACACGCGACCTGCATCCCGTAGCAGATGCCCAGCACCGGCACGCCCAGCTCGAACAGCCGGGGGTCACAGGTCGGGGCACCGTCTTCATAGACACTATTAGGCCCGCCCGACAGGATGATCCCGCGGGGCTTGAGGCTCTTGAGCTGCTCGAAGCTGATGTTAGGTCCAACCAGCAGGCTGTACACCCCAGCCTCGCGGACCCGGCGTGCGATCAGCTGGACGTACTGCGAGCCGAAGTCCATGATCGGGACCACCTGCCCGGCCACGCCGGCGGGCAGTTCCAGGGGCTGTTCGGCGGGTTTCGTTTGCGTCGCGGGGGTCATTAGGCTTGTTCCACAGCAGAGCTTCGGGGCCGGATAAGTTGCAAATGATAGCCGAATTGCCGCTGTCCGGGCTGCCGGTGCAGGGGCGGAGATAAGTCTAGAATAGGCCGTATGATCGCTGCACTGATGATCCTGGTCGTTCTGGCTGGCGTGCCGCCGTTGACGGCCGATCAGCAGGAACAGCTCCGCAGGGATGACCCCGCCGGGCAGTTCGAGGGGCCGGCTCTACGCCCCTTATTAGAGAATGTGCTCGGTTGGGAGCCGGATGAGTTGGACTCAACGGGTGTGGTCGAGCCTGATTACGATGCGCTATCGACAGAACCGGTCGCCAGCCGTGGCGAGCTATGCTTGATCGAGGGCCGATTCGCCGGCCGTGCCAGACGATTCAGCCTCAGCCAAACGGGGCGGTGGGGCGGTGCCCTCACTGAGTGGGTTCTGGTTGTTCGCGACAAACCCGAACAGGTCGCCGTGATCTACTTTGTGGACCCGGAAAACAAGCTAACCGCCCCTCACGCCGGGGCCTCAGTCCGCGTGCCTGCGCGCTTTTATAAGGTCTGGACAGACACCGATCAGCACGGCCAGCCCACGGATTACCTCACCTTCATCGCACGGTCGCCGCTGCACGCTGCTTCGGGGAAAGCACCCACCCGGCTGGGCTCGGCGTTGCCGCTGTTACTGGGCGTGCTTGTTTTGGCGCTGATTTATGTATTCGTCCTGCGTCTGAGCCGTGCCACCAGCCGCCGTTGTCGATCGGCCCCCAACACGGCAAAATCGGCCGGCGATGCTATGCTGTCTGACCTGCCGGACACCCCCCTGCCCGACGACCCCGCCGAGGCTTTGGAACGACTGGCAACAAGGCAACGTGACTTATAAGCAGCAGGCAACACTCGCATGGCTACCGTCGACCTGGTCCTCCCGCATCACCGTTACCCGATCCAGATCGGCCCGGGCCTGCTTGCGGACCTGGGCAAGATGGTCCGCGAGGCCGCGCCGCACAACCGGGCGACGCTGATTATCGACGACAAGATCACCGAGACACACGGAGCCGCCGCGCGGAGTTCCCTGGAATCGGCCGGCTTCGATCCGGTTGCCGCGACCATGCACGCCGGGGAAGACCACAAGACCCTGGCCACCGTCGAAAAACTCTACCACCCGATGCTCGACGCACGGTTGGAACGCAAGAGCCCGGTCGTCGCCGTCGGTGGCGGGATCGTGGGGGATACAGGCGGGTTCGTCGCCGCCAGCTACCTCCGCGGCGTCCCCTTCGTCCAGTGCCCGACCACGCTGCTGGCCATGGTCGACGCCTCGGTCGGCGGGAAGGTCGGCGTGAATATGCCCCAGGGCAAGAACCTCATCGGCGCGTTCCACCAGCCCGTGCTGGTCGTCATCGACACCGACACGCTCAAGACGCTTCCTAAACGCGACTTCATCTGCGGGCTGGCCGAGTGCATCAAGCACGGCGTGATCCGCGACCCCGACCTCTTTGACTGGATCGATCAGAACGCCGATGCGATCCTTGGTCTTGATTCGAGTGCCTTGGTTGAGTTGGTCGAGCGGAACGTAAGGATCAAAGCGGCCGTGGTAATGGAAGACGAGAAAGAAGCGGGCGTACGTGCCCATCTTAATTTCGGGCACACCTTCGCGCACGCCATCGAGGCGGGCACGGAGTACGGCAAGTACCTGCATGGCGAGGCGGTATCGCTGGGCATGGTCGCCGCCGCGCGTCTCGCCACCGATACCGGGCGCTGCGACGCAGCCGTCGCCGACAAGCTAACGGTTTTACTCAGTAAAGTAGGCCTGCCGACCACGGCCAAGGACCTGCCCGCGACCTCCAAACTCATGGACATCATGCTCAGTGACAAGAAGGTCGCCGACGGCAAGGTCCGGCTGGTCCTGCCTGATAAGCTCGGTGCGGTATCGATCGTCAGCGACACCCCGAACGACCGGGTCGCCTCGGCGTGGGACTCCCTGCGCTCATAAAAAAAGCCCACGGCCTCATGGCCGTGGGTCTTTTCGTTTAAAGCAAACGTCGCCGCGCTGTCTTTTTCACATTGATTCGGTTTACTTAACCAGCCGAATGGTCCACGGATAACGATAGGCGATGCCTTCGTTGGCCTTGATCGCCGCGATGATGATGAATACCAGGTCGGCGACACCCACGGCCATCGCCATCGGTATCCCGATGCAAACGAACATCAATGGGATACAAATGATGATCGCGATCATCACGGTGATCTGAAAATTCAGCGATTCCTTTCCCTGTTCGGCCACGAAGGGCATCTCGTCCTTCTTCATCTGCCACACAACCAGTGGACCGATGAGGTTGCCAAATGGGATGATGTAACCCACCAAGGCGGATAGGTGGGCCAACATACCCCAAAGCCGTTCGTCCTTGGAAGGTGTTCCCGCGGTAGCGGATTCTGTGCTTGTGCTGTCCGGTGTTTCGTCGGTCATGTGGGAATTCCTATTCAGAGTAGTTGTCTGAGATGATTCGGCTCAATGGGCCATGGTTAGCCATAACTGTATTCATACGGAGGCTGACTCGTCAAGCCTGACGGCCACACCCCGCCCGGCGTGTTCGGGTTTTCGGGAGTAGAATAGGGATATGCGACCCGCCCGCCGACACGACCTGTCCCCCCGCATCGAGATCATGCCCCTGATCGACGTGATTTTCCTGCTGCTGACATTCTTCATCTACAGCCTGGTCACGATGGTTCAGGCCGAGATATTGCCGGTTCAACTCCAGACGCTTACCACCGGGCAGGCCGCCGAGCCGGCGACGATCATGGCGGTGACGATCGACGCCCGTGGCAACCTCTACCTGAACCGCGCACCGATCGACAATGAAGCACTTGATGAGAAACTCAAAGAGTCCGCGCAGCTTGAGGATGTGCCTAAGCTTTTCCTCGCTCTTGAAGACACGCTGGCCACCGGCCCCGACGACAATACCGCCGAGCCCGCGCCGGTCATCGACCGCGGGCCCTTGTTGATCGGCCTGATCGAGCGTGTCCGCCGGGCGGGGATCGAAGATTTTAATATCGTCGGGGACAGCGCATCCGAATAGTGCGATCCGAGTATCCTAATGATCGAACGTGAGTCCAGGCTGCCGTTGCTGTTAGGGGGGGTGGTTGCCCTGCTGCTTCACGCCGCGTTGGTGCCGGTCTGGGGGCTGGGTTTGGTTGGCGTGGTGGGGCGGGAGCCCAGCGAGGTGCCTAAGCCGGACCAGCCACTGCTGGAGCCGCCGGAGTTGCAGGCCGGGCAGGCGAAAAACAACGTCACCAATATCGCGTGGATTGCCTACGAGGATTACCGCGAGTTGCTTGCCAAACACTCGATCGTCGAACAGCCCGCGTTGCAGAATCAGGTCGATCCGATCCCCGACGGGCCTATCGAGTTCGACCCGACACCGGCCGCGCCGAACACACCGCCGCAAGAACGTCCTGCCCCGCCGGGAAGCGAATCGGGGGGCAGTGAATCGGCGTCCGTCCCGGTCAGCCCGACGGTCCCCGTGCCATTGCCGGCACCCAGCGAGCAGGGCGACATCCCGTTTGTCCCAGATGGCCCGATGACAACGGACGCGGCGACGGCTTCACAGAACGCTTCCGACCCGGCAGAGCAACCCGCCGAACGCGCAGTGGAAGCCCCCGCCAACAAGCCCGGTTCCCCCGATTCGTCCGCCAAACCCACGGCCGCGCCGCGTGACGAGGCCGAGTCCCCGCCTGTCACGATCATGCCCGGCACGCTCCGCATCCAGCCAGGCAGGGTCGAGACCTACCTGGGGGTCGAGATCAAGACCGTTGTTGTCCGACCATCACCCGCGGCTTACTTCAGCGCCATCCCACGCAATCCCAAGGCCAGGCTCTGGTTCAATAACGAGGGCATCGTGACCCACGTCGAAACGATCCGCACGACCGGGGCCCGAAACTGGGATGAGCCCGTCCGCCGGGCACTGGAGCAGTGGAAAGCCAGGGGCGAGAAGATCGATAATCTCGAAGGGGAGATCCAGTTCACCGTCGAGCTGCTCCTGATCAGCGAATAGCGTCTACACTACCGGGATTCATACGGACGGAGTTGGCTCGTTATGCAAAGAAATGAAGACGGCGGCATCGTGATCTCTTGCGACTTCTGTGGCACGGACTGGGACGAAGAGATCGCCATGATTGAGGGGCACAAGGGGTCGGTGCTATGCCTGGCCTGCTTGACGCAGGCGTTGGATTACGCGGGGCCTGCGGAGGACACCTACCAGTGCACGCTCTGCTTGGTCGGCCAACCCGCGGAACTTAAACGCTGGATTCATCCCGAACCCACCCCTTCGCCGGGACTGAACGAGGGGGCTCCGCTTTGCTGGGACTGCATTCGCCTGGCGGCCAAGGGATTCCACAAGGACCCCGAAACGGAGTTCCGGTGGGACTCGTCACTGTATCCCAAGCAGGTTGTTGAGTAGGGGGCCGGACGCGTCGTGGTCAGGCCGCGAGCAGAAGCTGGTCCTCGATCTGGTCGGCCAAGCGGATCGCCGCGGCGTAACGCGGGTTGATCGCCAGGGCCTGGTCGTTGTGGATGTTCGCCTCGGTCGGGTCGGCCAGCAGGTGGTGGCAGACCGCCAGGTGGTAATGAGCATCCGCCCGGTTGGGGTGGTCACAGGTCACATCCGCCAGCGTCTGTGTCGCCTGCTTGAGCAGCGACTGGAAGACCGACTGCCCGGCGTGGTCGGGGGGCGTTTCGTTTAACCCGGAATCCATCGCCAGCGGCGCGGCCACGTGCTGCCACCATCCCGCCAGATACTGCTGACGCTGCCGGCTGCCTGTGCAGCGGTGTAACGCCTTGAACGCGCGGTCCGCCAGGCCGGTCCGGCCGCATGCCTTGGCGTTCACCGCCAGCCCCGCCCAGGCTAAGCCGTCGTGTCCATCCCGACGCGCCGCCTTCCAGCAGCTTAGCGCCGCAAGTCGGAACCGTCCCGCGTGGCTGTGTACGACCGCCAATGCGCCCAACGCCTCGGCCACATGGTCGCCATTAATAGAGACCGCCTTTTCCAGCCGCCGAATCGCGGTCACGTCCTCGCCCATCTCGTCGGCCAGTCGGCCCGACTCGATCAATACACCCACATCCTCGGGCCTCAGCTTCAGGATCGATTCATACAACTCGTCCGCGTCACGCAACCGGTCCAGCTCCCTGCACTGACGTGCCGCACGCAGCAGCACCCCGGGTTCGTTCGTTTCCACCTTGCCCGCCAGCAGCAAGTCCAGACCCGCCTGTGGGTCCTTGTGCTGGATCAGGTCCGACAGCAGCCTTGTTGATGCCTGGTCCGAAGGGGTCAGTCGCACCACGTCGCGCAGCGAGCTGATCGCCTCGTTGAATTGATTGAGCTTCAGGTGCAGCCCCGAGAGCATCCGGTAGGGGCGGACGTCGTCGGGTAGCTGTGCCGCGAGCTTCTGGAGCTGTCCCTTGGCGACGCGGTCAAACCCGCTGCCCGCGAGCGCCTCGGCACGCAGCATCGACACCTCGGGCGTATCAGCCATGTCCGGAGCTGCCTTCTCGAAAGCACTTAGTGCCGACATCGCCAGGTTCGGCCGGTTCTGTTTCAAGTACACACGCGCCTGCAGGACACGGGCGTTGACACAGTCCGGGTCCAGCTCGATCGCCCGGCGGATGTGCCCAAGGGCCTGGTTGTAGTGCTTGGCGTAGTACGCCGACTTCGCCAGGTCCAGACGATCCAGTGCCTGCTGCTGTTGTTCGATAGTGGGCTGGGTCATGCCGCAAGCTCCTGCTTGAGTTCCAGTGCCTGCGGCGAGTAGGGCTCACGCTCCAGCCAGGCGGCAAGATTCGCTTTGGCGGTGTCGGTCTGGCCCTCGCTGGACTGCCGGCGGATCAGGGCCGCCTGGACATCGGGGTAGCCCGGGTGCTGCCTGGCCACGCATGTCAGCACGGACACGGGCGGCAGGGCGGTATCGCCGTTATCACGCAGCTTGTTGACCAGCAGCGCGAGGGTCGCGCAGTATGGGTCTTCTTCCAGCCCGCGGTGCGCCCAGCGCCGGGCCTGCGCCTGGTCGCCTTCCAGAAGCGACAGCTCCGCCATCGCCACGCAGACCATGGTCATCTGCCGTGCGTCGTTCTCAAATAACGGTACGATCCGGCGGATCGCCTGCCGGAGCAGCCGAACCGTCGGCAGGTGTCGTTGATGTTTTTGTGCAAAGACCAATGCGGGGATCGCCTTGGGTTCGCTGGCAAGCCCCCGGGCCAGTTCATCGATCGACCCGCCCTCGGACCAGCGCAGCCGATTCGAGCCCGGGACGTTCATGTCACGCAGCCAGCGTGTGGCCTCGTGGCCGAACGCTTTGTGGTACGCCCGCCCAAGGCGTTCGGCCTGGTCGTTATCACCCAGCGATATCAGGATGCTGATCGCCAGCCTGATCTGATCGGGTGTGCAGGCCTCGATATTTTCGGGGGTGACGCCTTTGAGGATCTTCTGCGCCTCGCCGTGCTCACCCCGGCGGGCCAGCAGCGCCGCCAGCACGACCCTGATCGAGCCGTCGCAACCGGCCTGACGGTACACGCTGTGCAGCTCAAGCTCCGCGTTGGCGACCTGCCCGGTCAGGCACAGCTCTCGCACACGCATCAGCAGGTTCACGTTGTCTTCAATCACGCTCATCTGAGTAAACCCAAGACTTCGATGCCGTTCAATCCGTAGCTGATCCATATGGACAGTTCGGTGGAACCGGCCGAACAGACGGCCGACTCATTGCGCAGGATCGGCTGTTACGGCTGTCCGGTTTAGTCAGAAAGATATCTTTGTACCGGTTAGGGCAGTCCAATAAGCCTCGGGTTGCCCGCCCAATAGGTTAGAGATGACTCCCCCGAAGCCCAGGGATGGCCACGTCCGTGACCTTCCTTGAGATCACAAGCTAATGAACTTCAAGACTATTAACCCAGCACCACCAGATTATCCCGGTGGATCACCTCGTCGTACGCCGCGTTGCCCAGCAGCTTCTGGAACTGGCTGGACCGCTTGCCCATGATCAAGCGGAGTTCTTCGGCGCTGTAGTTGGTCAGCCCCCGCGCCAGCTCTTTGCCGGTCTCGGACCGCACCAGCAGGATGTCGCCGCGGTCGAAGCGGCCGGTGATCTGAGTCACGCCGCTGGCCAGCAGGCTCTTGTGTTTGTCGCAGATCGCCTTGCAGGCCCCGTCGTCGATGCCGATCGTCCCGGAAGGGCGGGCGGTCAGCGCGATCCACCGCTGTCGGCTGTCCATCTTCCGTCCGGCGGGCAGGCAGACCGTGCCCAGCTTCTCGCCTGCCAAAACGCGCGTGACGATGTTGTCTTCAAGTCCCGAGGCGATCACCGACACCTCGCCGGCGTCCATCACCAGCTTCGCCGCCTCCAGCTTCGTGCTCATCCCGCCCCGGCCCCATTTGCTGGAGCCGGCCCGCGTCAGCCCCTGGTACGTCGACATGTCGTCGATCAGGTCGATCAGCTTGCCGTTTTCATCCAGCAACCCGTCCACGGTCGTCAGCAGCAGCAGGGCGTCGGCCCGCAGCGCGTTGGTCGTCATCGCCGCCAATAAATCGTTGTCGCCGAACCGCAGTTCATCGACCGCGACCGCGTCGTTCTCGTTCAGGATCGGCACGCTGCCCAGTTCGTGCAGCTTGTTCACGCAGTTGCGGATGTTCAGGAAACGCACCCGGTCGTCGAAATCGGTCCGTGTCAGCACGACCTGCCCGACCGAGAGCTTGTATCGGCTGAATGCCTTGTGCCACTCGGTCATCAGCTGCCGCTGCCCGATCGCAGCCACGGCCTGCAACTCCGCCAGGTCGGTGGGGCGTTTTTCAATACCCAGCGAAACACACCCCGCGCCCACGGCACCGCTACTGACCAGCGTCACACGTCGGCCGTCCTTACGCAGCTGCGCCACTTGTTTGGCGATCTGCCTGATAAAAGCCGCGTCCAGGCTGGGCGTGTCGCCGTTCTCGCTGGTCAGCAGCTGGGTGCCGATCTTCACAACCACGCTTCTGGCGGTGGTCAGCACGGTTTGTCGTAGTTCGGTTGAAGGCATGTATTCGGGTATCGGGGTTCGGGTATCGGATCAAGCGTATTGTACGCCGGTTCTGAGCAACGCGAAGGGCCGGTTATTCATCAAGTAACTGCATCAGCAACGCCGCATGTCTTTGCGTCGCGCCTTGGCGTGACAGGATAACTTCGCGGCCGCGCTTAGCCAGTTCCGCGCGTCTAGTCGGGTCCGTGAGCAATGCCGCCACGGTCTCGCCTGGTTTTTTTGTCACGATCAACCCGCCCCCGGATTCCAGGGCCGACACCGC